>CAJCCF010000553.1 GCA_903960845.1 uncultured Verrucomicrobiota bacterium | reverse complement strand
GAATGGGGGGCAGTAGAATCGCTGATTTTCGGTGCCTTCTGAAGCAATGTTCCAACGTTCTTTCCGATCATTCTCCTGCCCCCATTCTTCTCCCTGCAATCCCCCATCCGCATGAAACCCCTCTTTTTCACCTTCCTCCTCCTCACCCACCTCCACGCCGCAGAGGGCCAGCGTTTTGACCTCTCGAAGCGAGCCAGCGAGATCGATCCGCGTGCGAAGGAGCACCCGGAGATCAAGTTCACTTTCACCGATGACAAGGGCAAACCCGCCGACCTGCAACATGCCGTTGTGGACACACGTGTGCCTTCGCAGAGCAAACTGGTGATCTGGCTCATGGGGCACAATCAAGGGCTGTTTGAGCGCATCGCCAGTTATGGCTATCACGGCATCCAGCCGCATTACTCGAACGGTTGGTTCGCAGGCCTCACCAAGACTCAATACGAGGACGGCAGCGGCACGGCGATCGGGAATGTCCGCCTCGAAGCAGCCACGGGAGAGGATTTCAGCCCGCTGGTGAACATCCCGAAACCCGACGGCGTGATGGAACGCTCGCTGCATTTCGTGAAGTGGCTCGCGAAGGAGAATCCTGAAGGAAAGTGGGAGCAGTTCATCACCGCAGATGGTAGCGACCTGCGCTGGGAGAAGGTCATCATGAGCGGCATCTCGCACGGCAGCACCACGGCGGCGCGCTTTGCCATGCATCAGAAGGTGGATCGCGTGGTGATGTTCTCCGGCCCGCGTGACAACACAGAGACCTGGCAGGGCGGAGCCTCCGCTACGCCATCGAACCGCTTCTTCGGGTTCTCCCATGTTCTCGATGGTGGCTGGGTCGCGGATCATTACTGCCGCTCCTGGCAATTGCTCAAGATGCAGAACCACGGCCCCATCGTGAACATCGACGCGGCCAAGCCGCCCTACGACCATACGCGCCGCCTCATCACCAACATCGACGTGAAAAACAACAGCGGCCGTGCGCACACCATCGTCGTACCTGGAGGCAAGGACGCGATGGGCCTGTGGGTTTACGATGAGGTCTTCCGTTACCTCTTCACGCATCCCGTGGATCAGGGCGGCCCCGCCGTGCCGGTGGATGCTGACTGCGAGATGAATCAGCAGCCGAAAAAATGATCACCCCACTTATCCAAGACTCATGAATCCCCGCCGCCACTTCCTCCGATCCTTCACCGCGCTCATCGCTCTGCTGGCGCTTGTCTTGTCTTCGGCGAAAGCAGCGGAGGTTCTGCCATTGAACACAGCACCGTCGAAGCTCAGCTGGATTGGCTCGGCGCAGCCGCTTGCGAAGGATGCGACGGTGGTGTTTGAACGTGAGTTCCAGCTCGCGAACGCGCCGGTGGTGGTTCGCGTCAAGCTCATGTCGTCCGCTCCATGCACGGTGACCCTGAATGGCGAGAGCGTGGGCGAACACAGCGATGTGAAGCGGCCTAAAGTTTTCGAGTTCAAAAAGCAGGCGGTGAAGGGCCTGAACAAGCTGCGGCTTGAGACGAATAGCAGCGGTGGTGCGGATTCGTTGGTGATGAGCATGCTCGTCGCAGACATGGATGGCACGCGGCGGCGCCTGGAGACGGACGGTGCGTGGAGCGTGGTGGTGAATGGGAAGGCCGAGCCCGCGAAGGTGCTGCACGATTACGCCACTGCACCACAGGGCGATGTTTTTGTGCCGCTGCGCCCCTCAGTGACGGCGGAGAAGGACATCAAAGTGCCAGAGGGCTTCAAGGTCGAGCGACTCCACGCGCTCGATGAGGATGAGGGCTCGTGGGTGGCGATGTGCCTCGACGGCAAGGGCCGCATCATCGCATCGGACGCCGGTGGGCGGCTCGTGCGCGTGACCGTGCCCGCGATTGGCGGCGACCCGAAGACGACGAAAATCGAACCCATCAATCTCCCCGTCGGCCACGCCAACGGCCTCTTGTGGGCCTTTGACAGCCTCTACGTGATGGTGTGCCAGGAGGGCGTCTATGAGGCGGGCTCAGGCGTGTATCGGCTCCGCGACACAGATGGCGACGACGTTTTCGACAAGGTTGAACTGCTGCGCAAGCTGCACGGCCAGAATGATCACGGCCCGCACGCCTTGATCCTTTCGCCCGATGGGAAAAGCATCACCGTGGTCTGTGGCAATGCCACGGCTGCCACCGAGTATCAGCACTATCAGGTGCCGCCGATTTGGAAGGACGACCTCGCTCTGCCGAAGATCAAGGGCCACGGATTCATGCTCGGGGCTGGCGCTCCGGCGGGCTACTTCTGCCGCATGTCGCCGGATGGCAAAGAATGGACACTCATCGCCGAAGGTTTTCGCAATGAGTATGACGCCGCCTACAACCGTGATGGCGAACTCTTCACCTATGATGCGGATATGGAGTGGGATCTCGGCACGCCATGGTATCGGCCCACGCGTGTGTGTCATGTCGTGGACGGCGCGGAGTATGGCTGGCGCAGTGTCTCGGGAAAGTGGCCGGAGGACTATGCAGACTCCCTGCCTCCGGTGCTCAATGTCGGGCAGGGCAGTCCCACGGGCGTGGCATTCGGCTACGGCGGAAAATTTCCGGTGAAATACCAGGAGGCACTCTACATCGCCGACTGGACGTATGGCCGGCTCTACGCGGTGCACATGAAGGAAAAAGGCGCGAGCTACTCGGCAAACATGGAGGTGTTCGTCGAGGGGCGCGGGCTGAAGCCGACGGACATCGCCGTGAATCCGAAGGACGGTGCCATGTATTTCACCGGCGGCAGCCGCACGGGCTACAGTGGTCTGTTCCGCGTCTATTACACCGGCAAGGAGAGCACCGCCGAGGCACCGCCAAAGGGCGACCCGAAGGCGCGCGAACTGCGCGCGCTGCGGCATCGTCTGGAGCAGAACTATCACTCCACGGGTGCCGAATCGCTGAACCTCGCGCTGGCAAATCTCGCGCATGAGGACCGCTTCATCCGTTTCGCAGCCCGGACACTACTCGAGTTCCGTCCGGTCGCGGAATGGCAGAAGCAAGCCCTCTCGCTCGATGCTCCGCAGGCTGTGGTGCAATCCGCACTGGCGCTGTCACGGCTCGAGACCGCCTCTGCAAAGAGCGCGGTGTTTGAAAAGCTCGCCTCCATGGATCTGGTCAAACAACCTTCCGCCACCAAACTCGATGCCATCCGGGCATTGCAAGTCGCATCCATCAGACTCGGCGATCCCGATGCACCGGCACGCGCGACCCTGCTGAACAAGCTCCACACTGCCGTGCCGACGACCGACAACCGTTTCAATATCGAGGCCGGGCAGCTCCTCGTGCGCTGGAAGTCGCCGCTCGCAGCGCAGAAGCTCTTTCCGCTATTCCAAAAGGCCCCCACTCAAGAGGAGCAGATTGCCTTTGCCGCGGCCTTGCGCCTTGTCTCCGGCGGATGGCCGGCAGGCAGCCGTGAAATTTACTTCCGCTGGTTCCTGCGTGCCGAGTTCAACAAAGCGGGCAACCTCGCCAAGTTCATCACTGACATCCGCAACGACGCCATCGCCTCGCTCACCCCTGAGGAAAAGACCGCGCTCGAAAAAGTGCTGAGCGCTCCGCCCGAGGTGCAGCCCGCGCCGCCAGTGGCCTCACGCCTGTTTGTGAAAAACTGGAGCACCGACGAACTCGCCGCCGAAGTGGAGCCGCTGCTGAAGGGCAAGCGTAACATCGAGCGCGGCAAGACCTTGTTCCGCGAGACCGGCTGTCTTGCGTGCCACCTTTTCAAAACCGAGGGCGGCGTGGTCGGACCCGACCTCACGCTCTCAGCGCAGAAGTTCGGCGTGCGTGAGCTCATCGAGAACATCACCGAGCCGAGCAAGACCATCAGTGACCAATACGGCACCACACAGGTCACGATGAAAAACGGTGATGTGTTTGTGGGTCGCAAAGTGAACGAAGGCCCCGACGCCTTGCAGATTCAGGAAAACATTTTCACCGCTTCCGATGTCCGCAGCTTTGCGCGAAAGGACATTCAAAAAGTTGAGGTTTCCCCCGTTTCCCTCATGCCCCCAGGCCTCATCAACACCTGCCATCCGGACGAAGTCGCCGACCTCATCGCGTGGCTGCAAGCCGGCGCGAAGTGAAGTGCGCATCGCACCACGATTCCAACAATCCTATGATCCGTCACATTCTCCTTGCCCTTACTCTCGCAAGCCACATCGCCTTCGCCGCCGACAACGTGCCACCCGAGGGCTTCCGCGCACTTTTCAATGGCAAAGACCTCACAGGCTGGACCGAAAAAAAGCAGCCGCCCACGCACTGGAGCGTGAAGGACGGCGAACTCGTCTATGACGGCAAAGGCACGGATCTTTTCCACACGGAAGACTTCGCGAACTTCGTGCTGCTCGTGGACTGGAAAGTGCCGAACAACGGCAACAGCGGCGTCTTCCTCCGAGGCGGTGCGACGCAGGTGGAAATCAACGATGCCGACAAGGAACCGCGCCCGATGTGGAACGGCACCACAGGCGGCCTTTACCCCGACCAGCCGCCGCTCAATCGCGCCGCAAAGTCTGCGGGAGAATGGAACCACTTCGAAATCCGCGTCGAGAAAGGCGTCATCACCGTGCTCCTGAACGGCGAGAAGACACTCGATGCATTCGCGAAAAGCTGGGGCAAAAAGGACAAGGGCCCCATCGGCTTCCAGAACCACGGCTCGCCGCTGACATACAAGAACATCTTCATCAAGCCGCTCGCGGATTGAACCCCGACGACACGCCAAAGCCCACACGATCCACTCACACGAGCCGAACCCATAGGATGAAAAACCGCCGCCAGTTCCTCCGCAGCACCTCCGCGCTGATTACCTTGCCAGCGCTCGAGTCCATCGGATTCAAGGCCTTCGCCGCCACCAAGATCGCCACACCACCGAAGCGCCTTGTCTTCCTCGGCTTTGGCTGGGGAGTGACGAATGAAACGTGGTTCCCGGATGTGAAAAAAACCGGTGCCGTGTGGGAACTGCCGGAAGGTCTGAAACCGCTCGCCCGGCATCAGAAGGACATCACGGTAGTTCAAGGCTGCACCAACAAATTCACCAACGAAGCGCACTGGGGCAGCACGTTCTGGCTCACGGGGGCGAACCGCTATGCGGAGCCTGGGCAGAGCTTTCACAACAGCATCAGCGCGGATCAGGTCGCTGCTTCGCAGTTGGGTAAAGACACACGCTTTGCCTCCATCCAGCTCAACACGCCGGATGTGGCGAACTCGGGCCACGGACCCGGTTTGTCGATGGCCTGGGATGTGCGCGGCAAACCGATGGCGGGACTCGAAAATCCAGTGACCGCGTTTCATCGCCTCTTCTCGAATGAAACCACGCCGCTGAACGAACGTCAGGCCATGCTCGCACAAAAGCGCAGCGTGCTTGATGCCGTGCTTGAGGATGCAAAACGCATGCAGACGGGCCTCACAAAGACTGACACCGACAAATTAGACGAGTATTTCCAAAGCATCCGCGACATCGAGGTGCGACTTGGCAAGGACGAGCAATGGCTCAGCGTGCCCAAATCCAAGCCGCCGGTATCCGAGCCGAAACCCGGTCTTGCGGGCAAGGAAGAGATCCAGGTGATGTATGACCTCATCGTCGCCGCGCTTCAGACCGACAGCACACGCGTCATCACCTATCGCCAGCCCGTCGGCACCTTGTTGCAGAGCCTCGCGCTAAAAGTCGCGCCGCATGACATGAGTCACTACAGCCCAGGCGACCGCATGGCGGCCTCGCAGAAGCGTGACGCGACGCAGAGCGAACTGCTCGCTGGTTTGATCGACAAGCTGAAGGCCACGAAGGAGGCCGATGGCACGAGTTTGTTTGATCACGTCGCGCTCGCGTATGGCAGCAACATCCGCACGATTCACTACCTCGACAACTGCCCCACGTTGCTCACCGGCGGCGCGGCGAATCTCAAACTTGGCCAGCATCTCGTGCTGCCCAAGGACACACCGCTCGCGAACGTGTGGCTCACGATGCTACACGGCATCGGCGTGGAGGCTGAACGCCACGGCGACAGCACGGGCGTGGTGAAGGAATTGATCGTGTGATCAGGATGCACCTTTAGGCAGAAGAGCCAAGTGAAACGAGACAGACAACCACAGGTTGCCCGAAGGGAAGCGAAGCGCATCAATGGGGGCAAGAGAATGAATGACTCCCTCCATCCATTCTTCTGTCCTCATTCTCTTGCCTATTTCAGTCAATGAATCCGTTTCTCGTTCTCTCATTACCCCTGCTGCTCCTCGCACCGTTGATTTCGGCGCACGCCGCCGATGCACAGCAGGCGCAACTGGATGAGAAGCACCGCGTCTTTTTCAAAGACAACTGCCTCTCCTGCCACAACGCCGAAAAGCAGAATGGGAAGGTGCGGCTGGATGACATCGCGTTCAGCGTGGATTCGGTCGAAAAGGCGGACAATTGGTAGAAGATTCGCGAGAAGGAAGCTTGTTTTGCTAAAGTCCGCCCGTCTCGCGGTATGAGGCTCCTGCATGACCAATTCCCACACCCAGCAGGTGCTCCAGCTTTTTGTCCGCCATCAGCCGCGGATCAAAGGGTTCATCCTCGCGTTGCTGCCGGACTTTGCGGCGGCGGAGGATGTGCTGCAGGAGACGTTTCTCGTCGTGCAGCGGAAGTCGGCGGACTTTGATCCGGGCACGAACTTCCTGGCATGGACCTTCCGGATTGCGCGCTTTCAGGTGATGAAAGCGCAGACTGCGCATCAGCGCCATGCGGAGAGGCTTTCGGATGCGGTGCTGGAGTCGCTCGCCGACAGCGCTCCGGTGGAGCCGTGGGATGATCAGCGGCTCGCGCTGCTGCCGCATTGCCTCGACAAGCTAGCCCCACAGGCGCGGCGCATCGTGGATTTGTTTTATCGCGACGAGCACAAGCCGCAGGAGATCGCCCAACGACTGTCCTGGACGCCTGCGGCGGTCAGTGTGGCCCTCAGTCGTGCCCGCAGGGCGCTACGCGAGTGCATTGAGCGCCAGCTCGCATCCCAAACCCCTTCCATTTCATGAACGACGAACGTCTCGATCATCTCATCTCGGCTCACCTGCATGGTCTGCTCACATCGAACGAGCGCACCGAACTGGAGCAGCGCCTCCAGCACTCCGCAGCGGATCGTGAGCACTTCTGGCAGGAGGCGGAACTGCACTCCATGATGCACGCCTCACTGCAAACGGACATCGTCCTCCCAGAGCGTCCGCGCCCTGCCGCCACTCCTTGGTTAGCCTGGCGTCCACTGACCGCAGCAGCGGCGGGGATTGTGTTCGGCATGTTCTGCACGTCGGTCGTGTTCGGTTATGTGATACCACGTGCGGTCGCGACGGCCTCGCGGTTGTTTGCGCTGGTGGATGGCAGCTTTGAAAAGACGATGGGGCGCGTGGCTTCGGGCTTTCCGTCCGAGTTTGGTAAATGGAGTGGGGATGAGGCAGAGGTAGTCGAGAACCTCTCGTTGGAGGCAAAGGAAGGAAAACAAGCGCTGCGCTTTGTGCGTGCGGAACGGGAACCCGCGCTGCCAAACTACGGCGCGGCTTCCTGCGATGTGTATCAGCTTGTCGATTTGAGGTCGTTGAAGGCGGACGCTGACCCCGGTGAGGCCACGCTGGAGCTGAGCGCCCGGTTCATGGATGCTCGGCAGAAAGCGGGGGAGAAGGTGAAGTTCATCTGCCGACTTTATACTTTCTCCGGCACACCGGATTCGCTGCCTGCCGAGTGGCCGCTGTCGCAAAAAGAGGCGCTGGCAGCCGGGTCGGGCACTTTCGACAGCTTCGGTGGCACTCCAGCCACCTGGCAGCCAGTGATGACGAAGGTGCTGCTTCCTCCGGGCGCGGATTTTGCGGTGATTCATCTCATCGTCCACAAGCCGGAGAACCCCGCAGGCACCGAGGCTGTGTTTGGCGATCAGTTCGCCGATGATGTGCGCCTCACGCTGAAAACACAGCCCGTGCTGCCGGTGCGGCTCGCCCAGAGATAATGCCCCCGCACATGAGCCAGTTCAAAGCGAATGAGCACACCCAGAAACTTGCCCGCATGATTCAACGCCACCTTCCCCACGCTCCCGGCCGCGCGTTGGACCTGCTGCCCCAGGTTCTCTGCGGTCACACTCGCCATCGTCTAGCGCGGCTGATCGCTTCGGCATGGTCTCGTGCTGACATCAATCAAGCCTGGAACGCCGTTTCCGCCTCATCACTGCCCGCCACCGACAAACAGGTGCTCTTCAACGAGCTTTGGAGCTGACACCTCGTATTCTCATTCATCTCACAACAACTACAGGTCCTCACAATGCACACCCGCCGCCATTTCCTTCGCAGCACATCCTCAATGATTGCCCTGCCCGCGCTTGAGTCCATTGGCTTCAAAACCTTTGCCACATCAAAAACAGCGACACCACCGAAGCGGATGGTGTTCCTCGGTTTCGGCTGGGGGGTGACGAATGAGACGTGGTTTCCCGATGTAAAAAAGACAGGCGTGGCGTGGGAGCTGTCGGAAGGATTGAAGCCACTCGCTCGGCATCAAAAAGACATCACTGTGGTGCAGGGTTGCTCGAACAAGTTCGCTAACGAGGCGCACTGGGGCAGCACGTTCTGGCTGACGGGAGCGAATCGCTATGCGGAGCCGGGGCAGAGCTTTCACAACAGCATCAGCGCGGATCAGGTGGCGGCGGCGCATTTGGGCGCAGACACGCGTTTTGGCTCCATCCAGCTCAACACGCCGGATGTGGCGAACTCGGGCCACGGACCCGGCCTCTCGCTCGCCTGGGATATGCGCGGCAAACCGGTCGCGGGGCTGGAAAACCCCGTCGCCGCCTTTCATCGCCTCTTCTCGAATGACACCACGCCGCTGAGCGAACGCCAGGCCATGCTCGCGCAGAAGCGCAGTGTGCTCGACGCGGTGCTGGAGGATGCGAAGCGCGTGCAAAACGGCCTCACGAAGACGGACATCGACAAGCTCGACGAATACTACCAAAGCATCCGCGACATCGAGGTGCGGCTCGGCAAGGACGAGCAGTGGCTCAGTGTACCGAAGTCCAAACCACCCGTCGCCGAGCCAAAGCCGGGCCTCGCGGGCAAAGACGAGGTCAAAGTCATGTATGACCTCATCCTCGCCGCGCTTCAGACGGACAGCACGCGAGTGCTGACGTATCGCCAGCCGGTCGGGACGCTGTTGCAGAGCCTCGGCACGAAGGTCGCGCCGCATGACATGAGCCACTACTCGCCCGGCGACCGCATGGCGGCTTCGCAGAAGCGCGATGCCACGCAGAGCGAGCTGCTCGCCGGGCTCATCGACAAGCTGAAAGCCACGAAGGAGGTCGATGGCACGAGTTTGTTTGATCACGTCGCGCTCGCGTATGGCAGCAACATCCGCACGATCCACTACCTCGACAACTGCCCCACGCTCCTCACCGGCGGAGCCGCCAAGCTCAAACTCGGCCACCACCTCGTGCTGCCGAAGGACACACCGCTGTGCAACGTGTGGCTGACGATGCTCCACGGCCTAGGCATCGAAGCTGAGCGCCATGGGGATAGCACGGGTGTGGTGAAGGAACTCATCGTGTAAGAGGCTGCATCTATAGGCACAAGAATGGGGGCAAGAGAATCAATGACTCCCTGAATCCATTCTTCTGCCCCCATTCCCCTGCCTAATTCAGTCAATGAATCCGCTTCTCGCTCTCTCATTACCCCTGCTGCTTCTCGCGCCGCTAGTTTCGGTGCAAGCCGCCGATGCAGCGCAGACACGGCTCGATGAGAAGCACCGCGTTTTCTTCAAAGACTACTGCACCGAGTGTCACAACGCGAAGAAGCAGAAGGGCAAGCTCAGGCTCGACGACATCTCCTTCACGCTCGACTCCGTAGAGAACGCTGATCGCTGGCAGAAGATACTCAACCAGATCAACTCAGGCGACATGCCGCCGGATGATGCGAAGCAGCCGGAGTCGCAGGCAAAGGCTGATTTTCTGGAGGCGCTTTCGAACACGTTGGTCGCGGCGCGGAAGTCGCTGGGCGACTCGGGCGGGAACATCGTCGTGCGGCGGCTCAATCGCCGCGAGTATCAGAACACCCTCCGCGACCTGCTGGGTGTGGAGATGGATGTGAGCGATTTGCCGCCGGATACGGGCAATGGCAGCTTCGACACAGTGGGCTCGTCGCTTTTCATGTCGAGCGATCAGGTGGAGCAGTATCTCGCGCTGGGCCGTCGGGCGCTGGAGGATGTGTTCGCACAGCACGCGGCTCAGGGACGGCAGTTCAAGGTGCACCAGGAAACCGAGAAAGCGGCGAACGTGCAGGTGCGGAGCGCGATGGACGTCATCACCAAGAAGAGCGAGCCCGCGCGGCAATGGCATGCGGCGGTGGATGCAGCGGTGGCGAAGCCGGAGAATGCGAAGCTGGTGGGCGAGTTGCGAGCGATGAAGGAGGTGCAGGAGGATGCGCGGCGGTTTTATCGGCGCTGGCAGGACATTCAGGGTGCGCCTTCGCCGACGAAGTTCGGATTCAAGGACGCGCCTGAGGCGGAGATGGCGCAGGGCGAATACGACGCGATCCACAAGTATCAGGAGCGCTACCTGGCGCTGCCGAAGGTGATCGAGGGCTCCTACCTGTTCATTTTCCGGCTGCGGCATGAAGAAGGCATCAAACCGACCGACTCGATGCCGCCGGGTCGCTACGTCATGCGCTTCCGCATTGCAGCGCTCGATGAGACGCCGCCGGAGCGCCGGTTCATCGAGTTGGGGCGGCCCAGCCAGCCGGGCTCGTATGACATCCTGAGCACCCACCACATCACCGGCACGCTGGCGAATCCGCAGATCGTCGAGGCACCGGTGACGCTCACCAGCACGGACCGGCGCGAGATTGCCATTCGCGAGAAGCGCCTGAACTCGCGACAGCACGAGGTGGCGCTCTGGGTGCTGCATGAAAAGAAGCACAAGGACTGGCTGCCGCCCTCCATGTGGATCGATTGGGTCGAACTCGAAGGACCGCTGCCAAACGAGGCGGAGCACGGTCTCTTCAGTGACAAGCCCGTGCGTGAACTCATCGCGGACTTCAGCACCCGTGCGTTTCGCGGCACGAAGCCGGATGCGGCGTTCGTGGATGGTTTGGTGCAGGTCTATGAGAAGCGTCGCGCGCGAGGTGATTCGCACGAGCAGGCACTGAAGGAGTCGCTTAGCATCCTGCTCGCGGCACCGGGGTTTCTGTATCTCGCCGAACCCGCGCAGCCAGGCAAAGCACGACCGCTGACGAATGCGGAGCTGGCCACACGCCTTGCGTATTTTCTCTGGAGCGCACCGCCGGATGAGGCGCTGCTGGGCGTGGCGGATCTGCATTCGCAGAAGGCGCTGGCCGAGCAGGTGGAGCGCATGCTCGCGAGTCCAAAGTCACGCGCATTCGTCAGCGGGTTCGTGCATCAATGGCTTGGACTCGACAGGCTGGACTTCTTCCAGTTTAACGCGCGTCAGTTCCCCGAGTTCGACGACAGCCTCAAAGCAGCGGCACGTAATGAAGTGTTCGAGACCTTCGCACATTGGCTGCGTCACGATGGCAGCCTCACGCACCTGCTGAAGAGCGACGAAGTGATCGTCAATGGCCTGCTCGCACGCTTCTACGGCATCGAGGGCGTCACGGGCGATGCTTGGCAGGCGGTCAGGTTGCCACCGGACTCACCGCGCGGCGGGTTGCTCGGCATGAGCGCCATCCTCGCGATGGGCAGCAATGGCGAGCGCACCAGCCCGGTCGAGCGCGGTGCCTGGATGCTGCGCAAGCTCCTGCACGATCCACCACCACCCGCACCGCCGAATGTGCCGCAGCTCAGCCGCCTTGTCGGGAAGCCGCTGTCGCCACACGAGCAACTCGTGGCGCATCAGGAGCAGCCGCAGTGTGCCAGTTGCCATCGCAAGATCGATCCGCTGGGCTTTGGCCTGGAAAACTTCGACACCATCGGCCGCTGGCGCACCACCGAGACCTACGCCAGCCAGCCCGGCGGCAGCAAAGCATGGCCGATTGATGCCAGCGGCGCGTTCTTCAAAGGCCCGGCCTTCGATGACTACTTCGCGCTGCGCGACCTCCTGGCCGCACGAAGCGAAAACTTCGCCCGCGGGTTCACCGAGTCGCTGATCGAGTATGCGCTGGGCCGCCCGTTTGGTTTCGCGGATGAAGCGCTCGCCGATGACATCGTGCAGCACGCGAAAGCGAAGGATTTTTCTATTCGCGAGATCATCCGCGCCCTCGTCGTCAGCAAAGCCTTCCGCGTGAAATAGAATCCCCGTGTCACCTCTCCCCATGAACACACATCGCACCCGCCGCCACTTCCTCCGCAGCACCTCCGCGTGCATCGCGTTGCCGTTTTTGGAGTCGCTTGGCTTTCGTCGCTTCGCCTCGGCTGCTCCCGCCGCGTTGCCGCCGAAACGCATGATCTTCCTCGCTTTCGGTTGGGGCGTTACGAAGGAAACGTGGTTCCCCGATCTGAAGCAGACGGGCACGCACTACACGCTGCCGTCCGGGCTTGCGCCGCTGGCACGGCATCAGAAGGACATCACCGTCGTGCAGGGCTGCTCGAACAAATTCAGCAACGAAGCGCACTGGGGCAGCACCTTCTGGCTCACCGGCGCAAACCGCTACGCGCAGCCGGGGCAGAGCTTCTGCAACAGCGTCAGCGTCGATCAGGTCGCAGCGGCACAACTCGGCAAAGACACGCGCTTTGCCTCGCTGCAACTCGGCACGCCCGACGCCAAGGACCAGGGCCATGGGCCGGGGCTGTCGCTCGCCTGGGATCAACGTGGGAAGCCTGTCGCGGGCATTGATCATCCCGTGCAGGTGTTTCACCGGCTCTTCTCCACCGAAGATGCACCGCTCGCCGAGCGCGAGGCGATGCTGGCACAGAAGCGCAGCGTGCTCGACCTGCTCACCGGCGACCTCCGACGCGTGAAGCGTGGCCTTTCCAAAGACGAT
>CAJCCF010000552.1 GCA_903960845.1 uncultured Verrucomicrobiota bacterium | reverse complement strand
CAGTTCGGATAACGAAAAACATCTCACCCAACTGCGCGCCGAACTTGCGCCGATCGAGGCCAAATTGGCGGCGTTTCAGCCGCGCGCATATCCCGGGCGCATCATCGTGATCGATGATGCGAGCGCCCAAACCACCGCCATCGAGCAACCCGCCAGCGGCAAGCCCATCACCTACTCGCCGGGCCGCGACAAAGGTCAGGCAGAAGATCCCGGGGACGCCACCCGGCTGCCCAATCTCGGTGAAAGCTACCGCTACTGGTCAGCCGAAAACGGCAAGCAGGAGGACTTCTTCACCTGGGATCCCAAAATGAGCGGGCGTTTCCGGATCTGGCTCTCATGGGGGGCCTGGACCACTCACGCGCAAGATGCACGCTACGTTCTCGATCTGGATGGCGATCTCAAAACGAAGCATGATCAATCTGAAATCGCCACGATCAATCAACGCCTCTTTGCCGATGGCAAACCTGCGATTGCGGGTGAACGGCGCTGGAGCGGATTGCAAGCCGCCGGCATCCACAAGCTCACCGACAAAAGCCTGCTTCTTCTGCGCAGCGGCGGCAAAGGCGGCCCGACCGTCGCTGATGTGGTGGTCTTTGAAGAAGCGGATGAAGGTTCAGGTCAAAAAGACCCGGTGCCACCCGCGGTCCCGCATCTCCGGGCACCCGTTTCGCATCTCGCCACCGAGGACAACTTTGATGCCGTCGAGGCCAGGTATCTCCGCTTCACCATCACGGCTGCGGGCGGCAGCGAGCCCTGCATCGATGAACTCGAAGTCTTCACGCCAGGCTCCAAAAACATCGCCCGCACCGCGTCAGTCACCGTTTCCGGCACCTACGCGGACGGCAGCAATCCTAACCACAAGCGTGAACACTTAAACGATGGGCAGTATGGCAACGCGCGCAGCTGGATCGCGAAAGAAAAAAACGGAGGCTGGGCGCAGCTTGAATTCGCCAGGCCTGAGCGCATCAATCGCATCGTCTGGAGCCGTGACCGCAGCCTGGGTAAAGGCAGGCATTTCGATGACCGTCTCGCTCTCGGTTACCGGGTTGAAATCTCAATCGATGGCAAAGCATGGAAGTCTGTCGCATCCAACTCGGACCGCCTTGCCGAGGCTTACCGCAAGCGCATCACCACGATTCCCACGCTCAGTGACGTGCCAGCCGAAAAGGCGGCTGAAGTCGGCAGTCTCACGCAAAGGCGATCAGTCATCGTCGACGGGATTCAAAAACTCACCACGCTGCCCATGGTCTACGCGGGCACCTTCGCGCAACCCGGCGCCACGCATCTCATGCATCGTGGCGATCCCACGCAGCCCCGCGGGGTCGTCGCTCCCGCTGCGCTGAAGCAGATTGGCAAGCCACTCGTGCTTCCCGCGGATACTCCCGAACAGGAACGTCGCCTTGCGCTTGCCAACTGGATTGCCGATCCCGGGAACCCGCTCACCGCGCGCGTCATCGTGAACCGCCTCTGGCACTACCACTTCGGCACCGGACTGGTCGATACACCCAGCGACTTTGGCATCAATGGCACGCGCCCCACCCATCCGGAATTGCTCGACTTCCTCGCCGGAGAACTCATCACGCACCGGTGGAGCCTCAAGCACATCCACAAACTCATCCTGATGTCGAAAACCTTTCAGCAAAGCAGCGCGATGAACGCCGTGGCGTCCCGGGTTGACTCCAACGCCCGCCTGCTCTGGCGTTTCCCGCCGCGCCGGCTGGAAGCCGAGGCTGTGCGCGATGCCATGCTCGCCGCCAGCGGGCAGCTAGATCTCAAGATGGGTGGCCCGGGTTTCGATCTCTTTGAGCCTAACGACAATTACGTCAAAGTTTATCAGACCAAGGCCGACTGCGGGCCCGCCGAGTTTCGCCGCATGGTTTACCAGAGCAAGCCGCGCACCATGCTCGATGATTTCTTCGGAGCCTTTGACTGCCCAGATGCCGGCCAGCCTGCGCCGAAGCGCACCAGCTCCACCACGCCGCTTCAGGCCCTGAATCTTCTCAACAGCCACTTTGCCATGCAGCAGGCTGAAGCCTTTGCCAGCCGGTCGATCAAAGAGTCCGGTCCTGAGTTGCCGGCACAAGTCCGGCATGCCTTTGAGATCATCTACCAGCGCCCCCCAAGTTCCGGGGAACAGGCCGAGGCACTCGCCCTTGCCAAATCCCACGGCCTCCCCGCCCTCTGCCGCGCCCTCTTCAACTCCAACGAGTTCATCCGCCTGAATTGAATGCAGAAAGATTG
>CAJCCF010000551.1 GCA_903960845.1 uncultured Verrucomicrobiota bacterium | reverse complement strand
TACGTGTGCCGCTGGTTCGACCATTGGCTTAAGGGCATCGATAACGCCGTGATGAGCGATGCGCCGGTGCATGTCTTTGTCATGGGCCGCAACCAATGGCGCGCCGAGCAGGACTGGCCGCTGCCGCAGACGCGCTGGACGAAGTATTATCTGAACAGTGGCGGGCACGCGAACTCGATCAGTGGCGACGGCGTGTTGAGCACCTCTCCCCCGGCCATGAATACCGCCGGGTCCGACACGTATGTTTACGATCCAGCCAAGCCGACGCGCTCCCCCTTCACTGGTGGTCACCTGGAGGACGGTGCCGCAGATACGCGCAAGTCATCAGGCGGTTCAGACGTGCTCGTTTACACGACGCCACCGCTTGAAGAGGAACTCGAAGTCATCGGTCCAATCACCGCGAAACTCTACGCCGCCACCTCCGCGCGCGACACTGACTGGATGGTCCGCCTCATCGATGTGCAGCCTGATGGCTTCTCCGCCATGCTTTGTGAAGGTGTCATGCGCGCCCGCCACCGGGATCCGGACCGTGCCGGCGGCTTCAATCCGGCCATGCTCAGCCTCATTGAGGCTAACCAGGTGTATGAATACACCATCGAGTTCTGGCGGGCCACGGCCAACCTCTTTGCCAGGGGGCACCGCATTCGCGTTGAAATCTCCAGCAGTTACTTCCCCTACTACCTGCGCAATCTCAACACCGGCGCGGACAATATCGGTCTCGAAACCACCGCCGTCGTGGCTGAGCAAAAGCTGATGCACCGCAGCGGGCAGGCATCGCACATCGTGCTGCCGGTGATCCCGTCGCGTTGAAGCCCATGGGGCATCAAACTAAAGAACAGTAGATGCGTTGGTCTGGGGTGCGTCGGCACCCTGCGCAGCCTTGATCGATCGAATGGCTTTGGTATCCACCTGAAAAGTTGAAAGAGAAGAGATCAGGGGAGCTTACTTTGGGCACTGTATACAATCTACCAAGGCATCATGGTTCTCTCTCCAGCGCTCCCAACCTCCCGGCCCCATCTTTCTCCACTATCCCGCCGCAGCCTTGCCGAGGATGCCACGGCGAGACTCAGACGTGCCGTGGTTTCCGGCGAGCTCGCGGCCGGGGCTCCGCTGCCTGAGGATGGATTGGCGACGCTGCTTGGCGTGAGCCGTGTGCCGGTTCGTGAGGCGCTCATCGAGCTTGAACAGGAAGGTTTGGTGGAGTTTGACCAGCGTGGCAGGAGTCGGGTGCGGGCGTTTACCGAGGCTGATTTTGAAGCGGTCTTTTCCATGCGCTGCGCGTTGGAGATGATGGCTGCGCGACTCGTGGTGCAGCGGATGACGGATGCCGATGTGAAGGATCTTGAGGCGATGATACGCGACCAGGAGGCGGCAAAGGATCTCACGGAATTGAGTCTGCTCGACGTGGCTTTTCATGACCGGATCATTCAGGCCGCGCGGCATCGTCCGCTGGCGGCATGTTGGAAGACCATCCGTTCACAGATCGAGGTGTGGCTGGCGCGGGCGCACCGCGCGCAGGCGAAGCGGCGTCTTTCGTCGATCAAACTCACCGTTCCCGGGCACCGGCGGCTCATGGTCGGCCTGTGCAGCGGCAGCGAGCGCAAGGCTGAGACCGCCATGAGGCTGGAAATGGCAACCTGGCGCGAATGGCTGCCCGCATGATGCCCTTGGCAAGACTCCTGCATGTCACTCCTTCGTTCATCACTGAAAACCATTGGCCTCGCGCTCTGCTGGAGCACGCAGGTTCACTCGGCGCCGGACGTGAATGGAATAACGTTCTTTGAAGCAAAGATCCGGCCTTTGTTCATCGAGCATTGCCAGAAGTGTCACGGGGAGAAAAAGCAGGAGAACGGCCTGCGACTGGACTCCAGGGCGGGATGGATGAAGGGCGGCGAGCATGGCTCAGTGATCATGCCGGGGGATGCTCAGAACAGCCTGCTGATCAAAGCTGTCCGGCGTGCGGACAAGGATCTGCAGATGCCGCCGAAGCAGGCGCTTGCAGCCGGTGAGATCGCCGCACTCGAAGAGTGGGTGAGGATGGGCGCGCCCGATCCGCGTGAAGGAAGCGCTGCAGCCAGAGTCGGCGTGGACATGGTCGCAGGCCGCAAACAATGGGCTTTTCAGCCGGTCGCCAATCCGTCGCCCCCCCTGCTGCCGCAGGATCATTGGAGCCGGCAGGAGCTGGATCGTTTTGTTTTTGAGCGGCTTCAGCAGGCGGGCTTGCAGCCCGCTGCGCAGGCCGACCGGCGCACGCTGATCCGCCGGGCAACGTTCGATCTCACCGGACTGCCGCCAACCAGCATGGAAGTGGATGCTTTCGTGCGTGATACCTCGGCGGATGCGTTTGCAAAGGTCGTGGACCGGTTGCTTCAGTCACCGCAATATGGAGAACACTGGGCCCGGCACTGGCTTGATGTGGCGCGTTACTCGGACACAAAAGGCTACGTCTATGCGCGTGAGGAAAAACGCTTTGTCAGCGCCAGGTCGTATCGCGACTGGGTGGTGCGCGCGTTGAATGACGACATGGCGTATGACCGGTTTCTCCTGCTTCAGATCGCGGCGGATCAGGTGGAGCCTGATCATTCGCCAAATCTTGCGGCGATGGGTTTTCTGACATTGGGCCGGCGGTTTCTGGGGGTCACGCATGACATCATTGATGATCGTATCGATGTGGTCATGCGCACCACTCAGGCTCTCAGCGTGGCATGCGCGCGCTGTCATGATCACAAGTTCGATCCCATTCCGACGCGTGACTATTACGCTCTCTACGGTGTTTTTCAGAGCTGTGCCGAGCGGCTTGTGCCTTGTGCTCCCACGTCGCGGGATGCGGCTTTCGAAAGGGAACTGCAAGCTCGTAAGGAGAAGTTGCGCACGATGATGGCTCAGCGCCGTGAGGAGCAGTCGGATCGTGTTCGCGCCAGGGTGACCGAGCACCTTGTCGCTCAATTCGAGCTCGAGAAGTATCCCGAGGAGACGTTCACGCAAATCATCAGCGCCAGTGACATCAATCCGGTTTTCGTGCGCCGCTGGCAGCGCTTTCTGGCGGATTCAGACAAGCGCCACGAGCCTGTCTTCGCGCTCTGGCACGAGTATGCAAAACTGAAGCCGGCAGACTTTGCAAATCACAGCGTCAAAACGCCGAATTCGCTCATTGCACAGGCTTTTGCCACGGTGCCAGCGACCATGCGTGAGGTGGCGGAGCGCTATGGCGCCCTGTTTGCCGGGGTGGAAAAACAATGGCGCGCCCTGCTCAAATCCGATCCCAAGGCAAAGGCCTTGGCGGATGAAAATGCCGAGGCGCTGCGCCGTGTTCTCTATGGCGAAGACTCGCCTTGTTTCGTGCCGGATGAGCATCTGGCTAACAATGAATGGTTCTTCCCCACCGGCACGGTCACTGAGTTGTGGAAACTGCAGGGTGAGGTGGATCGCTGGCTCATCCAGGCCACCGATGCACCCGCTCATGCCACCATCCTGACGGACCGGGCAAAGCCATCCTCACCGCGAATCTTCAAGCGTGGCAATCCGCTGACGAAGGGAGAGGAAGTGCCGCGGCAGTTCCTGCAAGTGCTCGCCAGTGATCCTCCGCGCCCCTTTGTCAAAGGCAGCGGACGCCTCGAACTCGCGCAGTCCATCATCGCGCCGGGTAATCCGCTCACGGCGCGCGTGATGGTGAATCGCGTGTGGATGCAGCACTTCGGGCGCGGTCTGGTCACGACGCCGAGCGATTTCGGCAAGCGCGCTGATCCGCCAAGTCATCCGGAACTGCTCGACTGGCTTGCCCGGCGTTTGATGGATGAAGGCTGGAGCCTGAAAAGTCTGCATCGCCGCATCCTACTCTCCGCTACGTATCAGCAAAGTTCGTTCGCCGCCGAATCATCCCGGGCGCAGGAGATTGATCCGGACAACCGTTTGCTCTGGCGCATGAACACCCACCGGCTGAGCTTTGAAGAAATGCGTGATGCATGGCTCGGCGCCACGGGTGAGCTCGATCTGCGCATGGGCGGCAAGCCGGCGGAATTATTCGCGAATGGGAATGTGCGCCGCACCCTCTACACCCTGGTGGATCGTGAAAGCCTGCCCGTGGTGATGCGCACTTTCGATTTCGCCAACCCCGATCTGTCGATCCCGCAGCGCAATGACACCATCGTGCCCCAGCAGGCATTGTTCGGGATGAATCATCCGTTCTTTGCCGCGCGTGCGAAAGCACTGGTTCGACGCGCCGAATCAAGCGGCGGTGATGACGCAGGGAAAGTTTGCCGCCTCTATGAACGGCTCTTTCAGCGCCTGCCCGAGGTGTCTGAACTGGAGGCGGCGCTTGCCTTTGTGAAGGCTGAACCCAAGGCACCTGAGCAGCGCGAAAAGCCAAATGCCTGGCAATATGGCTACGGCGAGTGGGATGCCGCAGCGGGGCGCATGAAAAGTTTCACGGCGCTGCCGCACTTCAATGGTAACGCTTGGCAGGGCGGCGAGAACTGGCCTGATGCCAGACTCGGCTGGGCACAACTCAGCGCAACGGGCGGTCATCCGGGCAATGACCGGCGGCACGCGGTCGCACGACGCTGGATCGCACCAAAGGATGGCAGCTACGCCATCAACTCCACCCTGATCCACGAGCCGGCTGTGGGCGATGGCATCCGCGCATTCATCAGCCACAGCCGCCGTGGACTATTGCGATCCGCCGCACTGAAGCAGTCCACCGCCGTGCTGAATGTCGACGCCATGCCGATGAGCGCGGGGGACAGCGTGGATTTCATCGTCGATCTCGGCGACGGCTTGAACAGCGATCAGTTCCTGTGGTCGCCGACGATCGTAAGCGCCATCTCTGGCGGCAGCAGCGGGGCGCTGGCATGGGATGCTCAAAAAGATTTTCCCGCGCCTTCAGGCACGTCACTGAGCCCGTGGCAACAGCTCGCGCAGACACTCATGCTCACCAATGAGTTTGTCTTTGTTGATTGATGAATCCGGACATGAACACGCTCTCACATTCACTCTCGCGCCGCGATTTCCTGCGCCGGTCCGGCGTCGGATTCGGCATGCTCGGACTGGCTGATTTGCTCGGGCAGCAGACTGCCGGTGCTGCGAATGCACGCGGCCCGGGCTTCCAGCCGAAGGCAAAACGGGTGATTCACTTTTTCCTCAATGGCGGCCCGTCGCATGTGGACACCTTTGATCCGAAACCCGCGCTGTTGAAGTATGCCGGGAGACCACTGCCGCAGACATTGCTGACCGAGCGCAAAACCGGCAATGCCTTTCCTTCACCCTTCAAATTTCAGCGTTATGGCCGGAGCGGCATCGAGGTGAGCGAGTTGTTTGCGAAAACGGCGGAGCACATCGACGACATCGCGGTCATCCGGTCAATGCAGGCGCAGGTGCCGAATCATGAACCGTCCCTCATGCTCATGAATTGCGGCGACTCGATTCAGACGCGTCCGAGTCTCGGCTCATGGTTGATGTATGGGCTCGGCAGCGAGAATCAGAACCTGCCGGGTTTTGTGGCCATGTGCCCCGGCGGTCAGCCCATCAAGGGTGCTGAGAACTGGCAGTCTGCTTTTCTTCCGGGTGCCATGCAGGGGACCTATGTGGACTCACAGCACACGGCCGTGGACCGTCTGATCGAAAACATTCGCAGTCCATACGCCGCGACGGAGGTGCAGAGGAAGCAACTCAATCTGCTGCGCACGCTGAATCAGGCGCATCAGCACGGGCGGATTGATCCGCGTCTGGAGGCGCGCATCGAGTCCTTTGAGTTGGCTTTCCGCATGCAGACCGAGGCTGCTGACGCTTTTGATGTGTCACGGGAGCCGCAGCACATCCGCGATCTCTATGGCAGCGGCGTGCATGGCCGGCAGACACTCATCGCCCGGCGGTTGTTGGAGCGTGGCGTGCGCTATGTGCAGCTCTGGCATGGCGCGGGTCAGCCCTGGGACAATCACGCAAAGATTGAGGAAAATCATCGCAAGCTTGCTGCGCAGATCGATCAGCCAATCGCCGCACTGCTCAGCGATCTCAAGCAGCGCGGCATGCTCGAAGACACGCTCGTCATCTGGGGCGGTGAGTTTGGCCGCACGCCGAGCGTGGAGATGACCGGCACCGCATCGAGTCTGGGCCGCGATCACAATCATTACGGATTCAGTGTCTGGATGGCCGGTGGCGGCATCAAGGGCGGCACGGTGCATGGCAGCACCGACGAGTTCGGCTTCGCGGCGGTAGAGAATGCCGTCAGCGCCCACGACCTTCACGCCACGATCCTCCACCTCATGGGCATTGATCATGAGCGCCTCACTTATCGTTATTCCGGCCGCGACTTCCGCCTCACGGATGTTGAGGGTGAGGTGGTGCGTCCCATCATTGCCTGAAACGAACAAACATCTCCATCATGATCATCACCTCCCTCGATTTCGACAAGCCAGGCAAACAACAGGGCTTCCTGCAGGTGCCCTACTCTCACAACCTCGGAGGCTGGGCGAACGTGATGATCCCGATCACCGTCGTCGCACGCGGCACAGGGCCGACGGTGCTCGTGCTCGGTGGCAATCATGGCGACGAGTATCAGGGCCAGATCGCAGCGATGAACCTGGCGCGTCAACTCACACCCGAGATGATCACCGGGCGCATCATCCTCATCCCGTCGCTGAATTTTCCGGCCGCACGCGCGGCGACGCGTTTGTCACCGCTGGATGGCATGAACATGAACCGCGCCTTCCCTGGTGAGGCTGAAGGGCCGGTCACCAGCCAGGTCGCGCATTATCTGCGCACGGTGCTGTTTCCGATGAGTGATGTGGTCATCGACATGCACTCCGGCGGACGCAGCATGGAGTTTGTGCCGTGCTCGCACATGCATCTGGTGACGGATCGTGAACAGCGTGCGCGCATGTTTGCCGCGATGCTGGCCTGGGGCACTGATTTCTCGTTCATTTATGCCGACATTGCGGGCACGGGCCTGCTGCCTGTGGAGGCGGAGAACCAGGGAAAGCTGGTCATCACCACCGAACTCGGCGGTGGCGAGTGCGTGCCTGCCGCAGTGCATCGCATCACCCAGAGCGGTCTGCGCAACGTGCTCATCCACGTGGGTCTGCTTAAAGGTCGTGAACTGAAACGCAAAGCACCCGCGATCATCACTCAAGCGACCAATCGTGAAGACTACATTCTCGCGCCTGAATCCGGCATTTTTGAAATCATGATCGATCTCGGCACCAGGGTGAAACGCGGGCAGACGGTGGGCTGCATCCATCACCTCGAACGCCCTGATCGGGCACCGGAGCAGATCATCGCCGCGAGTGCCGGCTATCTCATCACGATGCGCGCGCCCTGCCTGACGCAGCAGGGCGATTGTGTGGCGGTGATCGCGAAACAAGTCAGCGAACGCGAGGTTCTCCGCGCGTAGCACAGGCATTCCAGCCTGTGATTCATTCCTCCATCAAACACTCCCAACCCACAGCCTAGAAAGGCCATGCCACTCCGCTCCGCCACCACGCTCGTTGCCTTCATGTGGGTTGCCTACTTCCTGAATTACTGTGACCGGCAGGCGGTGTTTTCGATGTTTCCGGCCTTGAAGGCGGATCTCGCGATGAGTGACAAGCAACTTGGCCTCACTGGCGCGATGTTTCTCTGGGTCTATGCCTTCGGTTGTCCCATCGCGGGTCAGTTGGCGGATCGCTTTTCGAAGCGGTTGCTTGTCGTTCTCAGCCTCATCGTGTGGAGCATGGTCACCGTTGCCACAGGCTTTGCGGGCAGCGCCTTCATGCTGCTCGGCCTGCGCGCCGTGATGGGCATTTCGGAGTCGTTGTTCATGCCGACAGCCATTGCACTGACAGCCAATGCGCATCCGCCGGAGCTTCGTTCACGCGCCATCGCCATGCTGACCACCGCGCAGATCGCGGGCACGGTTGCAGGCAGCTGGTTCGGCGGATGGATGGCGGATCGCGGTCAGTGGCGCGGCGCATTTTTTGTCCTGGGTGCGGTGGGGATTCTTTACGCACTGCCTTATTTTCTGTTCCTCCGCCGCGTGGATGAAAATGCCGGCACGAAGGCCTCACCGGCCGGCAACTCACTGGCGTTTCCAGTCCTCTTCAGAGTGCGCACCTTTATGCTGCTCTGCCTTGTGTTTCCTGTTTTTGTTTTCGGACTTTGGCTGCTCTACGGCTGGTTACCCAGCTTTCTGCATGACAAATTTTCGCTCAATCAATCCGACGCCGCATTCAATGCCACGCTCTTTGTGCAGTGCACGACTGCCGTCGGCCTGCTTGGTGGCGGGGTGCTGGCGGACAAGCTCTATCACCGGACCAGGGCCTCGCGCCTTTGGCTGATGACGGCCAGCCTCATTCTCTGCGCCCCATGCCTGCATTTTCTCGGCAGCAGTGACACACTCAATGTTACGCGCATCGCCGCCGCCTCGTTCGGATTGTTCAGCGGATTGCTGATGGGAAACATCTTTCCGGCTGCCTTTGAAGTCGTGCCCGCAGAAAGACGGGCATCCGCCGTGGGCATCCTGAATTTCTGTGCGGCGATCATGTCCGGCTTCGCAACCCTGTTCGGCGGCCTGTGGAAGCAGACACTCGGCATCGACCGCCTGCTCACGTTCACCGCCGTCGCTTATATTGTGGCAGGGCTCGCGTTGATTGTTGGCATCAAGGTGCTCTTCCCCCGTGACCACGCACTCCAGCACGCATGAAAAAGATTCTTCTGCTCCTTCTCTCTACAGTGGCTCATGCCGCCACGCATCAGTCGCCGCAGGGCACTGCAGATATCCAGCATGCGATCAATGCGGCGAAACCCGGCGGCGTGGTCCTCGTCGCTGCAGGCACTCACCGCGGGCCGCTGAGACTCAAGCCCGGCGTGATCGTGAAAAGCGCCGGAAACGATGACAAAGGCAAGCTTGGCCTCAAACGCGCTGAAATGACAATCCTAGAAGGCAGCGTCGAGATGGCCGATGCATCCGTGCTGGACGGTTTCACCGTGACGGGCGTCGGGAATTACGACGAGAAGCTCTGGCAACATCATTTCGACACGCAGGGCAATGAACAACCGCACGAGCAAATCGGCGAAACGGGAGTTTCCGGAATTTCTGCGGCTGTTGACTGCAAGGTGCTGAACAACATCGTCCATCATATTGGTTATACCGGCATTACCATCACGGGTGGATCAGCGGAGATCAGCGGGAATGTCTGCTATCGCAACATGGGCGGCGGGATCGGCTCAATGAATGGCTCCAGGGCCATCATTGAGCAAAACAACTGTTTTGAGAATTTCTACGCTGGCATCGGTTGCGAGGCATCGAGCCCCATCATCAGGAACAACACCTGCCACGACAATATCCGGGCCGGGATCGGCATCAGCGAGGGCTCATCGCCAAAGGTCACGGGAAATCGTTGTTTCAAAAATCGCCGCACCGGCATCGGTATCCGAACGGGCAAGGCCACGCAGCCCGTGGTGGAAAATAATGTGTGCTCAGAAAATGAAATGGCAGGGATTGGTGTCGAGGAAGGCGCGCAGCCGACGATTGTAAAAAACCGCGTCATTGGCAACAAACTCGTCGCCATCGGCATCAGTGGCGGATCGCGGGCAATCATTGAAAACAATGAACTTTCCCGTGAAGGAGGCACGCCGCCAATGATCGCTGTGCTTGAAGATTCACGAGCCACCATCATTGAAAACACGATTCGTGGCGGTGGTGTGGCCGCCATTGTCGTCAAAGGTGCCGCCGATATTATTTCCAATCGATTCGTCTCGCCGACGCCCAAGAAACTCATCCTGGGCTTCAAGGGCGCGAGCATCACCGAGTCCGCAAGCATGCTTCTCTCCGATGTGGTCTTCCAATCCAGCCTTGATGGCACGGAGCAGCGCTATGTGGAACTCGTACCGACTGGTTCACCTGGTGAATCACCGCGCGATGTCGTCATCGTCCTGCATGGTCACGGCTCCGATCGCTGGCAGTTCATCACTCAAACGAGGGGGGAGTGCAAAGGCGTGCGTGATGTGGCGGGGAAATTTGGAATGATGGTCGTGTCACCGGATTACCGGGCGAAGACCTCGTGGATGGGACCGAAGGCGGAGGCGGATGTGGTGCAAATCATCAAGGAGCTGAGGCAGAAGCACCAGGTTGGTCGTGTGTTTGTTTCAGGTGGTTCCATGGGCGGCACGTCAGCACTGATCTTCACCGCGTTGCATCCTGATCTGATCGCCGGCGTGTGCAGTCTCAATGGCACGGCGAACATGGTCGACTATGAAAACTTTCAGGATGCCACCGTCACTTCCTACGGTGGCACGAAGACCGAAGTGCCCGACGAATACAAGAAGCGCAGCGCGGAGCTGTGGCCGGAGAAGTTCACGATGCCCGTGGCGGTGACGACCGGTGGCAAAGATGCATCCGTGCCGCCGCAAAGCGTGCTGCGACTTGTTGGCAAGTTGAAGGAGGCAAAGCGCAAGGTGCTGAGCATTCACCGCGAGAATGGCGGTCATTCGACGACGTATGAAGACACCTGCCTGGCGATGGAATTCATGCTGCGCGAAGCAGGCTGTGTTTCGGTCAGTGATCAGGAACTGCTGCGGACAGGGCCAAAGAAACTTGAGGAACGGTTGGCGGGCATCAAGGCGTCTAACCAAGACCTATTCGCAGACGCTGCGGTCTTCAGCAAAGGCATCAACTGGGCATTGAAATATGAAACGACACTCGCGGCGGGTGATCAGACACTCGTGAAGAAGGCGCTCACTCGCGGAGCTGAACGTGCGGACGCGCTCGCCGCCAACAAGCCGGTCTGGGTCACCAAAAAGGGCAAGGTTGTGCGCGGCTTTGTGTCGGCAATCGATGGCTCCACCCAGCCCTACGGCGTGATTGTGCCTCAGAGTTATGATGGCACGAAACCTGTGCGGCTTGATGTCGTGCTGCATGGCAGCTCGAAGCCTGTGGGCATGAGCGAATTGAAATTCATGTTCCGCTTCGATGAAGGTGATGCCGACAAGCCCGGTCCCGATGTTGATTACATCGAGCTGCATCCACTCGGACGCGTGGAAAACTGCTACCGCTGGGCAGGCGAGACGGATGTTTTCGAGGCCATCGAAGCCGTGTGCCGCAACTACAAGATTGATCGCAATCGCATCGTGCTGCGCGGCATGTCGATGGGTGCCTCGGGCACCTGGCATCTGGGTTTGAAGTATCCAGACCGCTTTGTCGCCATCGGGCCGTATTGCGGTTACGTCGACACGCACCGCTTCTCGGAAACTCCGATTCCAGGTTTCATCAAAGTGGGGCCACTGCCGCCATACCAGGAGATTGGACTGCACATGCTGGACTCCGTGGACTATGCCGCGAACGCAGGCGTTGTGCCCGCCATTGGAGCCATCGGCGACAAGGACACCTTCTTCCAGGCGCACGTCATCATGGGCGAAGCTTTCGCCAAAGAAGGCATTCCGTTCACGAACCTCATCTCAAAGGGCACCGGGCACGTCATTGATCCCGTGACCCACGCCGAGCAGATGCGGCGCATCGGCGAGTTCGCCGCGAAGGGCCTCGATCATGATCCGAAGCAGTTGCGCTTCGTGACGTGGACGCTGAAATACAGCCGTTGTCACTGGCTCGAATTGCTCAGTCTCGGCAAGCACTATGAGCGTGCAGAGTTCCGCGCCAGCGTGAGCAATGATGAGCTTGAAGTCGGCGAGGTGAGGAACATCACCCGCTTCGCCATTCACCGCCCCTTGGCGAAGATGCGCATTGCCGGTGCCGGAATTGCCCTGCCTCCGCACCAGCCGGGTGACGCGCTTGTCTTCACGCAAAACAACGGCGTCTGGCAGTGTGACGGCCCGCTCGGCAAGGTCACGCTCGCCGGCAAACGCCCCGGCCTCCAAGGCCCTATTGATGATGCTTTCGCCACACCCTTCCTTTGCGTGCGCGGCACCGGCAAGCCCTGGAATGCCAAAGTGAACGCCTGGGCGCAAGCCAGCCTGAAGCGCTTTGAATACGAATGGCACCGCTACATGCGCGGCGATCTGCCGGTGAAGAACGACACGGATGTCACCGAGGCCGATGTGCGTGACAAACACCTCATTTTGTTCGGCGATCCAGGCAGCAACTTATGGCTCGCCAAAGCCCTGCCGAAATTGCCGCTGGTATGGACACGCGATGAACTCCGTCTTGGTGATCAGGCACCTTCCGCCAGGGATCACGCCCCAGTCTTCATCTGTGCCAGCCCTCTCGCATCCGGCCGATACATCGTCGTCAATAGCGGCCACAGCTTTCACGAGAAGGAGTTCGCTGCATTCAATTATCTGCTCTTCCCACGTCTCGGCGACTGGGCGCTGATGAACGTCAGCGCTGATGAACCAGTGAGAGCAGGATATTTTGATGAATCTTGGGTGAAGGCTGACGTTGTCGCACCGTAGAAAGAGACGCCCATGCCCCGAATCCTTATCGCCGAATGCAAACAGGAGGTTTCCACCTTCAACCCGGTCCTCAGTGGATACGAAGACTTCACGCTTCGTCACGGTCAGTCGATTCTCGACTACCACCGCCAAGTGCGCAGTGAGGTGGGCGGGGCGTTGAGCGTGTTTGAT
This sequence comes from uncultured Verrucomicrobiota bacterium, assembly GCA_903960845.1. GTDB lineage: Bacteria > Verrucomicrobiota > Verrucomicrobiia > Verrucomicrobiales > Verrucomicrobiaceae > Prosthecobacter. Next base: position 14,197 of record CAJCCF010000551.1, on the reverse strand, counting down.
GCGACACCGGGCGTGGAACTCGTGCCAACGTGCAGTGCTCATTTCATCACGTCGGGCGGCACGCTGGCGGATGCTGCGTTTGAGCGGCTGGCGGAGGAATTGCTTTCCAGCATCAAGTCGGCACCAGCGGTGGATGGCCTTTATTTTTCGCTGCATGGCGCAATGGCGACGCAGAGCGAGGGTGACCCGGAAGGATGGTTGCTGGAGCAAATACGGAAGATTGTCGGCGAGAGGGTGCCCATCGTGATCTCGCTCGATCTGCATGGCATCCTCACGGACCGGATGCTGGAACAAAGTGATGCTGCCGTGGCTTTTCACACCTACCCGCATGTTGATTTCTTCGGCACGGGCGAGCGCGCGGCGCGACTGCTGTTGCGCATCGTCGCGGGTGAGGTGAAACCAGTCACAGCGAAGGTGACGGTGCCTGCACTGGTACGTGGTGATGAGTTGATCACGGCGTCGGGCTCCATTCGTCACGCGGTGAATGCCTCGAAGGCGGTCGAGCAAAGTCCCGGCGGGCTCTCAGCGGCGATGATGTGGGGCAATCCATTCACCGACGTGCCTGCGCTGGCCTCGAACAGTTTTGTCGTGACCGACAACGATCCCGCGCTCGCGGAACGCGAAGCTCTGCACATCGCGAACCTGTTCTGGGAGTATCACGAAAAGATGCAGGTGCCGCTGACGAGTCTTGCTGTGGCAGCGCGAATGTCGAAGGAGAATTCATCCGGTACGGTCGTGCTTGTGGATGCGGCAGATGCCACCAGCTCCGGTGCTTCCGGCGACAGCAATGCGGTTCTGCGAGCGCTGATCGATGCTGGCTACGAAGGCACCGCAGTGATCCCCATCGTTGATCCTGACGCGGTGCAGGCCGCGTTCCAAGCTGGTGTTGGTAATGCCGTGAAGACAACCGTTGGAGGTGCTTTGGATGCGAAGCGATTTACGCCGCTGCCGATTGAAGGGCGGGTTCGGATGCTGTCCGACGGCTGGTTTCACAGCGAGACGACACGCGAGTTGTGGCAGGCCGGACCCACGGCGGTGATTCAGGTCGGCAACATCACTCTGATCGTCACAAGCCGCGCGGTGAGCCTTTATGATCGCGCGCTGTTTCTGGCGCACGGTTGCGATCCCAAGCATTTTGGAGCCGTCGTGGTGAAGTCGCCGCACTGCGAGCCGCACATGTTCAAAGAATGGGCCGCGCGATACATCGATGTGGATGCGCCGGGCTCCACCAGTGCCAATCTCCGCAGCCTCGGCCACACCAAGTGTGCCCGGCCCATGTTTCCGCTGGATGCGGATGTTCCTTTTCAACCCCAAGCCAAAATTTTCGCGCGCTGCGTAGCATAGGCTTTCCAGCCTGTGTCTTTCGTTCTTCACACTTCAACCCAATTCACAGCCTGGAAAGGCTATGCTACTCCCATGAAAATCCGAGAAATACGATGCGCAGGTTTGCGCGGAGCCACACCTGAAGGCGGCTGGAGCAATGAACTCCGGCCTGATGACTGCGTTCACACACTCATCGCCGTCCACACCGATGAGGGGGCCGTCGGGCTCGGCAGTGTGTTCACCAATGATGCCCTCGTGCGCGCTTCGCTGGCCGTGCTGGAGCCGCTTTATCGCGGCGAGAACGCTCTCGAACCCGAGCGCGTGAGCGAGAAGCTGCATCAGAACATGTTCTGGCTCGGACGTGGTGGAGCGATGACTCATGCGATCAGCGGCATCGACATCGCGCTGTGGGATCTGCTGGGAAAGGCCACGGGGCAGCCGGTTGGCCGTTTGCTGGGCGGACGTTATCGCGAGCGGGTGCAGCCTTATGCCTCGCTGCTGATGGATGAACCCGGCAAATTGCGCGATCACCTCCTCCGGGTGAAGTCGCAGGGTTTTCGTGCCTTTAAAATTGGTTGGGGGCCGTTTGGCCGCCGCAATGCCGCCACGGATGAAGCCATTGTCAAAGCCGCGCGCGAAGCCGTGGGCCCGGACTCGCGGCTGATGGTCGATGCGGGCGGCAGTGATGCGCACTGGACCAATGGCTACAAGTGGGCGCTCAACACCGCGAAGATGCTTGCCGACTACGATGTGCATTGGTTTGAAGAGGCGCTGAACCCGGATGCGCTTGAAGATTTCGTAAAACTTCGCGAGCACTCACCCGTTCAGATTTCCGGTGGTGAGGTGCTCACGCGGCGGCAGGCTTTCCAGCCTTTTCTCGAAGCCCGCGCGTTCGACATCATCCAGCCCGATGTCACCAAGGTCGGCGGCATCAGCGAAGAACGCCGCATCGCCTGGATGGCGCAGGAACATGGAGTTCAGTTCATCCCGCATGGTTGGAACACGGCTGTTGGCCTTGCCGCTGATCTCCACCTTGCCTCAGCGTTTCCGGGCACGGATCTTGTCGAGTATCTCACGGGCTCACCCTTCATCGACGAAATCACCGCCGGCGGATGGAAGATCGATGCGGACGGCATGCTGGCGATTCCGACAGCACCCGGGCTGGGTCTTGAGCTTGATGCCGATGCCGTGAAGAAATACACCGGCGGAGCGAAACTGCTGGATTGAGCCATCTTTCATTTTCCAACCCGGTCTTTCACCTGATCACAGGTTTCCACTTTGCGCGTGATCACGACAGAGCTAATAGTTAAACCCATGTGTTTCGCTTTCTCACGCATCCTGCTTGTCTTCGCGGCATCGGGCATTGTCCCGGCCTGGTCGCTTGCGCAAACCGTTGCCGCCGTGCCAGCCAGCAAGCCGCGCATTGAGCCCGGACTGGAAAAGGCGGTTCAGTGGAAATGGTGGGTCGCGCCGTCGGATGAAAAGAGCTGGGGCTTTGCGCTGCCTGGTTCTGAACAGGGTTCTGGGGCACCGGGTGCGGCTGCGCCGCCGGTCATGGTGCGCCCCGCCACTTACGAGGTGAAGCGGGGTGATGCGCTGGTCATCATCGCGCGAAAATTCACCATGGAGGTGGATCAGCTCAAGATCTTCAATGGCCTAACGAATGACACGATCAGGATTGGCCAGGTGCTCAGAATTCCGACGCAGAAAGAACTCAACGCCATGGCCCCGCCGCCGGCGCCGCCGGAAAAGGACAAGCCCAAGGCCGCGCCGAAAGTCCCCGTGGTTTTTGTCCCCACGCGTGAGGCTGAGAATGTGCTGCTTCAGGCTTTTCTGGATCGTGAGCGTTTCCCGACCGGCCCGATCGACGGCAATCCGGGCGTCACCTTTGAGAAAGCGCTGGAGCTCTACCGCAGCGTTCACGACGATGTGCCAACCTCGGAAGCGCTTCGGCAAAAAGCCGTCTCAGTCGTGGGCGAGCCATTCACCCGCTACGCGCTGAAAGCAGAGGATTTCCGGTTCATCGCGCCGGAGACCGCGCCCGTCCCGGGTCCGGAGGCGGTGAAGCCCGCCAAGGGCAAGAGCAAAGGCAAGCAGGTGCCCGTGCTGCCACCGCAGACTTATGAGGAACTCACCGCAGCAACGCTGCTCGCGTATCGCACGCCATGGGAGTTCGTGGCTGAGCGTTTTCATTGTGACGAAACCTTTCTGCGCAGCCTCAATGTGAAAATCAAAGGCACACCAACCGTGGATGTTCAGTTTCAAGTGCCCAACGTGATCCCTTTTGAAATCGAAAAAGCCTTTGATGCTCCGCTGCAACCAGCCGCAGATCCGGGCAATCCGGTGACGGCCGCCATCGTTGAGTTATCGAGGCTGGAGATCTATCAGGGCGGCAAGCTGATGGCGGCGATGCCGATGTCCATCGCGCGTCCCGACCTGCGCGGCCACAGCACCTGGACGGTTCTGGATGTCATCCCGCGCCCCCGTCTGGCGACGAAGCAGGAGCCCAAGACAACTGCTAAACCAAAGATTGCAAACGCCTTCACAACACCACCCGTCACGGAAGTGGTGCTGCCTCCCGCAGCAGTGCTTGCCACTGAGCAGTACCTTGCCGCCGGTCCGAACAATCCGCTGGGCATTCTGTGGATCAATCTTGCCAAGAGCAAGACCACACAAGCGCTGCCCTACGGTCTGCATGGCACCAGCATCCCCGGCCGAATGAAATCGCAGGAGAGCCTCGGTGGCCTGCGATTGGCCAACTGGGATATCGTGCGCGCCGTGCGGCTTCTGCCTGCGGGCACACCCTTGCAGTGGAAATAAGGCGGGCGCTCAAGCTTTGCTGAGGCAACCCGGCGACTGCGGTGGCTTGATCATCATCAGCTTGCACCTCTGTCCCTTTGCCATCGCGAAGCATGCAATGGCAGCAAGGTGGGAGTTGGGTTTTCGCTGCTTCTCTGAGTTGGGATGGATTAGAATTTTTCGGGCCGCATCACGCGCACGTCGGTTTCATAGGCGATCATGGCATAGGCGGGGAATAGCTCGCGGTGCAGGCGTTCGAGCACGGCTTCGGCGACGGCGGGCTTCACAATGACTCCGATCTGGACGTTGCCGGTTTCGACAATGTCCGCGCTGCGATCGCCCTGGCTGCCGCTTCCGCGCACGGAAAAGGCCGTGTGACCGTGGGCGCCGCAGTGGCGGAGGATTTCCACCACGCGCTCCTCAAGGAGAGCCTCGGAGATGATGGTGACGAGTTTCATGGTATGCAGGTTCATGGCTGGTGTTTAGGTGTGGAGATGTTTGGAGAGTTCAAAGAAGAGCGGCACGCCGACCGTGATGTTGAAAGGGAAGGTGATGGCGAGCGCGGCGGTGAGAGAGTAGGTCGGATTGGCCTCGGGCAGTGAGAGCCGGACAGCGGCGGGTGCGGCGATGTAACTTGCGCTCGCAGCCAGCACCCCCAGCAGTGTGGAGCCTCCGGTGCTCAATCCCACCCAGGTGCCGAGCAGTACACCCAGGGAACCGTGGATGAGCGGCGCCGTGATGCCGAAGACGAGGAGGAAGACACCCACCTTTTTCAAGTCACCGAGTCTGCGACCTGCGACCATGCCCATCTCGAGCAGGAAGAGCGCGAGCACACCCTGGAATGGTGTCACAAAGAAACCCTCGACCATGGTCATGCCGTTCTTGCCACTGACTGAGCCAATGAGCATTGCGCCGATAAGGAGCAGCACGCCTTTGCCGAGCACGGCGTCCCGCAGGGCATGGCGGATGCCAGCGTCGCCTAACGAGAGTTTGCCACCAAATGCACCTTTGCCCAGCATGACGCCGACGATGATCGCGGGAGACTCCATCACCGCGAGGAAAGCCGAGGCATAGCTTTCATAGGGTTCATGGATGCTTTTGAGGAAGTTCGTCGCGGCGATGAAGGTCACGGCGCTGACGCTGCCATAGTGCGCCGCCACGGCTCCAGCATCAGCGACGCTGAATTTGCCGACCTTGCGCAGGACCGGGAAGGTCCAGAGCGGTATCAGCGCGCCGAGTGCCATTGCGGCGAGCGCGGGCAGCCACACGGCACCTATGCCCGCCTCGTTAATGGCGACACCGCCTTTGAACCCGATGGCAATGAGAAGATAGATCGTCAGGGTGGTGTAGAGCGACTCGGGAAATTTGAGATCGCTCTTGGACACAGCGGCAAAAATGCCGAGTGCGAAGAACAGAATGGCGGGGCTGAGGAGATTGGATTGTATGGCGGTCAGGAGGTCCATGATAATGTGGGAGATTTAGGAATGGGCTCAGTGGTTTGGGCTGCCCCCCCCCCGGGGCACTCTGCGGATTCGGGCCGGTCCTGCGCGGAAGTGCCTGTCAAAGGGCGGCGATCAGGCGCAAGCCGCTTAATCCGCAGTTGCCACTCCGCTGCTTGTGAGCGCTGCCAGGATTCCGGGTGATGTGGCGTGCAGTTTAAGCACGCCCGCGACGGCGATGATGCAGGCACAGGCCAGGGCGAATAGATTTCCTGACATAATCAGCGCCGCAGTCAGAAAGAGGATGGCAATATTCCAGCGAGCAGTGCTGTCCTTTACCGAGTCGGCAGCGTGATGGCCTGCCGTGCCCTTTGCGATGAGCAGGCTGGTGAAGGACGCGATGAGTATCAGCGTTGCCTGCAGCAGGCCAAAAGTCAGGCTCAGTTTAAGCCCGCCGACTTCCGCCGTGACGAGCTTGAAAGGCCCCACGACCAGCACGACCACTGCGGCGATCACAGCAGCACCGAGCGCCGAATTGGCGATGGTGATGGCGTTTCGCGCCGGCTGCCCGCCGTTTTCAAGGAGAGCGTTGACCGAAGCCAGAAACAGGACAGCCAGTGGAACTGTGAGCGCTGCAGCCGGGATGATGTGATGAGCGGATGATGTGTTCATGAGGTTGATGGTGCGGGCGTTTGTTGCTGTGGGGGTCTTGTGAAACCGCACCATTCATCCCGATAAAACTTCATTCGCTCCAATTCATGTTTTGCCATTTATCGTTCGTTTTGTTAAATGCATAAACATGGCCTTTCTGAACTACCACCACCTCCGCTACTTCCGGGCCATCGCCACCGATGGCAGTCTAACCAAGGCTGCGCAGCATCTGAAGCTCTCGCAGTCGGCGCTCAGCGTGCAGCTCCGCAGTTTGGAGAAAAGTCTGGGGCAGCTTCTGTTTGAGCGGAAGCACAAGGCGCTCGTTCTCACTGAGGCGGGTCGCATCGCGCTCGAGTATGCGGACTCCATCTTCCGCAGCGGCGAGGAGCTGACAGATCTGCTGCAAAACCGTGCCAAACGCAGCCGAAGCTTCCTTCGTGTCGGCGCGGCATCAAACCTGTCGCGCAATTTTCAGCTCAGCTTTTTGCGGCCGCTGATCACGCGTGATGATGTTGAGCTGATCATCCACTCCGGAACCTTGCGTGAGCTTTTGGCGCAACTGCAGACCCATACGCTCGATGTCGTGCTGTCCAACGCGCACGTGAGGCGTGATGCCGAGACCGGCTGGCGCAGTCACCTGCTCGACGAGCAGCCGGTGAGTATTGTCGGGCACAAAAAACGCGGCATGAAACCCTTCCGCTTTCCGGAAGATCTGCGCTCGACACCCATCGTGCTTCCCAGTCTCGAAAGCAGCATCCGCGTGGCCTTTGACGTCCTCATGGATCAAACCGGTATCCGCCCGATCATCGCCGCCGAAGTCGATGACATGGCCATGCTCCGTCTCATGGCCCGCGAAACCAATGGTGTGACGCTGGTGCCTCCTGTCGTCGTCAAAGACGAACTGGAGAGCGGCTCGCTGGTCGAGCGCTACAAGTTCCCTCAGATCAAGGAAAGTTTCTATGCCATCACTCCGAGGCGGAGGTTTCCGAATCCAATTTTGAGTGAACTGTTGGTCAGTGACAAAAAGAGCCGTTAAAAAAGGCTCACGCGATGAGAAATGGATCACAGACAGCCGCAAAGAATCCGGAGCGATGAGATGTCACCGATCCAAGCGAAACCGATGAAAAGATGCCGGGCGGACAAAAGAATTGAGGTGATCCTGACCTTCAGATGCCTTCCATGCCCCTGAAGACCTTGAATGCCAAGGCTTGGTGCCTGAGACAGGACTCGAACCTGCACTAGTTTCCCAACCAGATCCTAAGTCTGGCGCGTCTACCAATTCCGCCACTCAGGCATTGAGGGGTCGTCGGCTGCTATGGTTCCAGACTGTGGGCGTGCTGCAAATGGTTTGTCATGTTTGATGCAAACGGGAACCGCCGATAGCCGGTTTGAACCGTCGTTAGAATTGGAACCGCGTCTCCATGCAGACTTGTCATGGCGGTGCGGATGTGAAGAATCGCGGCCATGAAATACATCCTCGCACTCGATCAGGGCACGACCAGCAGCCGTAGCATCGTGTTTGATCACACGGGCAGAGTGATCGCCTCAGCGCAGCGGGAGTTCACGCAGCATTATCCAAAACCGGGCTGGGTGGAGCATGATGCGGAGGAAATCTGGAGCACTCAACTGCGCACGGCGAAAGAGGTGTTGAAGAAGGCAAAGCTGACCGCAAAGGACATCGCCGCCATCGGCATCACGAACCAGCGGGAGACGACAGTGGCCTGGAACAGGACGACCGGGAAACCGGTGGGCAGGGCGATCGTATGGCAGGACCGGCGAACGGCGGGCTTTTGTGACAAACTGAAAGCGAAGGGCGCCGCGGCGATGATTCGCGCGAAGACCGGGCTGGTCATCGATGCCTATTTTTCGGCAACGAAAATGCACTGGTTCCTCCAGCATGTACCGGAAGCCAAAAAGTTGGCAAAAACGGGAGAACTCGCGTTTGGCACCATCGACAGCTGGCTGCTGTGGAATCTGACAGGGGGAAAGGTGCATGCCACGGATGTGAGCAACGCCTCGCGCACCATGCTCCTGGATCTTGGCCAGGGTGCCTGGGACAAGGAGTTGCTGAAGCTCTTTGGCGTGCCTGCTTCGGCCTTGCCGGAGGTGAAGCCTTCCAGTGCTGTGTTTGGCCAGACGGCGCTGTTTGGCGGCAGCATCCCCATCGCCGGAATTGCCGGTGATCAACAGGCGGCGTTGTTTGGCCAGGTCTGCACGAAACCGGGCATGGTGAAGAACACGTATGGCACCGGCTGCTTCATGCTGATGCACACGGGGACGAAGCGGATCGAATCGAAAAACCATCTGCTGACCACGGTGGCGTGGCAGCTCGGCGGAGGTGAGCTGGAGTATGCGGTGGAGGGCAGTGTTTTCATCGCCGGAGCCGTGGTGCAATGGCTGCGTGACGGATTGGGCATCATCAAAAAATCCTCCGAAATCGAAGCTCTGGCCGGGCAGGTTTCCGACACGGGAGGGGTGTATCTTGTGCCTGCGTTTTCCGGGCTCGGTGCCCCGCATTGGGATCAGTACGCGCGTGGTTTGATCTGTGGCATGACGCGCGGCACGACAAAGGCCCACATCGCAAGAGCTGCGCTGGAGGGCATCGCCTATCAGGTCACGGACATCTTGTCCGCCATGCAGGCGGATGCCGGCGTGAAGCTGCGCGAGCTGCGTGTCGATGGCGGTGCGAGCAATAACAACCTGCTCATGCAATTTCAGGCCGATCTGCTCGGCGTGCCCGTGGTGCGTCCGGTGGTCACGGAAACCACTGCGCTGGGCGCGGCTTATCTCGCCGGACTCGGCGTGGGATATTGGAAGAGCGTCGCTGAAATCGCCACGCAATGGCAGACGGAGCGGCGCTTTGAATCGAAGATGAAAGCCGCGCAGCGGCAGGGGCTGCTTTCCGGATGGAATCGTGCACTGGAGCGTACGAAGGGCGCGTGAGCCTGCTCAGTAGAGCGCCGTTTCGCCCTCGTGCAGAATGCGCACGCGGTCTTCAATCTGGCGCTGCATGGCGGCGCGGACGAGGCGCTCGACGGGCTCTTGAATGGGCTCGCCGCCGAGCGGGAAGGTGTCGTGGTGCATGGGCACCATGTGCTGTGCGCCGAGCATGGCAAAAGCATCGAGCGCCTCCTCAGGGTTCATGTGGACGGCGCGTCCGCTGGGTGCGTCGTAGGCTCCGATGGGGATGAGGGCCAGGTCCACGCTCGATCGCTGGCCGATCTCGTGAAAGCCGTCGAACATGGAGCTGTCGCCACAGTGAAAGAGACTGCGGTCAGGGCCGTCAATGAGGTAGCCGCCGAAACCGCGATGCGTGTCGTGAATCATGCGTGCCCCCCAATGGCGGGCGGGAGTCAGGGTGATATGGAGGTCGCGATATTGGGCGCTCTGCCAGGTGTCGAGCTCGATGATCTGGCCAAAGCCGCAACGTTTCACGATGTCGCCCACACCCTTTGGAACGATGATCGGCTGGCCGCGTGCGATCCGGCGCAGGCTGGGCAGGTGCAGGTGGTCAAAGTGGGCGTGAGTGACGAGCACCAGGTCGATGGGGGGCAGATCACTGGCCCAGAGGCTGGGATGGCGCACGCGTTTCACCGGGCCATGCCAGAGCGCCCAGTTCGGGTCGATGATCAGATTGACGTTCGCGACCTGGGCGAAGAAGCCCGCGTGTCCCAGCCAGGTGACACCGATTTGATCCGCGTCTGCCAGAGGCACGCCATCGATGATTCTACCAGGCTTGCGCGGAGCGAGGATGCTGGGGATGAGCACCTCTCCGAGGAATTGCAGATTCCGCTGCCGCCAGCCCTCAGTGGGCCGCAGGCCGATATGATTTTCGTCTTCAGGCCGGCTGGAAAAAGGAATGCGCTTCCGCCCCAGTCTGCTCCGAAGAGCAGATCCGCCGTGGTCCGGTGCAGGGTCGTAAATCATTGGGGTGAAAAACCGTCGACGTGAAAAGACTAGAGGCCAACGCTCCGGCTGACAACCCTGAAAATCTCTGCCTTCCGCCTTGGCAGAACGGGGCAGTGAGCGCAGGGTGCCCGCCTGATGATGGCCGGGAATGACGATTCATGGACCAAGACCGGGGTGCGGCGTTCAATGCGTGCCCGGCTTCGTGCTGTACCGGACGGTACCCTGAAGGCTTGGTCGGCGCAGCTCGTGACACGATTGCAGGCCCGTACGGAGCTTTGGGGAGAGTCCGGCACGGTGGCCATTTTTGGCGGACTGCGCAGTGAGCCGGATCTGGTCGCCACTTTCCTGCCGTGGTTGCGTGAACGCGGCTGGCGGGTCGCGCTTTTTGCTGTTTCAGGCACGGATCTGCTACCGGTAGAGGTGCGCGATGAACGCGATTTAAAACGGGGTCCGCTCGGCGTGTGGGAGCCTGCGGGCACCGCGGTGCTGCCACTGGCCGAGCTCGACGTGATCCTCGTTCCCGGTCTTGCTTTTGTCCGGAAAACTGGCGCGCGTCTCGGGCGCGGTGGCGGTTTTTATGACCGGCTTTTGTCACGGCCTGAGGTCAGGGCGCGGCGCGTGGGCATTGTTTTTGAACTGCAACTGCTGCCTGATCTGCCGCGTGAAAGTTATGATGTCTGTGTGGCAGACATCGTGACGGAGATGTGATCAGCGGGTGGTGCCGAGTGGCGGCATCATGGCCTGACGCACCATGAAACTGCGCCCCACGAATGGAGGCACGGAGTTGAAGGCGACGCGCCGGGTGTTGTAGTAATTCATCAACCGCGAGCGGGTGGCGATGAGCCTGGCCCGCAGTTCGGCATTAGCGGCATCGTGCGGCACTTGGGTGACCGTGCGGTTTAGGTGCTTGATCGCAGGTGCCACCGCGACAAAGCGATACTGCGGCCCCGGGTACTTGGCGGACAGGAATGTCTGTGGCAGACCATAGTGGACCACCACCTGGGCTCCTGCACCCCCTGCGCCGAGCAGGGGGGAGGCGAGACTTTCGGTGCCGAATTCGGAATAAGGCATGATCAACACCTTCGACAGAAGGGGTTGGAGCTTCAGCCCGCCCGAGCATGAAGTGAACAGGCTGGTCATCAGGACCAGGGCAAGCGCTGAGAGACGCGACACGGAGTGGGCTTACTTGATGTTGCCCAAATCAGCATCAGCTTCGATGAGTTTTAGCGCCCATTGAATGCCGCCAAGAATGTGTTGCTGATAAATTTTAGCGATCTCAGGGGAGTTCTTGCGATCCTTGGTGCCTTCTTTCCAGGTTGGATCCCAGACGTCTTCGCGGTGACCGAGTGAGCTGTAGAACACCCGGCCTTTGCCGAAGTCCTTGCACCAGGAAATGGGGAAGTAACCGGGCGTCTTTTCGTTGGGATGAGCATTCAGCCCCATGAGGCCGTGGACCTTGGATTTCTCGAAGGTTTTGATGATGTAGATCTCGTCAAAGACGCGGAAGCCTTCCGGCACATGCTTCGTGGCGGGATGCGCCGGATCATGGAGGACAGGCTGCACTTCCACCTGGGCTTTGTGGGTTTCAAATTCACCGCCCAGCATTTCCGAATAACGGCGGAAGGGATGGTAGGTGTCGGAGCCGGAGTGCATGGCCACAAAGGCTTTGCCGCTTTTGATCAGTTCCACGAAACCGTCGCGATCAGGCAGTTGAAGATCGCCCGTGGTGTTGGCAAACACGAAGCCGTCGTAGTCTTTGATTTTCGCAATCGCCATCTTGTCCGCCATGTAGGCGATCACCTTGTCGTTCCATAGTTTGTTAGCCGTGTTGTAGTCGGCGAGCGCCTTGCTGTAGGCATCCTGCTTGGCCTTGAAGGATTCGTCACTGTCCTTCGGCTGCTTTTCCGGCGGCCTGCCCGGGTTTTTTGGCTGGCCTTCCGGCTGGTGCACATAATCCACGGTCCATGCGCCTGATGACGCGCCCAGTTCAGCCAGCACCTTCTCCGCCGTCTCGATGGATGAGTGACGGAATCCCGTGGTGACGGTGACAACGAGCAGTTTTTTAGGGGCGGCCGCAGCTTGAAGCGAGGCGGTCAGGGCAAGCAGCAGGGCGCTGCGACGAAGCAGGGTGGTGAGTTTCATGCGAGCGAAGAGAACGCAGGCAGCGGCGCGCTGCTAGCAAAAACCCGCGCCTATTCCTGTGAACTACCGGCTTGCCTGCGATGGGCGATCAGCAGGCACAGATTGGCGACAAATGGTGCGCACGGCACCAGCAGGGCCACCCAAAGGGGTGCACTGGCGGGAGCGCCATCCGAGGTCACGGGCACAAAACCGGTGAGATACATGTACCCCCCGTAAACAACGGCAACCGATCCCAGCAGTGTGCCCGCGAGCGCCAGCCGGGCTCCGAGCCTGCTTTGGGTCGGTGCAAACAATCGCAGTCCGGCGGTGATCAGGACGATCAATCCAGCGAGTGCAAAACAGCTGAATGCCACAAGATGCAGCCATTTGTCGATCTCCTCGGACGCGGAAGTGGTGGCGAGAATCGTCAGCATGAAGCTCAATCCTTGATATCAATGAATTGCTGCGCGATGCCCCAGGCAAGATTTTGTCGCGGCAACACGCCGTCTCCACCACGATGGAAGCGGCTGGCGATGATGAAATTTTCACGCTGGATGCCACCTTTTTTTGCGCTGGAAAACAGATACGTCACGGCCATGTCGATGGTGCCGGCGAGGCCTTCCTTCTGGCGAACATGCTCCCGGTAATCTGCTTCATTGGGATTGGTCATCGCCAGGGCAATGACCGCGATGATGAGGATGAATAGAATTTTTTTCATGAGGCAATCAAATGAGGCAAACACCCTGATGGCAGGGTGTTTGGACCAACCAGTCGCTGATTCCCGACATCAGCCTGCGATGGAGAACACCTCGCGGGCGTCGGCGATGCTGCCAGTCAGGGCCGCCGCGGCGACCATGACGGGAGACATCAGCACGGTGCGGCCGGTCGGGCTGCCCTGACGGCCTTTGAAGTTGCGGTTGCTGGAAGAGGCGCAGAGCTGGTCGCCGATGAGCTTGTCCGGATTCATCGCCAGGCACATGGAGCAACCCGCAGCACGCCATTCGAAACCAGCGTCGGAGAAGATTTTATCCAGGCCTTCCTGACGAGCCAGACCGTCAACGATCTGTGATCCGGGAACAACGATGGCTTTCACACCCGCAGCTACCTTCCTGCCTTTGATGAACTTGGCCACTTCACGGAAATCGCTCAGGCGACCGTTCGTGCAGGAGCCGATGAAAGCGACGTCGATCTTGGTACCCTTGATCGGTTTTCCGGCGGGCAGTTTCATGTATTCCAGAGCTTCCTGAATGGAGATGCGGGCTGGCTCGGTGGCGGCGCTTTCAGGCGTCGGCACATTTTCCGTCACGGAGATGGCCTGATCCGGGCTGGTGCCCCAGGTCACGGTTGGCGGCACGTCCTCGGCGCGGATGTTCACCACGTCGTCATAAACCACATCCGAATCCGAAGCGACCGCGCGCCATTTGGCCACGGTGGCTTCCCATTCAGCACCCTTCGGCGAGTAGGGGCGTCCTTTGAGATACTCGAAGGTCTTGTCATCCGGATTCACGTAACCGCAGCGCGCGCCACCTTCGATGCTCATGTTGCAGACCGTCATGCGCTCTTCCATCGAGAAACCATCAAAGGTGCTGCCGCCATATTCATAGGCGTAACCAATGCCGCCATTGGCACCCAGCAGGCGGATGATGTGCAGAGCCACGTCTTTCGAATAAACGCCTGGACGCAGCTGGCCGTCCACATTGATGCGGCGAACTTTCATTTTACTCAGAGCCATGGTCTGAGTGGCCAGGATGTCACGCACCTGGGTGGTGCCGATGCCGAATGCGATGGCTCCAAAGGCACCATGAGTGGCGGTATGGGAGTCACCGCAAGCAATCGTGGTGCCGGGCTGGGTGATGCCCTGCTCTGGGCCGACGACGTGAACGATGCCCTGTTTGCCGCTGGAGAGGCTGAAATAGGTGATGCCGAAGCCTTTAGCGTTCTTGTTCAGCTCCTGG
>CAJCCF010000550.1 GCA_903960845.1 uncultured Verrucomicrobiota bacterium | reverse complement strand
TGTAGAGGCCAAAGAAGATCATGGAGCGCCATTCATCATCGGCAGAAGCCAGGATTGTCTGCAACTCTGCCACGGTGAACGGGCGGCGGGCCGTGCCAGCCTGCTTTTTCAGCATTCCACAGTCACGGGCTGGATTTTCTGCAATAAAGCCATCGCGGCGGGCATCCTCAAAAACAGAGCGCAGAATCTTGATTCCCATATTGCAGGAGGCTGGCGAAAGCCGCTCTGCCAGTGCATCGCGGTAATTGATAAAATGGCGAGCCTCGATTTCAGCCAAAGGACGTGCTGCGAAGCTCCCCAGCCAAGTCTTGAAATGCAGGATGCGGTTGGAGTAGGTGGAGTAGCTGGCAGGTGCGATCTCGCCCTTTCTCCTATGCAGCCAGCTTTCTAGGTAAGCGCCGCTCGTGGCATCGGGCAGCTCGGTTTTATGGGCAGCCTTGTAGATGTCAGCAATCACACGATGCGCCTGCCGCGCCTTGGCGCGTTCCTTCGACAAGGTTTCCCATTCATCCGCCTTGGCCTGTGCGGCCTTGCGGTTCTTTTCCTTGGTGGATCGTTGCACGCGGCGGCCATCGGGAAGCGTGATGCAGGCAAACCAGAACGGGGAGCGGGGCTTTTTGCGAAGTGCTGCCATAGTTAGTGGCAACAATAGTGGCAACGTCAGAGAGGTAAATCAAGTCATTCGTGTTCGTCTAAGCCTTGATTTTACGAGAGTCCCAGCGGCGCATTTGGATGCGCGGGTTCAATTCCCGCCCTCGCCTCCACTTGAATCAATGAGTGGACTCGATCCGCACGGCTGAGTGCTTGTAGCTTGGCTGGCGGCTGTGGGGATCAAAGGAGGCGTGGGTGAGCTGGTTCACCCGGGGGTCGTGCATGGGCAGGTAAACCTCTCCCGGCTTCACGCAGCTGGTGAGACGGACTTTGGTGGTGAGTTCACCGCGTTTGGTCACGACTCGCACCTTCCCGCCATCGCGGACTCCGAGCGTGACGGCATCTGCGGGATGGAGGTCGAGCATCAGCTCCGCCGGTGTCATTTTTTCCAGGATGGCCGATTTGCCCGTGCGGGTTTCGGTGTGCCATTGCGCACTGGTGCCGCGTCCGGTCATCAAAATGAAGGGATACTCAGCACTGCACTGTTCCGGCGGTGCTTCCGGGGCCTCAAATACAAATTTGGCCCGCTGATCGGACGTGAAGAATCGCCCATCTTCGAACAGCCGGCGCTCCTTCCAGCTTGAAGCCTGAAACGTGGAGGCCTGATCAGCCGTCAGCGGCCACTGCACGCCACCGGATTGCCTGACCATTTCATATCCATGGATCCCGGTGATGTCGCAGGGCTGATTTTCCGAGCAGCGTTGCAGGATTCTAAAGATCGCTTCCGGACTGCTCCATTCACGAAGCAACTCTCCGCAGCCCCAGTATTGCGCGATGAGGCGGAAGATGTGGAAATCGGCCAGCGCCTGACCGGGTGCGCGGCGCACTTTGGGGCTGTGACCGATGCGGCGCTCGCTGTTGATGAAGCAGCCTTCCTTTTCCCCCCAGCCAGCCGCGGGAAGGACAAGATGGGCGCGCTTCGCGGTCTCAGTGCTGCAATACATGTCCTGCACGACAAGGAAATCGAGCTTGTCGAGGATGCGGTTCATTTCGTTCTGATCGACCCATGAATGACTCGGGTTCGTGGCGACGAACCAGATGGCTTTCACCGTGCCTTCATCAGCCGCTTGGATGATCTGATCATAGGCGAGGCTTGGCTGACCGGGGATGCGTTCAACCGGGATGCCGGTTGCATGAGCGATTTTTTCGCGGTGCATCGCATCGCGGAAATCATGACCGCCGAGCAGGTTGGTCGTGTTGGAGAAGAGACGTGACCCCATCGCATTGCACTGACCGGTGATCGAATTCGCTCCCGTGCCCGGCTTGCCGATGTTTCCGGTCATCAGGGCGAGGTTGATGATGGCCTGGGCGGTGCGTGTGGCCTGGTGGCCCTGATTGATTCCCATCGTCCACCAGAAGGACACGCGTGGCTTTCCAGAGATGATCGTTTTGGAAAGAAAGATGAGACGCTCGATGCTGATGCCGGTTTCAGCGGAAACCCTTTCAGGTGCAAAACCGGCGGCAAAAGCCGCGAACTCTTCGAACCCGTTGGTGTGCGCTTCGATGAATGCCGGGTCGAGTCCACCATCGCGGATGATCAAATGCGCGAGACCGTAGAGAAGTGCGAGGTCGCTCTTCGGCTTGATGGCGTAATGCCGGGTGGCTGCCATGGACGTTTCGGTGGTGCGCGGATCGATGACGATGATCTCGGGACTGCGTTTGTTGCGCAGCACGCGCTGCCACATGATCGGATGGGCGATGCAGGGATTGGCTCCGATGAAGACGAGCACGTCGCTTTCCTCAAAATCTGCATAAGTGAACGGCGGCGCATCAAAGCCGAAACTCTCCTTGTAAGCGGCGACGGCGGTGGCCATGCACTGCCGCGTATTGCCATCACCATGCAGCATGCCCATGCCAAATTTTGCCAATGCGCCGAGCAGGGCCATCTCCTCAAACATGATCTGGCCGGTGCTGAGAAACGCGGCGGCCCCGGGTCCGTGCTGATCGAGGATGCGGCGCATGTTGTCGCAGAAAAACCTCAGAGCGGTGTCCCAGTCGACCGGCTTGCCATGCAGCAGGGGCATGGTGGCCCGGTCCGGTGCATCGAGCACGCTGAGGGCCTCCCAGCCTTTGGGACAGGCCGATCCGAAATTCACCGGATAGTCGGGATCAGGCGTGAGATTGATCGCTTCGCCGTCTTTGAGGTGAATCTTCAATCCGCAGCCTGTGGAGCAGAAGCCGCAGATGGCCTTCGCTGTCGCATCCGGAACCAAGTGCGATGGCACCTGTCCGAGACCGAACTTCGCGGGTTCGAGAACGAGATCGGCGGTGAGCGGGCCGGTCCATTCGCGAAAGGTCATGGCGGGTGCGGTGATCATCTCAATTCCCGGGCATCTTCGGCCCGGCTGCCGCAGTGAAGAAGTAATGCCGCTCGATCAACTGGCTGGCGAGGGTGATGGCGACCGAGAGCGTGAAGACGAATGGAACCTGGAAGCGGGTGAGGATGACCGCTGGCAAAACGACGCCGACGATGGCGAGCATGATGCGCCGTGCGCGGAGCAGGTGTGGCAGTTTTTCGGTCAAAACGCGGGCGCTGGTGTGCCAGGGGTTCGATGCGTCGAGGCGTGCGTTTTTGATCTCACGCATCTCAAAGAGTGAAACGAGCCAACGGATCAGCAAAGCGGCTGGAATGGCGACTTGAGCCGCAGGATGGCCCATCCAGGCCCAAACGACGCCCGGCATCGCCGTGCCGAGCAGGAGCGTGGTGCCGATGAATTTTCCACCAACGAGTTTCATCGACCAAAACGGCCTGCGTGTGTCCACATAGACCATGACAGAGGCATACACAGCCAAAAAGCCGCCGAGCGCAGCAAGCGTGATCGCATATCGCAGCATGGTAAAATCCCCGAACCACCACGCGGCCATGGTGAGTGCCCCGAGCTTTGCAAACAGACCGAAAGCGATGATCTCGCGCGATAGCCAGGACTTCCGCCAGCCAAGAAATGCCCGCCATGCTTTCAAGGGCTGTCCGAGGTGAAGAAGGCTCAGAGCAATGCCTGTCAGGCCGATGATTAAGGCGGCAAGTGAAACGATGGCAGCCTCCTGCATGCCCACCACTCCAAGCCAGGTGGCGATGGCATTGATGAGGAAGGCGCCTGCGCTCATTTGCGTCAGCACAAGCATCCATGCGAGCGGTGTGTGTGCGTGATCAAGATCAAGTCTGTCCTCATCAGCGGCTTTGGCGTTGTCGGGAATGGGTTTGGCTGAAATGTAGGTGGTGGTGGGACGCGTGTAGCTTGAATCGAAGGCGCCCGCGATGATCCGGCCACGATTAGGCACGGCATCGAGTTTCACGATGTTGATTTTGATGGCTTCATTTGGACAGGCCTGCACGCAGGCGGGCGCTTCGCCCTCGACGAGGCGGCCCTGGCACATGTCACACTTGCGCACGATGCCACGCTTGAAGTTAAACTTGGGCACATCATACGGGCATTTTAAAATGCAATAGCTGCAGCCGATGCACTGATCATCGAGATGCCGCACGATTCCCGTGACGGCGTCCTTGTCGTAGGCGAGCACGGGGCAGCCATCCGCACAAGCCGGATCCGCGCAGTGATGGCAGGCGGTGGTGACGGTTTGCAGATAGGGCTGCTTCCGCGTGCCGATGAGCAGGCCCGTGTCACGCCAGCTTTCATTCTCGTCGAGCCCGTTGAGCGAATGACAGGCGGCGACGCAGGCCTTGCAACCGGTGCAGGCATCGAGATTCACCTCGAAGGCGTATTGTTCCCCGGGATTCGGTCGGCTGAGCGGGATAAGATGGGTGAAACGATCACGAACCGAAGGTGAGTCGTATTCGTCCGCAAACAGAGCCACGGGCGTGCGCAGCGTCTGCTGCTCGCGAAGGGCTTCTGTCACGCAATGACTCATGCGGTGAAGGTAACCTGGAGTTCGCCAACGCTGTGCCTGTTGCAGAAGACGTGAAAGGACTCGTCGGCACGGCGTTTCTCGAGATAGCCTTTGAGCATGGCTTCGAGCGTGCTGCCGAGTGATTCAAATGCCACGCCACTGAAAATCTGGCGGCCGATTTTGCGGTTCTCACCGAAGCCTCCGCCGACGGTGACGTGGTAGCCTTCGCCGCTCTCGGATTTCACCTTGGTGCCGAGCAGGCCGATGTCACCCATGAAGTGCTGGGCGCAGGAGTGGGCGCAGCCGGTGAAGTGGACATTGACGGGCTGATCAAGCTTCAACCGCTTGTCGAGGTAGTCCATCATCGCGATGGCATGTCCTTTCGTGTCGCTGGCGGCAAATTTGCAATATTTGTTACCGGTGCAGGCGATGAAGCCGTTGCGCAGGTGCGAGGTTTCACACGGAAAGCCGAGTTTCTTGAGGGATTTTGCCAGGGTGTCGGCATAGGCGGCTTTGACGTTCGGGATGATGAAGTTTTGCCAGACAGTGAGTCTGACCTCCCCTGTGCCGTAGCTTTCCGCGAGATCGGCGAGGCGCTCGAGCTGCCTGGCGGTCATTTGCCCGACGGGGACAGTGGCGCCGACATAAACAAGGCCATCCTGCTTCTGCGGATAAATGCCAATGTGCGAGTGACCCTGCTGCGAGAACGCACGCTTTTTCTGAATGGCCGAATCAGCCGCGAGCCGGGTGAGTTTGAATTTGAGAAGCTTTTCGGCTTCAAGGAGGACGCCATCGAGTCCTTTGTCTTCGATGACATATTTGAACCGCGCCTTTTTCCGGTTGGTGCGGTCGCCGAACTGGATGAACACACGCAGCAGCGCGACCATGACGTCATTGAGCTGTTCCGGCTTCACGATGACGCCCCAGTCACTGGCGAAGGTTTGATGGCCGGTGACGCCGCCAAGCGCGATGCGGAAATACACGCCGGGCTCGATGCCTTCGGTGTTCCCGCTGATGTCCACCGCGCTGGCCCCGATGTCGTTGGTGTCTTCAACGGCACTGATGAGGCCACCGCCGTCATAGGCGATGTTGAACTTGCGCGGCAGGTCGTAGAATTCTTTTGAGCCGATGATGAGCGTGGCCAGCTCGTTCACCAGCGGTCGGACGTCGATGATCTCATGCGGGTCGTAACCTGCGCATGGATTCATGGTGATGTTGCGGATGTTGTCGGCACCAGCGCCCTTGGAGTGCAATCCGCAGCCCTGGATGCGGCGCAGCACTTCAGGGCAGTTCTTTGGCTCGATGAGACGAATTTGAAAATTGTTCCGCGTCGTGATCTGGATGTAGCCGGTTGTCAGCTCGCTGGCGATGGCCGCGATCTCACGCAGTTGATAGCTTTTCACCACGCCGCCTGGAATGCGCAGGCGGCACATGTAGCCGTCCTTGACGGGATTCAGCCAAAACAGGCCGTTCCATTTGTATCGAAAAACCGACTCGGCATCAGGTTTCGAGTTCCACCGTGCATCCATGACCAGTTGTTCGATGGCGTCGAAGGGATACAGCTCACGTTTGATCCGCTCTTCTTTGGTGAGATCATCGAGAGCCGGGCCTGAGGGCGCGGCAGGTGCGGCGGCAAGATCGTTAAAACTGACCCCGCCCGCGGCGACGCCGGCGAAGAAGCCTTCGAGATAGCGCTTCTGCTCGCCCGTGAAGTCTTCACTCATGGGGATTGCGCTTATCTGGGGATCAATAGACATCGCGGGCATAGCGTTTCTCCTTTTTCATTTGGGCGACGTAGGCGGCGGCTTCTTCGGCTGATTTGCCTCCGGCTGTTTGAATGATGCTATGCAGGGCTTCATCGACATCTTTGGCCATGCGTTTGGCATCGCCGCAGACATAGAAATGGGCACCTTCTTCCAGCCACTGCCAGAGTTCGCTGGCGGCTTGGAGCATCCGGGTCTGGACATAGAGCTTCTCCTCCTGATCACGGCTGAAGGCCGTGTCGAGCCGCGTGAGTGTGGCCCTTTTGAGCCACTCCGTGATTTGATCGTGATAGAGAAAATCGGTGGCGCGTTTTTGATCTCCAAAGAAGAGCCAGTTCTTGCCTGAGGCTGCTGTGGCCTGGCGCTCTTCAAGGAATGCCCGGAATGGGGCGATGCCAGTGCCCGGCCCCACCATGATCACAGGCTTGGTCAGATCCGCTGGCAGGCGGAAATGGTTTGCCGCATGAAAGTAAAGTCCTGTGCTGTCTCCCAGCGCAAGACGGTCAGCAAGGAATGTCGAGGCGACCCCTTTGTGCCCGATGCCATCGGTGCTGTATCGCACGGCGGCCACGCAGAGGTGCACTTCTTCCGGATGCGCCTTCAGGCTGGATGCGATGGAATAAAGTCGCGGTTGCAGTTTGCGCAGGCTTTCAATCAAAGCGCCGGGAGTGAGTGCTGATTCCGGAGTCTTGCCGAGCAGATGACGCACTTCGTAATGCTTCAAAAGCGCCTCATGAAGTGACGCGGTCCCGCCATCAGGCAATGCGACCTC
>CAJCCF010000549.1 GCA_903960845.1 uncultured Verrucomicrobiota bacterium | reverse complement strand
GCACGCCTGCGGACGCCGATGTAAACAGGTGAGCGCTGCGGTTCCAGCCAGCGATGTTTGAAATTCAGCCGCGTGTTCAGCGCAGCAAAGTGCCAGGGGCCATCCTCGGTCATGAGGCTGTATTGCAGCGCGCGTCCGCCATCCAACAGCGTCGCATGATCCACTTCCAACTTGAGCGCCAGTGCCGTGACCTCGCTGATATTCATCACTCCGCCGTCGCCGGAGAGAACAAAGACAATGGTTCCGTCACGCTTCATGCCCGCGAGGGAACGGTAGGTGATCTTCGAGCCGTCAAACTGACTGTCCGGATTCACGTCAATGTACGGGAACACCGTCTGATTTTTCATGACCGAGGGATAGCCCTGCGTGGCCTCCTCGATTAATCCCGGCACATCTTTGAGCAGTGATTTGGGGCCAAAATAAGGCCGCCCCCCTTTGACAAAAAAGCATCCGCTCCAGTCCTTGAATTCGGGGTTTAACTGCTTCCCCTCATGCCAGACATAACCAAGAGGCTTGCCAGCGGGGTCGCGAAAATTGCCGGTGATGGCAAAGGCAAGCTTGTCCGTGCTCAGGCGTTCTGCGGCGGTGGTGACAGCAAACTTGGGTTTAAAGCTTGTCATGAACTCAAACTGCTCGGGCGCGATGACAATGACATGCACTTCAGCACCCAAAAGTCCCTGGGCAAGATTGGCAACCAGCCCTGACGGACGATTCACTTTCAGCGTGCTCCAGGTCAATCCGGGCTCACTGTGGCGCACGATGAGTGCCTGCTGGAGATCCGTCGGCGTCAAAGTTGACACCTTTCTCCAGGCCCCTTTGCGTGAACGCACCTGCAGAACGCCTTTGGAATCGCGCACACTCAAGGCCACGGAATTGCTGCCGACATTGTAGAACACTTCACCTATCAGCCAAAGCAGCAGGCCACCCGCCAGCAATGCCAGCAGGAGCATCTTGAGGCAGCCGCCCTTCCTGTTCTCCACCATGCTCTTTTTCATGCCGTGTCGCAGGGGATCATGCGCCGCTTTCAGTCTGAGTAAAGGCGTGAACCCGGGAAAGCCATGGTTTGAAAAGGCCGTTGCGCGACTGGCATCTGCCTGTAACGATAGCGCCCACACGCCCACTTCCACATGAAAAAGACCGCTCTCTCCGCCCTCGCCACTGCTGCGCTCATCCTCGCCGCCACCTCATGCGGCCGGCATTCCTGGGAGGAAACCCAAGTGCTCCACGAAGGCATGCACAAGGGCCATGGCGAAGCACACGGAGAAGCCAAGCACGATGAGCACGCCAAGCCGGAAGCTCACGCTGAAGCAGCCAAGCATGCTCCAGAGAAGAAAGACGCCGCCAAGCACTAGACGGCACCACATTTAAAATTCCGCCATGCCGCTATGGGTCGAATACGTCGCCTGCGCGGTCTGCGCCGCCTCAGGAGTGCTCGCGGCAAAGGGCAAACAGATGGATCTCTTCGGAGCCATCATGCTGGCACTGGCAACGGCACTCGGAGGCGGGACCATTCGTGACCTTTGTCTGGGAATCCGCCCCGTATTCTGGATCGAAGCACCCAACTACCTGACCTGGTCACTGGTCGCAGCCTTAATCACGTTCATTCTGGCTCCACACCTTCGCTTCCCCGGCAGGGCCTTGGCCGTGGCGGATGCCTTTGGCCTGGCTCTCTTCGGCATCATCGGCACGGAGAAGGCACTCGACATGCAGGCACCGGTGTCTGTCGCGATACTCATGGGCGTTCTCACCGGCGTGGCTGGTGGAATGGTGCGCGATGTGCTCCGCAATGAAATGCCAACGGTATTCCGGGCGGAGATCTACTTGTACTCAACCGCCATTTTTGGCGGTGCCGGCATCTATGTACTTATGGAGCGCTGGCTGCCGCCGTCCCCAAGCCACCGCTACATTGGCATGGCGATCATCCACGCGCTAAGACTCGCGGCGATGCGCTGGCGGCTTGTCCTGCCATTATACAAAGGGCGGTGATGCCCGTTGAAACTAGGGTTTCAGGCTGGGCGGCGCGATCTTCTTGAGCTTGGCATCGCGACTGAAGATTCGGGAAAAAATGCTTCCCTTCTTTTTCAACGCATCCAATCGGCGCTGCTCTTCGGCATCGGAAAGTTGTTGAGTTTGCAGACTGACATCATCAGGAAATCTCTCGGCCGCATCACCGCCTATTTTCGTGCGGATGTCCTCACGATAGGACAGCGTGCGCAGAGACGCTTCGTCCGTGACGACGTGGGGCTGAATGAAGATGATCAACTCCTTGCGCGTGTTGCTGTTGCTGTTGTTCTTGAACAGGTTGCCCACGCCGGGGATGCGACTGAGCAAGGGCATGCCATTGGTGTCCTTCTTCTCCTGTTCGGAAATCAGGCCACCAAGAACGATGGTGTTGCGGTCGGGCACGTTGACGGTGGTGATGATCTGCTCAGTGCCAATGATCGGGATGTTATTGGGCTCCACCCGCTGGGTGCCGGTCACGGTGTCATTCACCTGAGCGATGGTCAGGGTGACTTCGCCATCGGCATTGATCAGCGGCACCACTTCGAGCTTCAGCACGACATCTCGATAGGCGATGTTGGTGGTGACGTTGGGATTGTTGCCGCTGGCGAAGGAAGTGCTCTGAACCGGCACGGGAATCTGTGAGCCGGAGGTGATGGTGGCCTTTTTGTTATTCAATGCAAAGACGCTCGGACGCGACAGCACTTTGAAGCGATTCGTCGTCTCAAGGGCGGTCACAAAGACATCCAGACTGTCACCAATCGCGCCATAGAGATTCATGCCGTTGCTGGGGCCAAAGGGATTCGTGATGACATTGTCCTTCAAATCACGAATGGCACGAGTCGCTGTGCTTGCCGCGAGAACATCGGTGCGGCCCACGATATTGCTGCCGGAGAAATTGGTTCCGCTCTTGCTTGTC
>CAJCCF010000548.1 GCA_903960845.1 uncultured Verrucomicrobiota bacterium | reverse complement strand
TTTCTTTCGACTTCCATGGTTACCATCTACGACACGACCCTGCGCGACGGCACTCAGGGCACCGGCATCTCCTTCAGCACTCTCGATAAAATCCGCGTGGCCGAGCGACTCGACGATTTCGGCGTCCACTACATCGAGGGCGGCTGGCCGGGCTCCAACCCGAAGGACGCGGCCTTTTTCCAGGAGGCTGCCAAGCGCACCTGGAAGACGGCGAAGATCACCGCCTTTGGCATGACCCGGCGCGGCAAGATCAAGGTGGAGGACGACGCGCAGGTGCAGATGCTGCTGGATGCGCAGACGCCTGCCGTGACCATCGTCGGCAAAACCTGGCCGCTGCACGTGACGGAAGTTTTTCAGGTGAGTCTGGAGGAAAATCTGGCGATGATCGCCGACACGGTCGCCTATTTGAAGAAGCATGGCCGTGAGGTGCTCTATGATGCGGAGCACTTCTTTGACAGCTTCAAGGAAGATCCCGAGTACTCGCTCAAGACCGTCAAAGCAGCCTCGGATGCCGGAGCGGATCTCATCGTGCTGTGTGAAACGAACGGCGGTGCGCTGCCTGAGTTTGTGGAAGATGTGACGCGCCAGGTGATCGCCCATCTGGGCAAGCCGGTGGGCATCCACACGCACAATGATGGCGGAGTCGGCGTGGCGAACGCCCTGGCCGCAGTGCGCGCTGGAGCCAATCAGGTGCAGGGCACGATCAATGGTTACGGCGAGCGTGTGGGCAACTGCAACCTCATCACCATCATGCCGACGCTTCAGCTCAAGATGGGCATCGACCTCGGGCTCGACCTGACTCGTCTGCGCGAGCTGGCCTACTTTGTCGATGAACTCGCCAACGTGCCGCATGACATCCGTGCGCCGTATGTCGGCCTGGCCGCTTTCACCCATAAAGGCGGGCTGCATGTGCATGCCGTGCAGAAACTGGCACGCACCTATGAGCACGTCGATCCGGCCCTGGTGGGCAATGAGCGTATCATCACCATCTCGGACATGTCCGGCCAGACCAACGTGCTGGTGAAGGCTGAGGCGATGGGGCTGCCTTTGACCAAGGGCTCACCCGACGTGCAGAAGATCCTCAACGAAGTGAAGCGTCTGGAGAGTGAAGGCTATGAGTTTGAGGCCGCCGAGGCGAGCTTTGAACTGCTGATCCGCCGCCAGCTCGGGCATGAGACGAAGAACTTTGATCTCATCGAATACCACACCACGCACCGCCACCATCCCGGCAGCACCAGCGAGACCACGGAAGCGACGGTGAAAATCCATGTCGATGGTGCCGCCGAATACACGGTGGACGAGGGTGACGGTCCGGTGAACGCGCTCGACAAAGCTCTGCGCAAAGCCCTGCTGCCACACTTCCCGCAGATCGCCCGGGTGCGCCTGGAAGACTACAAGGTGCGCATCATCGACAGCGGCAGCGGCACGGCAGCGAAGACGCGCGTGCTCGTCGTCAGCAGCGATGGCAACCGCACCTGGGGCACCGTGGGGGTCTCCACCAATGTGATCGACGCGAGCTGGCAGGCTCTTGTCGACAGCCTGGAGTACTTCCTGCTCAAGGCTGCCTGAACTTCTACAAGCCCGCCTGCTGCTCCACCCACTGGACAGCATGGCGGACCAGGGCGGCACCGTCGGTGATGGAGAGCTTTTCTTTGATGTGGGCGCGGTGCGCTTCGACCGTGCGCGCACTGATTTTCAGGCGCTCGGCGATGAGTTTGGTGGCCACGCCCTGGCCGATCAATTCCAGCACTTCCAGCTCACGGTCGGTGAGGGTGTCGATGGCGGCGGTGGAAGCTTTTTGGCGGTTCCCGGTCACCTGCTCCAGCATCCGGCTGGCCATGCTGTCGCTGACATAGATGCCGCCATTGAGTACCTTCCGCGCAGCAGTGATGAGGTGGTCTGCAGCGGCCTCCTTCATGATGTAACCGCGGGCTCCGGCACGCAGGGCCCGCTCGCCGTACATGGATTCATCATGCATGGAGAGGACGAGGCAAAGCGTGCCCGGATACACGGCCTGGATGTCCTTGAGGAGTTCCAGACCATTCTTGTCCGGCAGGGTGAGATCAATGACCACGAGATCCGGTTTAAACTCGCCCACGGCATCGAGCCCGGCGCGTGCGGTGCCTGCCTCAGCACAAACTTCCAGCCCCTCTTCATTTCGAATCAGCTGCGCCAGACCATGGCGCATGATCGGGTGGTCATCGACCAGCAGCAGTCGCTTCACGAGCGATTGCGACGCTGAGGTGTTTTTTGCGGAGTTGGGAGTGGGACGCGGCATCGGACAAGGGTGCCGCCAGATTCATCGTGCTCGACGGCAAAGACACCGCCTATCATCCGAGTGCGATGGCTCATGGTCAAGAGCCCCATGCCGGTGCTTTTGCCTGACACGTTGTCGGGAATGCCCACCCCGTTGTCACGAATGAGGAGCTGCATCCCGTCCTCTTCCTCCGTGAGTGAAAGCTCGATACGGTCCGCATGACTGTGCTTGATGGCGTTTGCCACAGCCTCCTGGGCGATGCGGAAAAGCTGCGTGGCCACCTTGTTGTCCGGCACCTGCACGGGCCGGTCACAGCGGAAGGGGCAGCTCACGCGGAAGATGCGCTCTGTGCCCTGGGCCAGTTCGGCGAGCGCGGCCATGAGCCCCTCGGAATCCAGCACCACAGGCATGAGGCCGCGTGACATCTCACGCGCCCTGACATTGGCATGGGTGACGAGCCGCACGATTTCATGAAGACTCTCAGCCTGCTCCGATCCGCCTTTCGTGAGCTGCTGATGCGCCACCTTGGCCAGGCAGCCGATGGCGGCGAGCTGCTGGCAGAGATCGTCATGAATGTCCTGACCAATGCGGTGCTGCTCCTCTTCACTGATCTGAAGGATCTTCTCCTCAAGCAGCTTGCGATCCGTGAGGTCGCGGATGATGCCGGTGAAAACGCGGCGACCGTCCTGCAGACGCACCTCGCCCACGGAAAGATCGAGCGGGAAGATACTGCCATCCTTGCGCTGCCCCACGGCCTCGCGGCCGATGCCGATGATCTTCTTCACGCCGGTGTTCATGTAGCTCTTCACGTAACCGTCGTGCTTGTCCCGATAGGGCTGCGGCATGAGCATGCGGATATTCTTGCCCACCATCTCTTCCTTGGAATAACCAAAGATGCGCTCAGTAGCGGTGTTCACCGTCTCGATGATGCGCTCCTCGCTCATGGTGATGATGGCGTTGACGGCGGTCTCGACGATGGCGCGGCTGCGCTTCTCTGAAAAGACGAGCGCCTCGCGCGCCTTTTGCAGTTCGGTGACATCACGCCCGATGCACAGGATGCCGGTCACCTGCCCCTGCTTGTCCTTCACGTCCGAATGCAGCCACTCCACATGACGCAAAGTTCCATCACAGACCGTCAGCGGTTTCACGTGGCTGCCGATCCGGTCTTCGCCGATGCTGCCGCGGCAGAGCTTCCAGGTCGCCTCCCGATACTCCGCCGGGATGAGTGCCTCCACCCAGTCGCGGCCATGCAACTCCTCCGAGGTGTAGCCGGAGAGGATCTCCAGTCCGCGGCTCATCCACTGCACCCGGCCCGCCGTATCCAGCCCCATCACCAGCATCCCGGAGTGCTCCACAAGGCTTTGCAAAAGGGCGGGATCAGAGGTGGGACACATGGAGGAGGAGGGGTGGCGATGCTCCCTGCCATTCACCGTGCTGTCAACGCCGCACGTCCCTCCCGCCGATCGCGAACCGCTGCAACCGTGAGCCAGACTGGGTTGTTGAAGCAGATCACGCATACCCGTTCAGTCATTCATTGCCGGTCTGCACCCCATCAGGCTTCACGGCGAGGATGGAGCAGGTAGCATTGCCCACGATTTTCTCCGCCGTGGTGCCGATGAGCATCTCACGCAGTCCGGTCCTGCCGCGCGTTCCCAGCACCACGAGGTCGGCATGGGTTTCCTGCACATGCTCCAGAATCGTTTCGCGGATGTTGATGCGCTCAATGACCGTGGTCGTCACCTGCACGCCCGGGGCCTCGGCGCTCAAAGGCTTGACAAAGGAAATCAAATCAGCGCGCCATTGATCCAGTGTCACCGAGTCGGCAGTGAATGGCATGGGCGCGCCCATGCCGCCATAGTCCAGAGACATCGCCAAGGCTGACTGATACACATAAAGACAGTCCACGGCGGCTCCGTCATTCCCGGCAATCTGAAGCGCCCGACGCACGGCCTTGCCCGAGTTGTCCGAAAAGTCCACACAGGTTGCCACCCTCTTGAAGGGTCCGGTCGCATCCTCACGCACCAGCAGAACATCGACAGGAGCCTTGCGCACGCATTTCGCGGCAATCACCCCGACACGCTTGGGATCCTGACGCGAGCCCTTCACGCCCATCACCAGCAGGTCGGCACCCGCTGTCTGGCAGGCCTCGGACAGTTCGGTGAATGGATGCCCGATGCGCACCACCACATGCACGTTCGGTGCGCCGACATCCGCGTCATCGACAAACTTTTTCAGCCGGTCCTGCCAGTCTGAGCGAACAGTCGCCTGATCGACTGACAGCGCGCGCTTGAGTTCATGAACCAGAAACTCATCCATCACATGCACCACGGTGAGTTGTGCCTGATTGATCGCGGCAAGCCGCACCGCCTGGCGCAGCGCATTACGGCATGAAGGGGTGAAGTCCACGGCGGCGACAAGGTGTGAGTAGGGTTTCATAAAGAAGTGCGCCACCCTAACTGGACGCTGCCGCAACCGCCCTGCATCCCTTGGTTTCCTCTGGGCCATGATTGCGCTACACCTTGCCAACTCGGCCGGACTGATCGAAGCTCCCGCGCTATTGACGACTCCACGCATATGAACGCACGCAACTTCGCCCTCACACTCGTCTTCGCGGCCCTGGGCTACGGGATCTGGCACTATCACTCTGACGCGGGTCGTCTCATGCTTGAGATCGACCAGCTGAAAGCCTCCCACACGCTGGCTTTGCAGACCAAGCAGGAAGAACTCCAACGCTCCCTCTCCGCTCAGAACGAGCAGCAGCAGAGGGCCATCCAGGCTCTCAATGAAGAGCACGATCAAAAGCTCAACGAACTGCGCCAGGACCAGCGCAAGCAGATCGCCAACGCCTACAAGGAGTTTGAAAACATCTTCGCCGGCAACAAGCAGACGCTTCAATACATCGACATGCTGGAGCAGAAGACCAAGAGCGGGCAGCAGATCTCGAAGATCGAGGCGGAGAAACTCGTCGTCATCACCAGCGGCATCAGCTTCCTCCAGAAGCAGTATCAAAGACCGCTGCAGGAGTTCAGCGCGCTTCAGGATTATTTCGATGAAGTGGCGAAGCACCCGAATGAAAAACCCACGTCCAAATTCGGCTTCTTCAAGCGCATCTTCAGCAAGAACTTCCGCGAGGCTGAAAAGGAATTCTACCGCGAGGAAGGCGCCCGCCGCGCCTTCGATGAAGCACAGGTCAAGTTCAACGGCGTCTATGCCAGCGCCCAGCGCTCCATGAAAAGCGTGAATCTCGACACCGACGCGCTGCTC
>CAJCCF010000547.1 GCA_903960845.1 uncultured Verrucomicrobiota bacterium | reverse complement strand
TGGCAAAGCACGGGATCGTGGTGGCCGGAATGAACAAGGATGACCAGAACGCCGAAACGGTGGCGGAGAAGGTGCGCGATGAGCAGGACATCACTTTCCCCTGGCTGATCGAGCCAGCAGACCGCCCGTTCACGAAGATGCTGGAGATCGAAAGCATCCCGCGAATGGTTCTGGTCGGACCTGATGGCAAGGTGCTCTACAACGGCCACCCGCAGGATCCTGACCTGTGGAATGCACTCCAAAAAATAGACCCGGCGATCAAAGCTCCCGGGGCTTGAACTTCAGCATGATTGGGCCGGCCGCCGTGGATCCGCTAAGCACTGCATAATCTGCTTTGCACATGCCGCAGCAGGCCTGCGCAGCCATCCTCAAGCAGGTCGAGCACGTTTTCAAAACCCTGAGTGCCACCGTAATATGGATCAGGCACTTCCTTCTCCGGGTGCACGGTGCAGAACTCGCAAAGAAAGCGCACTTTGGCGTCATGCTTGCGTCCGCGGTCAAAGTCCCGCAGGTCGCGGCGATTTTGCTCGTCCATGATCAGAATGAGATCGAACTCTTCCAGATCGGATTCTTTGACCTGACGCGCCATGCTGGTGAGATCATAACCGCGAAGCGAAGCAGCGGTTCTCATGCGGTGATCGGCACGCGCTCCCGTGTGCCAGCCTCCAGTGCCGGCGGAATCAATGTGGATTCGCGATTCGAGATTCGCCTTGGCCACGAGATGACGCATCACGCCCTCTGCCGCAGGAGAGCGGCAGATGTTGCCCATGCAGACGAAGAGAAGTTTAAAAGAGTCGGTCATGGAGAGGATCAGCCAAACAACACGCGAGCCAACTGCCAACCGCACGCTGCTGCGGCAATGCCGGCAAGAATGCTGCCTGCGGCATTGAGTAAAGCGATGCCGGGATGGTTGTTAAGCAGCAGTTGCCAGGAGTCGTTTGCCAGAGTGGAAAAGGTCGTGTAGCCACCGAGCACTCCGGTGGCGGCAAAAAGCCACAGGCTGGCATCCCTGGACTTCATGGCAGGCAGGGCAAAGAGAAAGCCGAGGATGAAACTGCCGAGCAGATTCGCCACCAGCACCCCATGCGGGAAAGTCGCCGCAGGCCACACCCGCTGGGCAGCCAGCACCGTCCAATAGCGGAGCACGGAGCCAAGCCCACCACCGAGGAAGATGAGGAAAGAATTGCGCATGAACCCGGCTCCTCTACCGCCAGTCCGCCGGAGGCGCAAACTTTCCCGCATGACAGATCGCAAAGATACGCCTCATTCACGCTGAAACAGCAAACCAGACATTGTCCGGGAGAATCTTTTCAGCTATCAAGCCTCTTTATGATCGAGTGCTCCATTAAGTCCGGCCTTAAGCGCCTTTGTTTGTCAATGGCCTGCCTGCTCGCCGCTGCGAGTTGCACCAACACAACCCCCTATTACAGCGGCACCTCGCCAGGCGGCGGCCTCTATGTCTCAGTGGCACCGCCGAAGTGGGAATTCACCAACTTTGGTCTGGTGAAGTTGAAAGGTTGGAAAGGTCTCAAGAGGACTAAAAAAACAAAGGACTCAAAGGACTCAAAACTTGAGGCGCCCGATGATGGTGACGGCTCCTACTGGAAGGGCGATGGAGTGAGCGGGAAGCCGCGCCTCCACATCATGATTGGCGAGCAGATGGCCTATTTCTACAAGGGCGATCAACTTGTCGGGGCCTCACCGATCTGCACGGGCAGCCCAGAATTCCCCACACCAACCGGCAGCTTCAGCATCTGTGAAAAGGATCACGATCACCTGTCGTCCGTCTACGGCGATTACATCGACAAGGATAAAAACATCATCCGGACTCAGATCGACAACCGGAAGGATCCGCGCCCACCGGGCACCACCTTTGATGGAGCCAAGATGCACTGGTTCATGCGCATCCATGGCGCGGTTGGAATGCATGAGGGCTACCTGCCGGGTTATGCCGACTCGCATGGCTGCATCCGCCTGCCCACGCACATGGCCAAGATTTTCTTTGAGAACACTCCCGCCGGCACACCGGTGAAGATCAGCGAGTAGGCACCCCAGCTGCGGCAGCCTGGTCGTTCATCGGATTCGTTTCACTCATCCACAAAATGGCTGTGGCGCCTTGGCCGATCGCCCCGCGAACCACGGCTGAGAGTTCGCGCTCAAGATCACCGACACGGACCCGCACGACAAGCCGCTTCGTCGCACTCTGAACGGAGAGAACATTGGCTAGACCGCCGGGAGTCGCGCTTGGGATGCCCAGCATGGCCAATGCGCTGGTGAGATCAGGCATGGGTGTGTCATCCTGCGTGTTAAGCTGGCCATCGCGCCCGAGACGACTGGTGCGCAGGTTTTGCGCCAGGCGAATCTGCGCGCCAGTCACAGCGGAGACGACTTCTGGACGCGCCTCGTTCACATCCAGCACACCGCTGGCATAGACGCTGAACCAGGTGCGCCATTCAGGGTAAGCCTGCTCCACTTCCTGCATCCCGCGCACCATGGACATTTCTTCGATGGAGCGAAAAGGACGGTTAAAGGGCATGCCATTGAGACCATATTCTTTTTTCTCGGCACCATTGATGCGCTTGAAATCATCGGCATCGACCCAGTCGATCAGGGCGTCAATCAGGGCGTCTGCCTGCTGCAAGGTCATGCCCCAGTAACGAAAGACGCGACGAAAGGTCTCTCGATCTTCACGCTTGAGCAGCACGTTGGGATTGATCAGCCCATCCTCACCCGTCATCTGCACAGCATACTCTTCATCATCGGACAAACGCCGGTGCAGCAGCGGTTCATCCGGTTTCACATCCGGGTTCATGGCGATGGCCAGGGCCGACTCAGCCAACATGCGAGCCCGGAAAATCTGGCGTTTTGAAGCTGCGGCATCAAGATCCTGCGTGAGCAGCAGCGAAGCACCGGCCACCAGTCCGATGAGCAGCGCGACGATCCAGAGAACGGCAAGCAAAGCCGCACCTGAATGGCGTCGAAGAAGCACTTGAGGATGGCTTGAGCGGATCATCGTGGAGTCGGCACCGGGGTCAGTGTTCCGGGGGCTTGGTTGAGATTCGGATTGTTGGGCTGGTCCGGTTGGCCGGGAACTCCGGGTGCCCCAGGCTGACCCGGCAAACCTGGCATACCAGGCATGCCGAGGGCTCCATCTCGAATCGCATTCGGCACCACCGGGGGTAGCCAGAAGACGGCGCGAGTTTCAAAGCCGTCGTCCAAACGCAGGTGCATCTCCGCCATCAGTGGGCGCCGTCCCTGCTTCCAGTTATTCTCCCAGCGGTTCGTCGTGTGGTCGTAGAACTTCCACTCAAAGCGGCTCACATTATCCAGAAGCGGCAGCGTGATCTGATCGCGGCTGTAGCGCACGCTTTGATTCGACCGCACTGCCTGGGTTTGTTTTTGATCCAAAACGCGCAACATGACGCGGAGATAGCCGCCGGGACGCTCCTCAGCATAGACATCCATGCTGGTATCGGGGGGCAGGGACAGGCCGGGAGTGAATGAACTGCCGCCGTTCACAAAATTCATGGTGGGTGCATAAGTGGAGCCACTCTGCTTCACACTCAGCCGCACCTCTGCATCCCCGGGCAGACTGCGGAATGAGCGGCGGAGAAACTCGATGAAGTTCAGGCGAATCTGCGATCTCTCCTGGGATGCCGTCACATCATTGCCCAATTCCATCGTGCCTTGAGCAATGGCAAAGATCCCGCCCATGAGAATCACGAAGGCGGAAAGCGACACAAGCATCTCCAGCAAGGTGAAGGCCGAAAACGAAGCTCCCCATTCGTCACGCGCGTGCCGGAGATGTGTGCAGGTCCTGGATTTGAGGTTTTTCATCCTTCAGCTTTTTCGTTCAGCCTTGGGGTAAAAATGCGCCGGCATATCTCAAAGAGTCCGCCTGCAACTCGATCACACCGCTGCCATCGTTCCACCGGGCCACCGCCTCAATGCGGAACATATCCTGCAGGAAGCGCCCCTCTCTATTCTTGAGATCCTTCACTTGCTGCACTTTCACGTGGTAGGCCACGCCATCGGCACCCGGCTTGATGTTTTCCTCCAGATTCCGCATCTGCGGCACCTTGCCATACTCATCGATCAACGACTCAAGAGACTGCTCCACCTCAAGCAGCATCTGAGACTCGACGGCGGCCTCGGCAATTTGATTTAGCGTCCCGACCAGAGCCAGCGCGGCGATGCTGAACACGGCAAGCGCAAGCACGACCTCAAGCAGTGTCATTCCGCGGCGGAAAGAGCGTGAAGTTCGAGTTTTAATAGTTAAAGCATTCAATCCAGTGTCCCTCCCGTCAGTGGATGAAAAGTCACTTCCCGGCTGCCTCCATTTTTGATCTCAAAGCGGATCTTCACCGGCTCGCAGATGCCCTGTTCGCCAAAGCGCCAGAACTGCCCATCGGCTTTTTCCCAACCTTTACCCTGCCAGCGCTTGATCAGGATTTTCATATCCTTTGGCACGGAAAAGAGACTCATGCCCTCGGCTGAAGCTCCAACAACACCAAAGCCCTCTTCGCCGAAGCCGATCATCATGCCGCGATGCTGAATGACCGCCGTGTTCAAAGAGAACTTCGACATCTGAGTCAAATACTGGACCGGCTTCTCAAAGGGATCCTCATCCTCGAAGAAGGTGAAACTTGCGTAACCAATTCCGACGATCAGCATCATGATCGACATCACAACAATGATCTCGAGCAGCGTAAAAGCTGAGTGTCGACGAGAGCGGGGTAACCGTTTCATGAAAAGATCACCCGACTCCGAAAGTATGTTCAGCGACCGACAACATCATCCTCTGAACCATCCTTTTTGTCAGGTCCGATGGAATAGATCTCGTAGGATTCGCCATTCTTACCCGGACTGCGCAGCACATACTTGCTGTTCCAAGGGTCCAGGATGGCCTCCTCCTTCACCAACTTTCTCTTCACGCGCGCATTGCCGGGAGGCGTGACCAGAGCATCGAGACTGCCTGGAAGCGTCCGGTTGAGCGTTTTATACTGGCTGATGGCAGCCCTCAGCGTGCTCATCTGGGCTTCAGCAGCGGTGAACTTGGCGTTCTCATCCACTTCACCGAGCGTTACGGCACCAATGGCGATAAGCAGGGCGATGATGGCAAGGACCAGCATCATCTCCATCAGGGTGAAGGCGGCTTGGACTTGGCGGGCAATATGAAGGTTGGCTTTCATGGGTGGTTTGTGGATCGGTAAAGCTATTGGAAAGACAAGGGGCGTATTGTGTTCGGCTTTCGTTGCCTTGAAAACAGGATTTCCTCAATGGCCGCGTGATTTAAGGGCGGAAACGGTCTGGAAGATGACGGAAATCATCATGTAAGCCATGACGCCGACGAGGG
>CAJCCF010000546.1 GCA_903960845.1 uncultured Verrucomicrobiota bacterium | reverse complement strand
CGGCCGGAACCACGATGCCGAGCGGCTCTTTCCGCAGCAGCAGCGTGCTGAGTGCGCGCTCACCCTGGCCGGGCAGCGGACGTGTCAGGGCCACTGACAGCCGGCCTTTGACGACCATCTCCCAGACGCGCTCCGGCGTGCGCTCTTCAAGATGCACGGACACTTTCGGAAAACGCTTCCGGTAATCATTCAGCAGCCTGCCGAGGAATTGCTGCGTCGGCGGACCGATGTAGCCAAGGCGCAACTCGCCCTCCTCACCCAGGGCCGTGCGTTTCACCCGGCGCAGGGACTCCTCAAGCCGCTCCAAAATCACCGCCGTCTCGGCAAGCAGCACGGAGCCGGCCGGCGTGAGCGCAAAGGTGCGGCGATTGCGGTCGATCAGCCTCATGCCCAGTTCATGCTCAAGTTCCTGCACCGCGCGCGACAAGGCGGGCTGCGCGATATGCAGACGCTTTGCCGCGCGGGAGAAACTCATTTCTTCCGCAACGGCCTGAAAGTAGCGTAGATGCCGCAAGTCCATGGGCCTCTTCTTTAAACGGCAGCCCTCCGCCTGACAACCACTCAAACCCGGCTTGCACATCGCCCCCGGTCTGGCAAGTCTGCCACACCATGACACGCCCCGAAGCCATCCAGCAGATTCGTGATAGCGCCAAAGCCATCGCCCTCCAGATGATGAAGATCCACCCTGCCCTGCCGCATCTTCAAGATGCCGAGACCATGTCTGACTGCCTGAAATCTCTGCATGAGATGACCGTGCATCTGGAGACGGTCAAAAAGAAGATCGGCAAGCTGGAGCGTCAGGATGACAGCACCCTGCTGTGATCCTGAAAGCAGCGTTGAGTGCGGCTTGGAGAAATCACTTCGGCGCCTTTTGCGTCTCCTGGAAAGGTGAGGTCACGCCAAGGGTGCTGGGAATGAACTCATCCGTGCGGAACAGACTGGCGGGCAGACCTTCGGCATTGATCAGGTTGGCACCTTCCGGCCAGGCGGCCCAGGCGTAGCGGACACCCACAGGATTGGGCACGCTGGCGCTGGAAACGATGACTTCATGGTTCTCGATTTTGGCCTGCGCCCAGACCCATTTCATGTCCTCACCCGCGATCTGGAAATGCTTCAACTCGCCGCCATCACGCGTTTTGAGTCCCCCGCCAACGTGATCGAATTGGATGCGCACCTTGTTGCCCTCGGTGACTGCGTTTTTAAACAACGGACCACTGAAGACGGTGCCGGCCCGGCCGTAGTCATTTGCCAGCGCCCAGAGCGCGAGCCGCCGGCCGACTTCCTGTTTGTTGGCTGGATGAATGTTCTTCTCATCCCCGATGTCATTGATGACAGCGAGGCCGGTTTTTGGCAGGGTGATCGCGGTGAGAAACTGCGCCTCCTGCAACTCCGCCCATGCATCCGCCACGCCAGGATCCCTGGTCACCGGCTGGTTGTTGCCAAAGTTGGCGAGTTGCACGATGCCGAAGCTGAACTCGTCATTCCAGCGCTTGCGCCAGTCATTGATCATGTTAGGCAAAAGTTCCTGGTACTGGAATGCACGCTTTTGGTTGGACTCGCCCTGATACCAGATGGCTCCCTGGATTGCATACGGGATCAGCGGGGCGATCATGGCGTTGAAAAGCACAGCGGGGTGATGCGGTGTTTTGTTTGGATCATCCTGGGGGCGCGGGGCGGGCGGAGCCTGCTTTTTCTTGTCGGCGGGCAGCTTGGCGTTTTCCTCATTGATCTGCTTCACCGCAGCCTGCCATTCAGATTTGGCGACTTCGAATTTGAGGCCCTCGGCGGTGGCATCCCAACCCTGGCGCAGACCATCCCAATCGCTAAGCATCTGCGCGGCGCAGGGGCGTTCCTCCAGAGATTCGCGGCTTGTCCATGCCTCGATTCGCGTGCCACCCCACGAAGTGTTGATGAGGCCGACCGGCACTTTCAGCGTCTGATGCAGATGCCTTCCAAAGAAATAAGCCACTGCGGAGAATTGACCGGCATTGGCAGGATTGGCCTCCTGCCACGAGCCCTTCACATCCGTGGCAGGTGTCATCGATGTCGCACGCTCGACATTGAACATGCGGATTTGAGGATAGTTGGCGTCCGCGATTTCCTTCGGCGCATTGCCTGCCTGGGTCACCGTCCACTGCATGTTTGACTGACCGGAGCAGACCCACACTTCGCCGACGAGCAGATTTTTCAGCGTGATGCTGTTCTTGCCGGTCAGGACCATTTCCTGCGGTTGCGCATTCACCGTCAGCGGATCCAGCGCCACGCGCCATTTGCCGTCCGCATCCGCGCGCGTGACCTGGGTCTGCGCAGCGAACCGAACACTGATGTCTTCATCCGGCGCCGCCCAGCCCCAGACCGTCACCGGCTTGCCCTGCTGAAGCACAAGATTGTCGGTGAACAACGCGGGCAGTTTGATGTCGGCGTGTGCAAATGAACTGAGCAGACTCAGGGCGGTGCAAGTGGTGAGGATGATCTTCATGGATGCGATGTTCACTGACGGGTGGGACGAATCACTCCCCACCGGTGGCGGTGAGGAGTGCGTATCTTACTCGCTACAGCAACCTTGCAAGGCTGGCGCTTGCATCTTTGAGCCAGGCCTCGTGAATCAGTTGGTCAAACAAATCGTGGCTCATCATCACCGCGCATGTCGATGCACCGGACTGTTCCTTGAAGAAGCAGATTCGGTTGGCAATGGATACGGATCGGGCAATCATCGTTCACCATACTGCCATCCTCTTCCATTTCACTGGCTATCATTCTACTTTGGGGTTTTGGCATCGTGCTCGTCATGGAATGAATTGGAAGTTTGGTTGTCACAACTTGTCATGACATAAACCTGCATTCTTCTCAAATTTTGGTTAAGGTGCCCAGAGGTGCAGCAGTGCTTGTTGCGCAACAAGTTGCTTTTTGTGGAAGCTACTTGCGAGGACATGCACCCACGGGTTGACACGCTAATCATGGCGATGAACGCAACCCCAAATCTCCCTGAAACCCCTGCTGCCACAAACTCATCCACGAGTAACGGACCCATTCTTTGGACTGTTCGGGATGTGGCAGACTATGCACGCTGTAGCACTCGACATGTCAGCAATCTGCGAAACCAAGGGCTGCCTT
>CAJCCF010000545.1 GCA_903960845.1 uncultured Verrucomicrobiota bacterium | reverse complement strand
GGGTTGGAGGCTTTGGTGGGAGTCTCGTTGCGCCTCACGTTTCCTGAACTGGCGGCGAGCTGGCTCTGGCCCTTAAGTTTGGCGGCTGTTAGTTGTTCCGCTTCGACCCAGAATTTCAGATCCTGTCCGGAGGGACAACCTGCCTGACGCCAGAGGTGATAGGCAAGCTGGCTGATTTCTTCAAAGGCGGCCTGTGGAGCGGTGGTTGGCTGATTCATGGCGATGGTGTCTATTTTGTTGGTTAATTCACTCGTTGATTCCCCAGCGGTAGGCATCGCGGTTTGAGTGGCTTGATGATGTCTGACTGAGGACTGAGGCGGCGGGAGTCTTGCGATCGATGCAGCGCATGGCGAATTCACGGTCCAGGCGCTGATCAAACTCGTGGTTGCAGATGAACTCGGTCTGCCATCTGGCCGCCTGGCGTTCAAGGTAGGTGCACAGCGGCGTGGTTTCGTCTTTGTCGTCGGATTGCACATCATCGTGAATCGCGACCAGAACCGAGCGACCCTTGTTTTGCTGCTGCTGGAGGCAGGAGTCCATCCAGCGCTCGATATGGTTGGGCACGGGATCACCATCTGACATGGCGATGATGATCACATCCGCCGACGCCGCGCGGTGGATGGCCATGGATCTGACATCCAGTCGTTCCAGGCTTTTAAAACTCCACAAGCTGGTGGCAACCTCCAGGTCATAACCCAGGGAAAGTTTCAGCCACTGCATGGCTTCCTGGGCGCGAACACCGGCATAGAAGTCATTGTAGATGGCCACGACAGTTAAGGCGGGACTGGCCGACCGGCCGTCCCGGCTGTGAATCTTGCATGTGGGTGCTTGGAGTTGCATAACTGCGAGTTTGTCGAGCGATGGAAAATCTGGCAATTGGCAGAGTTACCCTAGACGAATCAGCAAATGGCTGAGAGCTTCTCGGAATAGTGGCCGGGTGCCGTGGGAGGTGTCTCGTGTTGCATGCCTGAAGGGTCGCCAGCGTGAACGTAACCAGATAAGGAGTTAGGCTTGGAATTGGTGTCGATGGAGTTCGTGAAAAGAAGCGGGCGCATGGCATGGAGCGGCATCTTCACTCACAGGTTTCAGTGAGGTTGATGGATCGCGTGATCAGAGCGGATTTGGCCCGCGATTCGATGGTGCCGTGGAAGCGTCTCAGTGTGCGTTCCAGGGCATGGATGAGTGATGGCACGGGATCGCCCGACCCGTCTGCATCCTCGCTGCTTGCGAAACCGATCTGGATGAAGACGCAGGTCTGCCGGCTGTCGACCGGTTCAAAACTCACGGATCCAAAATTGGCGTGGGGCATGCCGCGGGGGCTGCGCCAGGCGATCAGGGCACACGGTTCCAGTTCGCACACCGAAGCCCGCCAGACAAACTGCCCGGATGGGGTGTGGACGCGCCAAGTCATGCAGCCGCCGTCAAAATGCCCGAAAGTCTGCGTGCCTTTCATGAAGTAAGGGAGATCGGGAAAGGCGTTCCAGGTGTCGTAAGCCTCGGTCAGTGGTGCCGGCACTTCGAGCGACATGATGAGGTATGACGCATCGTCATCCCTGCCTGTGGTCAGCACCAGATTCACGCCATCCCGGCCGCCGCCTAACAATTGGTGTTCAATTTCGACCGTCTCGTTCCGGGCCATGGAATTCTCATGGTTCAGGGTCGTTTGCAGGCTTTTCATCCTCCTGCCCGCCCTGAGGCGCATGACCAGGGCCTGCTGAGACTGGGTGACATGGTTTGAACCATTGCGGGAGCGCTGCATGCTGTGCCTTCTCGCATTGATGGCACCCGGCGGTCCCTTGTAGCGCGGCACTGTTTTTGGCATCGGTTGATACGGCCCGCTGACGCCGCCCAGGACTTGCTGCCTGAGCCGTGAGCCATGCGTGGATTTACCCGCCACCTGGTGCGCATTGTGTGTTTTCATGCGCCCGATCCTAGAAGTTGGGCTGGAGCTGACAATTAGCAGAGCTCCTCATCAGCTCTCAGTAAATGTCTGAGATGGGCGGGGGAAATATCCGGTTGCCCGGCCGGCCTCATTGACGCGTCACGCGCACGGGGGTGCCGTTATCGATCCACTCGTACAAAAATCTGGCGGGATTGGCCCCATCCAGGGGCAGGCGGATGCAGCCGTGTGATGCGGGATAGTTTGGCACGGAGGTGAAGCCGTGAATGAACACGTGTCCATAGATCTGCACGCTCCAGGGCATTGGCGCATTCTTGTACAGCTTGGAGAAATGCATTCTGGACCGGTAGGGGCCCGCGATGAAATTGCCTGCCGGTGTGGCGCCGCCGCGGCCGGAACTGATCCGGCTTTGCATCACCAGACGGCTGCCCTGCCAGCACTTGAGTTGTTGCTGCTGAAGATTGACCTCAACCCGTTTGGGACTGGTGATCAGGGTGAAGCGATGAAAGCCTTTGCGGATGTTCATCCGTCCGTCCTCCGCATCCACTGAGATCGTGGCACCGGCGAGTTGCAGATCGCCGGTGCGGATCAGCTTCGTGTCATCGGGCAGGGAACGCAGCGATTTGGCGGGCAGGATCAGCTCGTGAATCTGAATGTAATGGCCGTCCTCATCCGGTTGCACCTCCCAGTGGAGTTGCTGTGCCGCCTCATTGAGCGGCACATAGTGAATGCCCGGCTCTGCGGCAAAGGTCACTGCTTCAACTGGTGCCTCAGCCAGTGCGGCCACCTGACTCAGCAGAATCAGACTCAGGGACCATGCGATGACAAAGCGGTGATGTTTCACTGTTGGTTGGATAAAAGGGACAACCATTTTAAAACTGA
Organism: uncultured Verrucomicrobiota bacterium; assembly: GCA_903960845.1. Lineage (GTDB taxonomy): Bacteria > Verrucomicrobiota > Verrucomicrobiia > Verrucomicrobiales > Verrucomicrobiaceae > Prosthecobacter. The sequence goes on along the minus strand of CAJCCF010000545.1, from coordinate 5,615 downwards.
CCGCCCACCCAGCGCACGGCGTAGTGGATGAGTTCCGTGCCGTTCTTCAGGCCGAGCTTTTCCTTGATGTGACCGCGGTGGGTGTCCACGGTTTTGAGGCTGATGTGCAGATCAGTGGCAATTTGGCGGTTGTCCTTCCCCTGGCCGGTGAGACGCAGGATTTCGAGCTCGCGATCCGTGAGGCTGCCTAATGCCGAGGTGCTGGCTGTGGCACGCGGGCGGGAGAGGGCGTTGAGGATGGCCTCGGCGGTGCGCTCGCTGGCATACACCTGACCGCTGAGCACTTTGAGAATGGCCTGCGTCATTTTATCCGGGCCTTCCTGCTTCATGATGTAGCCGCGCCCGCCGGCACGCAGCACGCGCTCGGCATAAAGCGTTTCATCATGCATGGAGATGACCAGCACGGGCAGGTCAGGCTTGATGGCGTGCACATCCTGCAGCAGTTCCAGTCCGCCCTCGCCGGGCAGGTTGATGTCCATGAGCACCAGGTCGGGATCAAGCTCGCTGATCGCATCAAAGGCCTGCGCAGCATTGTCCGCCTCACCGCAGACAATGAGTCCGGGCACTTGATTGACGATCATTTGGAGCCCGTCACGAAACACCGGGTGATCGTCAACGATGAAGACTTTTTTTGGCGCTGGCTTTGCCGGATTTTTTGCCTGCGGACTGATTGGTTTGGGGGCCATAAGAAGGTTGGGTTATGGGCTGGTTTTGGACGGGAATGGGAAGGGTGCAGGTGACGATGGTGCCGCCGGCCTCCGGGTTGTTTTGAATCTTCAGTGTCCCGCCGATCATGTCGGCGCGATACGTCATGATACGCAGCCCCATGCCCTGGTGGCTGGCAGACGGTTCAGGCATGCTGAGGCCGTTGTTCTTCACGCAGAGGGTGATGCTATGCGCATTGGATGAGAGAGAGATGTCGATCTGGCTGGCCATGCCATGTTTGACCGCATTGGTCACGGCCTCCTGGGCGATGCGGTAGAGATGCGTGGCGGTGGTGTTATCAAGATCTGTGTCAATCCGGCAGTGGCAATGGCAGGCGATGCGGAAGGCATCACAGGTGCGCGCGGCCAGTTCATCCATGGCCTTGGTGATGCCGCCAGCCCCTGCCGCCACGGGGTGCAGGCCGCGCGAGAGAGCACGTGTCAGCCCGAGGGCGTTTTTAAGAAGGCCGGTGATCTTTTCGGCATTCGCAGCTTCGGCTGAGCCTTCCCTGGCCAGGCTGGACTTGAGCACGTCACTGAGGAGCCAGATGCCCGCGAGTTGCTGGCCCAGGTCATCATGCAAATCCTGGCCGATGCGCTGCTGCTCCCGTTCGCTGATGTGCAGGATTTCCTCCTCCAGCTGCCGGCGCATGGAGATCTGCCGGTTCAACTCTTTGTTAGTCAGATCCAGCGCTTCAGTGCGCTGCTCCACCCGGCGCTCAAGCTCCTGATTGAGCAACCGGACCCCCTGCTCGGCGCGCTTGCGCTCGCTGATGTCCACGTGGGCGATGACGACACGGGGCGGTCCATCCCCCCCGAATGCGGTGGCGTAGCCGACAAACCAGCGCTGTTCATCCGGGGCGTGGCAGGGGTATTCGATGGAGAAACGAGGGCTTTCACCGCGCATGACCGTGCGGATGCCTTCGGCGAAATGGTTCGATTCTTCGCTGCCTTCTCCGGCGGCTTTATCACAGACTTCCAGGTAATTGATACCGGCGGACACGGAGCTTGGGACTGCCCCGTTGGTCTGCGCGAACTGTTCCCAGGACTGGTTGGTGCTGATGATGGTGCCGGTCTCATCGAGCACGGCCAGGCTGGCGGGAATCGCCTCAAGCGTGGACAGGGCAAAGCGCTGGGACTGGCGCAGTTCCTCCTCCGCCCGCCGCCGTTCCGTGATGTCACGGATGGAGCTGATCACCAGTGAGGTGCCGGTGTTGTCGAGATTGCTGAGGCTGATCTCCACGGGGATTTCATGGCCGTCCTTGTGCAGGGCCATCAGTGTCATGCCGCTCGTGCCCATCGGCCTGGGTTTGGAGGATGGTGTGTAGCCTCTGCGGTGCTGAACATGCCGCTGCCGGAAGCGCTCGGGCATGAGCATCTCCATGGTCTGGCCGATCAATTCAGCGCGGCTGTAGCCGAAGAGTTTTTCGACCTGGGCATTGACGATTTGAATGCGGCCGTCCGAGCTGTGAATCATCATGGCGTCAGGCGCGGACTCCAGAAGGCCGCGGAACCGCTCGTCCGCGCGCCTGCGTTCACTGATGTCATGGAAGACCCCGATGCAGTAGGTCCGCCCTTTGATCACCACGGGAGAGGCGGTGATGTCCACCGGCATGATGTCGCCATTCTTCCGCAGCAGGGGCACGTTTTCGGCGCAGCTAAGCTCGCCACGCGCCATGGCGTCAAACTTCAGGCGAAGGTCCGGCAGTGTCTCTGCCGGGTGGATGGAATCCAAGCCCATGCTCGTCAACTCCTCAGGCGTGACACCCAGCATGCGGCACATGGCCGTGTTACCGAAGGTGAATCTCCGCGTTTCGACATCGGCGATCAGGATGCCATCATGGGTTCCTTCCAGGATGGCGTTGGTTTCACTGGCCTTTTCCGCCAGGGCCGTTTCAGCCCTCTTGCGCTCAGTGACGTCACGGGCGATTCCGCTGATCTGGTTAGGCCGGCCGCCCTTGAGCCCAATGACAATGCCGCGGTCGGCCAGCCAGCGGATTTCCCCGTGCCGGTTACGCACCCGGTACTCGATGCGGTAGCTGCTCGTTTCTCCCTTCAGCCAGCGGTGGAAGGCGGCGTGCACGGCGGAGAGGTCTTCGGGGTGGATGGCCTGCTCCCATAGCGCGTGATTGGCATAAAGCTCAGCTGCCGGCAAGCCCCAGATCTGCTCGAATGCGGGGCTGACATAGGTCACCCGTGTCGGGTCGAGTTCCATGAACCAAAACACATCACCGATGTTTTCGGCCAGCAGACGGAACTTGGCCTCACTGGCGCTGAGTGCTGATTCGGTCAGGTGCTGTTCGGTGATGTCGAGGAGTGCGGTGTGGCACGTGGTGGCATGTCCCAAAAATTTAGTCGAGCGCCTGCTGATGAACTGCACATGGCGTGCTCCATGATCCCTGCTGGCCAGTCTCAGCATGGTGGTCACCTGATCGGGGCTGTGGAAACTCTGCCAGAGGTGCTTTAAAAAAGCCTTGCGGTCCGGTTCGGCCAGACACGGAAGGAGAGGCCTGCCCATCAGATGTCCAGCGGACTCGCCGACTATTTGGGCCGCTGTCTGGTTGATCTCCCTGATGTAACCCCGGCTGTCCAGAGTCAGGAAGCCCACCGGCGCGTGATCATAGAGATCAGCGTAGCGGTGCTGGGAAAGCTCGAGCTGAGCGTGGGACTCGCTGAGTTGCTGGTTTTGAAGCTCCAGCAATTCCTGCGACTCCTGCATCTGCTGCATGATGTCGGCGGTGTCGGATCCGCCGGACACAGTCACCCGCTTTTCGGCGGGCTCTGGCGGTTTAGCGGCCTTGCTGGTGGCACGTTTCATGATGTTTTGGCCTTTTGAGGCACCTCTTCCATGGCCAGCAGGATCAGGGACGACTTGCCTTTCTCAGACGTGAGACGCCGTGCGTTGAGCATCATGGTCTTTTGGCCGATGCCGGGGAATTTATGGCTGATTTTGAAATCCTGGAAAGATGACTTTTCAGGCAGGATTTTCTCCAGCAACTCGCGCAGCTGAGGGTCGTCCCAGGCCCGGTCATTGAGATCATAGATAAACCTGCCCTCAACATTGGCAGGCTTGGTGTGGAAGAAGGTGTGGAAACTCTGATTGGCCTTCTTCACCCGCAGCTCACCTTCAAGAATGATCAGCGGCTCGCGCATGGTGGCCACGATGGATTCGGCATAGCTGCGCTCGGCTTCGACCTGGGCGAGAGCGCGCTTGACGGTATCAATGTCCTGAAGCGTGAGGACGACGCCGTTGATGCGGTTGTCCGTGGTTTTGTAGGGGCGGATGCGCAGTGAATACCAGCGCCCGTCGAGATCCTGAACTTCCTGTTCCTTCACGCTGAGGGTCTCGACCACATCGATGATGAGTTCCTGCAGGTTCGGGAGGTTGAGCTTGATTTTGAAATCGGAAATCGGACGGCCAATGTCGCCCGCGATGAGGTTGAGCACCTTCACGGCACGCGGCGTGTAACGGCGGATGCGCAGATCGGCACTGAGCATGATGATGGGGATGTCCACGCTGCTAAACAGGTTGAGCATGTCATCGCTCAGTTCCTGCAGCTCCTGGTTCCGGTTTTGCAATTCGTCATTGAGAGTGACGAGCTCTTCATTGGTGGATTGCAGTTCCTCGGTGGCCGTCTCCATCTCCTCGTTGGTGCTTTGCAGCTCTTCATTGCTGGAGAGGATCTCCTCATTGGCCGCGCGCAGTTCCTCGTTGGAGGCGTCCTGCTCCTCAATGATGTGCTGGAGTGAGAGTTTGGTGGCGTCCAGTTCATCCCGCAGCTGCTCCATCTCGCGCAGCATGCTGCTGGACCGGGCGGTCAGGCTTTTCTTTGAGACGGTTAGTTTGATGGAGGCCGCTTCCTCGAAGAGAATGAGAAAGAACGGTTCGCTGAAATTAGGCATCATCAGCGGGATCACCTTCACGTTCACCCTGAGCACGTGCCCTTCATGGCGGATCTGAATGTCCGACTTTTCGGCGTAATGCTTGAGCTTGGTGGCTTTGGCGATGAGCGGGCGCAGCTCCACGGAGAGTCCCTGGCGTGCCATCTTGAGCAGGTTCAGGCTGGCCTCACCGGGAGTGTTTTCCAGAAACGGACCGGTGCGCCCGCGGAACTGCAGGATATCCATGCTCGAGTTCACCACCACGCCGGCCGGGGCGAAGCGGCTGAGGACCACGGCGTCCGCCTGCTTGCGGATGTCACCGAGCAAGGGCTCCACCGCCACGCGGGTGAGGCCGTGCGGGGGGGTGCCACTGCGCTCAAGGATGGCATTGAACCTGGTCGGCATGCTGCCGTGGCGTGCGCTGGAGAACTTCTTTTCGTAAATACGCTGCTTGCCATCCACCACGCCGAACAGGTCGATAAATCCGTTGATGGACTCCGCCGTGCCAAGGACCAGATAGCCGGTTGGCCGGAGCGCGTAATGGAAGACGGGGATGACTTTCTTTTGCAGGGCGGCATCAAAGTAGATCAGCACATTGCGGCAGGTGATCATGTCCACATGTGAGAAGGGCGGATCTTCGATCACATTCTGCCGCGCGAATATGCACTGGTCGCGGATGGTTTTATTGATGCGGTAATTGCCGTCGGTCTTGGTGAAGTATTTCCGCAGCCGTTCCGGCGTCACATCATCCTTGATGCGCGCTGGATACGTTCCGTTACGGGCAAAGTTGATGACTGTTTCATTGATGTCCGTGCCGAACAATTGGATCGGACAGCGCACGTCCTCCTTCTCCAGAAACTCCATCAGCGCGATGACCAGCGAGTAGGCTTCCTCACCCGTGGAGCAGGCGGGCACCCAGGCCCTCAGGGTCTGACCGTTGGGATGGGCGGCCAGCAGGGCGGGGATGACCTCGGTCTTGAGCTGCTCCCACATGGGGCCGTCGCGGAAGAAGCTGGTGACGCCGATCAG
>CAJCCF010000544.1 GCA_903960845.1 uncultured Verrucomicrobiota bacterium | reverse complement strand
TTGCAGCAGACCGTGGTGGACAAATACTTCACCGGCACCGCCTCGCGTATCGAAGGCAATGACATGGATGCCATTGCGGCAGAAGTGCTCACCCGCCATCATGCGGCTTATCCGGATCGTCCGGTAACCAACAGCGCGCTTGAAGTCGGCGGAGAGTATCAGTGGCGTTCCGAAGGTGAAGCCCACCTCTTCAGTCCACAGGTGATTCACTCGCTGCAGAAGGCCGTGCGCACGGGCAGTTACGACACTTTCAAGACTTACTCCGGCCTCGTGAACGAGCAGACGAAGCAGCACTTCACGCTGCGCGGCCTGCTGGAGTTCAAGGCGCGTGAACCGATCTCGATTGATGAAGTCGAGTCCGTTGATGCCATCCTCAAGCGCTTCAAAACCGGTGCCATGAGCTATGGCTCCATCTCAGGTGAGGCTCACGAGGCACTCGCCATCGCCATGAACCGCATCGGCGGCAAGTCGAACACCGGTGAAGGCGGTGAAGACCCTGCCCGTTACACCTGGACTAACGAAAAGGGTGATTCGAAGAACAGCGCGATCAAGCAGGTCGCCTCGGGCCGGTTCGGCGTCACCAGCCTGTATTTGACCCAGGCCCGCGAACTCCAGATCAAGATGGCTCAGGGTGCGAAGCCCGGTGAAGGCGGCCAGCTTCCCGGAGCCAAGGTGTATCCGTGGATCGCCAAGACCCGCCACTCGACTCCGGGTGTCGGCCTGATCTCTCCGCCGCCGCATCATGACATCTATTCCATCGAGGATTTGTCGGAGCTGATTCACGATTTGAAGAACTCCAATCGTGCCGCGCGCGTCAGCGTGAAGCTGGTATCTGAAGTTGGCGTCGGCACCATCGCCGCAGGTGTGGCAAAGGCTCATGCTGATGTCGTGCTTATTTCCGGTTTTGACGGCGGCACGGGTGCTTCACCGCAGACCTCCATCAAGCATGCCGGTCTGCCATGGGAACTCGGCCTTGCTGAAACGCACCAGACTCTCGTCCTGAACAATCTCCGCTCACGCATCGCGGTGGAAACGGACGGTCAGCTCAAGACTGGCCGGGATGTTGTCATCGCCGCACTGCTTGGCGCTGAAGAATTTGGCTTTGCCACCGCTCCGCTTGTCACGCTCGGTTGCATCATGATGCGCGTTTGCCACCTGAATACCTGCCCGGTCGGCGTCGCCACTCAGGATCCGCGTCTGCGCGCCAATTTCACCGGTGATCCGGAGCATACCGTGAACTTCATGAAGTTCATCGCTCAGGAAGTGCGAGAACTCATGGCTCAACTCGGTTTCCGCTCCATCGTCGAGATGGTGGGCCGCACGGACGTTCTTGAAGCGCGTCACGCCGTCGATCATTGGAAGGCCAAGGGCATCGACCTCTCGAAGCTGCTCTACTCGCCGCCAGTGGGCCCGGAAGTCGGACGCTATTGCACCGACACACAGGACCACGGCTTGGAGAAGTCGCTCGACATCACGCATCTGCTCGACATCTGCAAACCTGCGATCGAGAGGGGCGAAAAAGTCACCGCCACACTGCCGATTACCAACATCAATCGAGTCGTCGGCACGATCCTCGGCAACGAAATCACCAAGCGTCATTGGCAGGGCCTGCCGGATGACACGGTGCATCTCAAATTCCACGGCAGTGCCGGGCAGAGCATCGGAGCCTTCGTTCCAAAAGGTGTTACCCTCGAAGTCGAAGGCGATGCCAACGACTATGTCGGCAAAGGACTCAGTGGCGGGCGCGTCATCATCTATCCTGATGTCAAATCAACCTTAGTGGCTGAAGAAAACATCATCATCGGCAACGTCGCGCTTTACGGTGCCACGAGCGGTGAAGCCTTTATCCGTGGCATGGCCGGCGAGCGTTTCGCGGTGCGCAACTCAGGAGTCGATGCCGTTGTTGAAGGCGTTGGTGACCATGGTTGCGAATACATGACCGGTGGGCGCGTCGTCGTCCTCGGCCTCACGGGTCGCAACTTCGCGGCCGGCATGAGCGGTGGC
>CAJCCF010000543.1 GCA_903960845.1 uncultured Verrucomicrobiota bacterium | reverse complement strand
AACCCTGGGTGAACAGTCTCGGCATCAAACTTGTGCCGCTCGGCCGTGCCATGCTGGCCGCCACCGAGACGCGGCGCGGTGACTTTGTTGAGTTTGCCCTGAGCACCAGTCAGCCGCCCAACCCCGGCCGCATTCTCGACAAGGATCTGAACCTGCCGGTGACGCATGTCAGCCGCTCGGAAGCCGAGCAATTCTGCCACTGGCTCACCGATCGTGAGCGCGGCAAGGGCCTGTTGGAGCCCGATCAGGAATACCGCCTGCCCAACGATGACGAATGGAGCATGGCCGCCAATCTCCCCCGCGAAATCGGAGCCACCGCCGCCGAGCGCAGCGACCGCATCGGCGGCTTTTACCCCTGGGGCTTCACGCCCGTTCCACCATCCAACACGGGCAACTTCCTCGACCTGTCCGCCGACCCGTCGGGCAAGAAATCCCTCCCGGGTTACAACGACGGGCAGCCCGGCATCGCGCCGGTGGCCAGCTTCCGGGTCGATGCACGCAGCCAGCTTTTCGATCTCGCCGGCAATGTCTGGGAGTGGATTTCAGATCCCTGGTCCACCGCGCCCGGCGAAGGTGTCGTCCGCGGCGGAGCTTACACCACCATGGCAGCCAGCGAACTCCTCGCATCACACCGCCGCAAGGTTTCCGTCACCGACCGGCTGCCCGACATCGGTTTCCGGATCCTGCTCAGCTCCCAGGGCCAAACTGCACGTGCGGAAGACTGATATGCGCTTTATTTTTCGCAGCCTGATATGGATCTCCCCCATGCTCATCATCGTGGCTGCGGCAGCCTGTGTGTGGGCCGGATTCGAGCTTGCCGCGCCGCCCCGGCGGATCCTGCAGGACTACCACCGCGAGTTCCTCGCCGATCCAGCCGCGCATGGCGTGCAGGTGAAAAAATTCACGGCCAAGGATGGCACGCCATGTCTGCTGGTCGAGCCTGAGCCTAACGGCAAGCTTGGCATGCGCGGCCAGCGGGTGCGTGAAGAACTCAGCTCCAAAATAATCACACTGGCCGCACCGGGAAAAAGCATCGGCACACTTGTCCTCGTGCATGGACGCAACGGCCGGAAGGAAGATTATCTGCTCATCGCCGAGCGGCTCTGCGCGGCAGGTTTCCGCTGCTTGCTGCCGGACATGCCAGGTCACGGCGATCACCCCGGCCAGCATGTCACCTTTGGCATCACAGAAAAAAACATCCCCGGCGACGTGCTACGGGAAGCGGCTGAACAATTTCATTTTTCGCCCAGCCCGGCTGGACTCATGGGCATGTCCATGGGTGGTGCCGTCGCCGTGCGCGCTGCAGCCATGCCCAAGGCTGAATGGAAAGCTCTCGTCATCGTCAGCAGTTTCGACAGGCTGAATGTCGCGATTCAAAAGACCGCCTCGGATCACGCGGGCCATTGGCTGGGCAGTCTCTGGACAAAAGGAGCGGGCCTTGTTTACCGGTTCCTGACCAAGCACAGCCTCAGTGAAATCCGATCCGACAGCGCCGCCGCCGCCATCACCATGCCGACCCTCGTAGCCCATGGCACCAGGGACTCGGTGATCCCCATTGAATCCGGCAAACGGCTCTATGCCGCCCTGCCTGCCACACTGGAAAAACAGTGGATCGATGTCCCTGATGCCGAACATGACAATGTGCTCATCACCGATTTCCCCATCTATGCCACCATCGCCGAGTGGATGCTGCGGCATGTGAAATGAGTCCGCCATTGCCACGGCATTGCGCCCGGCCACCAACCTGCTCCCATGAAACTCTACGCCTATCAAGGATGCTCCACCTGCCGCAATGCCATTAAGTGGCTGCGGGCGCATGACATCGCTTTCAACGAAATCCCGATCCGCGAGACACCTCCAGCGATGGCCGAACTGCGCGCCATGCTGAAAGCGCACGATGGCCAGCTCCGCCCGCTCTTCAACACCTCAGGCCAGGATTACCGGGCTCTCGGGCTCAAGGACAAACTCCCCCACATGAGCACCGAGGAGGCGCTTCAATTGCTCTCCACAAACGGCAACCTGGTGAAGCGTCCTTTTGCCATCGATGTGAAGCGCAGCATTCATCTCACCGGTTTTCGTGAGGAGGAATGGACCGCGGCGCTGGCCTGAACTTCTTCGATTGAGCCACCGCATTGCCCGACTATCCCTGAATGATGCTGAATGATACCATCGCCGCTCTTTCCACCGCCATTGGCGAGGCGGCCATCAGCGTGCTGCGCGTCTCCGGACCGCAGGCGCTCCAGATTGCCGGAAAAGTGTTCCAGACAAAACACCCCGTTTCCGAACTGGCCGCACGAGTCGCTCATCGCGCCAAAGTGATCGATGCCGACGGCTTCGTTCTGGATGATGGATTGCTTCTGCTTTTCCGCTCGCCCGCCAGCTACACGAGTGAAGATGTTTTCGAGTTTCACGCCCACGGCGGTTTGCTGGTCACTCAGAAAATTCTGGAAACACTGCTCCGCGCCGGAGCCCGCGCTGCAGAACCTGGCGAGTTCACCCAGCGCGCCTTTTTAAACGGCAAGATGGACCTCACCCAGGCCGAAGCCGTCATGGATCTCATCCATGCGCAAAGCACGCTGGCTCTGCGCGCCGCGCATGAGCAGCTTGGCGGGGCCATCGGCCGTGAGGCCAATGCACTGCGTGAGGAACTGCTGCCCGTGCTGGCGCATGTGGAGGCTTACATCGATTTCCCGGAAGAAGACATCTCTCCTGACACGGGCGCGGCATTGACCGCCAAGATGGATGCCGTGCTGGACCGCGCGCGCCGTTTGATCGCCACCAGCGAGCAGGGCCGCATCCTCCGGCACGGGGCGCGGACAGTGATCTGCGGCGAGCCGAACGTCGGCAAATCCAGCCTGCTGAACCTCTTGTTAGGCTTTGAGCGCGCCATCGTCAGCCCGACTGCCGGCACCACACGGGACACGATCGAGGAGATCATCCAGGTGCACGGCATCCCGCTGCGCCTCGTGGACACCGCAGGACTGCGCGACAGCCTCGACGACATCGAGCGGATCGGCATTCAGCGCACGCAGCGCGAGCTTGAGCGCGCCGATCTCATTCTCGAAATCGTCGACGCCAGCCTGCCGGCATCCGGTGCCGCGCGCATCGCACTGCCACCGGAAGTCAGGTCGCGCCACCTGCTCCTGTTAAACAAAGCCGATCTCGGCATCGCTCCCGGCTGGGAAAACGGCATCCCCATGTCCTGCACCTGCGGCACCGGCGTTGAAGCGCTGCTTGATGCGATCCGCGACATCGTCATGCGTGCCGGCCCGCTCATGGCTGATCATCCCGTCGCCATCAACACGCGTCACAAATCCTGTTTTGAACGCCTCGTCCACCATGTCGAAGCCGGACGCGCCGCCCTGCTTGCCAGCGCCGCCCCCGAATATGTCGCCCTCGATCTGCGCGAGGCCCTGCAAGCGCTGGGCGAGGTCGTGGGCCAAATCGACACCGAGCAGATTCTCGATGTCATCTTCTCCAGCTTCTGCATCGGCAAATGAAGCCCGTGCCGCTTGAAGCCGACAGCGCAACCCATTCCTCCATCTCTTGATCAGCTATCCCATCGACCTCCCGATCACCGCCCGGCGTGACGACATCATCGCAGCCATTCGCGGGCATTCGGCAGTGATTCTGGCAGGAGAGACCGGCTCGGGCAAAACCACGCAGCTTCCGAAAATGTGCCTGGAAGTTCTCGGTGAGGGCCGCGGCATGATTGGCTGCACCCAGCCCCGGCGTGTGGCGGCGATGAGTGTCTCACACCGGGTCGCTGAGGAACTCAATGTGCGCTGGGGCGGCGAGGTCGGCTGCAAGATGCGTTTCAGCGATGACACAGGCCGCGACACGAAGATCAAGTTCATGACGGACGGCATCCTGCTGGCCGAGATCCAGAGTGACCCGATGCTGCGTGCCTACTCGATGATCATTCTCGACGAGGCTCATGAACGCTCCCTAAACATTGATTTCCTGCTCGGCTACCTGAAGACCCTGCTGCCGAAGCGGCCGGATTTAAAACTCATCGTCACCTCGGCAACGATCGACACGCAGGCGTTCAGTGAACACTTCGGCGGCGCTCCTATCATTGAAGTCTCCGGCCGGTTGTATCCCGTGGACATCCGCTACCAGCCGGTGGGAGACAGCGATGAAGATCCCTCACACATCGATGCGGCGGTCAGCGCGGTGGAGGATGTGCTGATTGAAACCAATGACGGCGACGTGCTCGTCTTCATGCCCACAGAGCGTGACATCCGCGAGACGCATGACATTCTCGACGGCCGGCTGGGGCGCGGCACCGAGGTGCTGGCACTGTTTGGCCGCATGGCCTCACATGAGCAGCAGCGCGTGTTTTCACCCGGACCCAAACGCCGCGTCATCATCGCCACCAACGTGGCTGAGACCTCCATCACCCTGCCGCGCATCCGCTACGTGGTCGACACCGGCCTCGCGCGCATGAGCCACTACAATCCGCGCACGCGAACAAAGCGCCTGCCCGTTGAGGCCATCTCTCAAAGCAGCGCCAATCAGCGTGCCGGCCGTGCCGGACGGCTTCAGGATGGCGTGTGCATCCGGCTTTACGAAGAAGAGGATTTCAACAAGCGCTCACGCTTCACCCAGCCGGAAATCCAGCGCAGCAACCTGGCGGAAGTCATCCTGCGGATGAAAGCCTATAAGTTAGGCGAGATCGAGACCTTCCCGTTTCTCAACCCGCCCGCCAGCGCCTCCATCCGCGCCGGCTATGACCTGCTGCACGAACTGGGCGCGCTGAGTGAGACCCAGGAAATGACGGAGCGCAGTCGTGAGCTTGCCTCATTGCCGCTCGATCCCACACTGGGCCGGATGCTGTTGCAGGCGCGTGAAGAGGGCTGCCTGGACGACATGCTCATCCTTGCCGCCGGACTCAGCATCCCTGATCCGCGTGAGCGGCCGGAGGAGAGAAAGGAAATGGCCAATGCCGCGCACAAGGCATTCGCCTCCCCCGACTCTGATTTCATGACGCTGCTGAAAATCTGGAAGGCGGTGCCGGACCAGGAACGCGGCGGCAAAAACGCCCTGCGCAAGTTTTGCCGGTCTAACTTCATGTCTTTCACCCGCATGACCGAATGGCGGGATGTGTGGATGCAGTTGCGCGATATTTTTCGCGACTCCAGGCGGCCCGCCGCGCCTGCCGAGCCTGAGGCCGCGCTGCACCACTGCATTCTTGCCGGGCATCTAAGCCACATCGCCACACGCCAGGAGAGGAATCAGTACAAATCCTCCGGCAACCGCGAGGTGATGATCTTTCCGGGCTCGAATCTCTATGAGCGCCGTGAAAAGAATGCCAAGCCCGGCCAGGAAAAGACCAAGCAGCCATTGTGGATCGTGGCCGGAGAGATCGTGCAGACCTCCCAGCTCTTCGCGCGCACCGTGGCCCGCATTGATCCGCAGTGGGCGGCTGAGATCGGCGCGCACCTGCTGGAGCGGCGCTACAGCGAGCCGCATTGGAGCGCCAAAACAGGTCGCGTGCTGGTGACCGAGCGCCTGCTGCTGCACGGGCTCGAAGTGAAACGTCAGCCGATTGATTTCGGCAAGATCGATGCCGTGGGCGCCACTCAATTGTTCATTCGCGGAGCTTTGCTGGATGGCACGACGCTGATCCCGCACCGCTTTTTCGCCTACAACCAAAAGCTGCGCGACCGGCTGGAGGCGGCTTTGACGCGTGTGCGCAGCAGCCGTGTGTATGCCATTGAAGAGCATCTGTTTGAATTCTACCGGGCACGCATTCACGGCGTCTCATCGATTCACGATCTGAACAAGCTGGTGAACGAGCGCATCCGTTCCGAACCAGATTTTTTATGCGTGGCGGAGGATGATCTCACCGGTGGTGACGACCTCTCCAGCGACCTGGAAAAGTTCCCTGATCAAGCATCCGTCGGCAACAACGTGCTGCCCATCACCTATGCCTACAAGCCGGGTCAGGAAGACGATGGCGTCACCGTTCAGGTTCCCCTGCCCCTGGCCGAGAAGCTCACCAGCGGACAGTTGCAGTGGATGGTGCCGGGTCTCCGTGAAGAACTCATTGAAACACTGCTGCGCGCCCTGCCCAAAGTCATCCGGCGCTCCCTGATGCCCATCGAGGCCACAGCTAAAAAAATCGCACGCGAGTTCAATCCCGGCCGCGCTGATTTCCTGGAGGCGCTGGCCATTCATTTGCGGCAGATTTACCAGACACCCGTCAGCGCCACCGACTGGCCGCCGCAGAGCGTGCCGGCGCATCTCCAACCGCGGGTGCAGGTGATGGCACAAGGCAACAAATCCGTCATCGCCAGTCGTGATCTCGACAGCATCCGCGCCAGTTTGCAGAAGCAGGAGCGACGCTCCGACGCTTGGGAGCGCACTGTGCCGCGCTTTGAGAAATACGGCGTTCCGGGATGGACCTTTGGCGACTTGCCGGAGTCCATCGTCATTGAAGAAATCAACGGCGTGCCAGTGCTTGGTCATCCCGGGCTCAGCCTGCGTGAGGGTGAGGTGGATGTGCGCCTTTTTCGCAAAGCCGAGGAAGCTGCCGCAGCCACCCCTTCCGCCGTGAGAAAGCTGGCCGAAATGGCGCTGGGAAAAGACATCGCATGGCTGCAAAAAGAGCTGCGTGGTTTTGATGGAGCCGCAAAACCTGCGCCAAAGGCACAGGGCCTGCAGGATCTGGCGCAGCTCACGACCAAGGCCCTGAACAAATCTGCTCCGGCACCAGCCAGACCGCTTTCCGAGCAGGCTCAGGAGCATCTGCTCGCCCATGCGCTGCGCCTCGAGCCGCTGCTGCCGCTCACGGAGAAACGTTTTCAGGCGCTGTGCGAATCGGTGCGCCGTGATCTGCCTGCACTGACACAGCGCGTGCGTGATCTCCTGAAGCAGTGTGATGACTGGCGGCAGAAGATCATGGCCTATCCAAAGCGCTATCCAGGCATGGAGCATGATCTCGTCCGCCTGCTGCCGCTGAACGTCCTCGAAGTCACGCCCCATGCCCAGCTTCAGCATCTGCCGCGCTATTTAAAGGCCATCTACACCCGGGCCGAACGGGCCGCGAACAACCCCGCCAAGGACAGCGACAAAGCCCTGGTCATCCGCGATTTCCAAGGCTGGGAGAATGAAGTGCGCCCGAGCAATCACGAGGCCTTCCGCTGGATGTTCGAAGAATACCGCGTCTCCATCTTTGCCCAGGAGCTCGGCACCGCCCAGCCCGTGAGCTTGAAGAGGCTGGAGGCCCTGCTGGGTTAGAAACTTTCCGGCCTCATCACCAACCTAAGAAGGGTGGCTCCGCATCTTTTGCTGGAGCATCCCGGCTTTCACGATTTAGTCATGGCTCACATGCGCACTCCCAGACCTATCCTATCCCTGTCGCTGTTCCTGATGCTCAGCCTCTCCGCCCCATTCATCCGGGCGCAGGAAGGCGATCTGCGTGCCACTCTGGAGCGCGCCTACAAGCATTGGCGCTCGGCGGTGGAGGCCAAGGATGCCCCGGCATGGGCGGCATCCATCACCATGCACCGCCAGGTGCTGACGCGAAATCAGATCGTGAGCCAGGGCCTGCCCTTTCCGAAATCCGTTTTCGAAATCCCGCTGAATCCGGCCGAAACTTCCAATCTGCGTTTGCTCGAAGCCCAGGCTGTGGGCGACACCGCGCACCTGCTGTATTTTGGCAAGGTGAACATCGGCGGCGATCCCGACCAGATTCCGGACAATCTTCTGATGCTTAAATTCTTCCGCGAGAAAGCCGGTTGGAAGTTCGACAGCAACAAACTCATCCAACTCCGCACCCAGCCGGAACTGCGCGCCAAACTGCTCAGCGGCGAACCGCCCGACTTTCTGGATCAGCCGGAATTCACACCACCCGGCAAACCTCCAGAGGTGCCACCCGTGTGCCCGGTGCCGGATCACGTGACCGGTTGCACCCTGCAATCGCTCGGCTTTGAAACGGAACTCAAAATCAACGGCTACGAGTACTACACCACCGACCGCGTGCTGAAATTCTTCGTCATCGGCGGCGTGAAAAATGGAGCCAATGAACTCTCCCTGACGATCAAGCCTGCTGATGTTCCCGCAGATGCGGACCATCTGATTCAGGTGGATCTCTTCACGCAACCGGGCAAGACCGGACAAAAAGGCGTGCGCGTTTTCCATTATGAAAACAAAGATCCCAAGTTTTCAGGCACGGTGAAACTGCCCTTTGTGATCGATGCTGAAACCCTGGCCAAAGGACGCTGATTGCCGCATAACCAAAGTTGCTCTCAGCGCCCGATGCTTTCCCTCTCCACCTGCTGGAACAGCCACCGCCATACGGAAGGCCGGGAACTGGCGCTTGAGGCGCGCGAGCTTGGTTTTGAATGGATCGAAGTCAGCCACGGCACCAGCATCCCTCTCCTGCCCGGCCTTCTCGATGCCGTGAAGGCGGGCGAAATCAAAGTCAGCAGCCTGCACAACTTTTGTCCGGCCCCCGTGGAGGTGATGATGGATGCACCGGACGCGTTTGAATTCACCTCGCCGCACCCCTCGGAACGGGAACGGGCCATCAATCTCACGCTTAAAACCATCGAAATGGCCACGCGCTTTGCAGCCGACCGCGTCGTCATTCACCTCGGCAGCGTGCCGATGAAGTCCATCACCGCCCGCCTGGAACAGATGGCACGCGATGGCGGGCTCTTTTCCCGCGCCTACTCCGACCTGAAACTCAAGCTCGTGGCACTGCGTGAAAAGGCCGGCAAGGTTCATCTGGACCGCATTCGCAAGGCATTGACCGAGCTGCTGCCGGAGTGTGAAAAGCATGGTGTGCGTCTCGGCATCGAAACCCGCAGCCACTACGAGCAATTGCCCAATCAGCGGGAATTGCTCATCCTCATGGACGAGTACCGCGACTGCCCATGGATTGGTGCCTGGCATGATTTTGGTCATGTGCAGCGGCAGGCCAATCTGGCACTGCTGGATCACGAAATTTATCTGCGGCAGATCGCCCCGCATCTCATCGGCTGCCATGTTCACGATGTGCAGTGGCCCGCGCGTGATCACCGCGCCCCGCTGAGCACCGGCGGCGTCGCCTTAAAGCACTTGATGACACTTGTGCCGGCCGGTGTGCCCCGAATCTGGGAGGTCAGTCCAAGTCAGAGCCGCGAGCAAATCATCACCGCGCTGGAAGCCTGGAAAAACCAGTTCCCCGCAGCCGCCAGCGTCGAGTGAATGCAGCGGCATGGGCCTCCAGCCAAACGGTCATTTCAACTCGCTCAACAGGATGCTCTTCTCAATCCGCGACCGTCCATCGACATCGATAATACGAAGCGTGAGCGGCGTGTCGGGCCGGGACCAGTCGATATCGAGGGTGCCGACGCTGGGCTGATGCCAGGTTTGAGGGATAACTCTGTTTTTGTTAGGCGTGGGTTTGCCGCGCGGATGCACCTGGGTCATGGAACTGGCGGTAAGATCGTAGAGCGGATAAGGGGCACCTTCGGAGAGGCGTGACATCTCGCACCAGTGACGGTCGCCACTGAGAAAGAGGGCACCCTTGGCTTCGGAACTGCGGATGAGATCGACGAGGCGCTTTTGCTCATGCGGGAAATTGGCCCAACTTTCACTGCCGCTGGCTTCGGCGGCAAACTGGATGCTGCTGACAATCAACCGCAGTTCGGCAGGCTTCCTGAGTTCACCTTCCAGCCAGCTCCATTGCGCGGCTCCGAGCATGGTGGTGGAGATGTCTTCCGTGGGCACCGCGGTGCCGCCATCTTTGCCATTCTCTTTCGGCACGCGTTTCAGCGGACTGCGGAAATAGCGGGTGTCGAGCATGATGACCTGAATGCGCTTCCCGGCCGGTCCGAAGATGCGCGACTGGTACACGCCCTCCTGCAAACGAAGCCTGGAGCCCGCGGGCTCATTGAGCCAGTCGCAGAACTCCTTCTGGGCCTGGGGACGCATGCTGTAGTCACTGCCGCCATCATTGAGCCCCATGTCATGATCGTCCCAGGTGGCCAGGAAAGGCACCCTGGAACGCAGGCCCTGAACAAAGGTGCTCTGCCCGAGCGCCTGATATTTGGCCCGCATGACAGCCATGTCCGTGGTGTCGGCATAGATGTTGTCACCCATAAAAAGAAACAGATCCATCGGCAGCGTGAGAGTGCGACTGAGCATGGGATGATCGGTGACATCCAGGCAGGAGCCGAAAACAATGTGTTGAAGCGGCTCGGCGGGCTTGTTCAGTTCGAACGGGAAGCTGGTCTCACCGGGAAAGAGCACGGAGAATTTAGGATTCTCCAGGCCTTCGATGTAATTGCGGAAAACAACGGCCAGCGGCGTGTTTTTAGTGGCTTTCACACGCCAGGACAAGGCTCCGGCAGGCACCCGGGTCTCCCAGGAGCCGTTGAGCACAACGACGTCTTCATCCAGCGTTAGCGGAGCGCGGTCATGGCCCGTGAACTCGAAACTGAAATCCGGCGAGACTGCCCCGGTGGGCTCAAAATAGAACTCCACATACCGCTTCACCAGTTCAGTCGCTTTCTGGCGCAACTGGGTCTTCCGCTCGTTGCTGAGGGATGGGAGGATGGAATTCAGCAGCGACGGCGCCGTGTTCGGGTCAGCTTCAAAACAGCGCGGATCCACCTCCACCATCACCGTGCATTTGCCATCCTGAGTGAAGTAGGTCCGGACCGGGATATCCGGCACGGCGTGGGCCTGGATGATCTGAGGAAGCGCCAGAAAGGCGAGGGTGAGGAAAATTCTCATGTGAAAAATAAGTCTTGTCTGCAACGGAGCTTTATGAACAATCGTTTAATGAACAGCAACGGCATTCGTTGCCCAAGTCGATCAAACACTAATAAACATGAAAAAAGCACTCACCATCCTCGCTATCACCACCATCGCCCTCGGTTCAGCTTACGCTGGCTGCGGTAAAGTCGTCACCAACGAAGGCAAGTTGAAGGAATTCGACGCCGCGACCAAAAAAGTCGTCGTTGAAGGCAAGGACGGCAAATCAGCCACCCTGACCCTGACCCCTTCCTCCAAAGGTGCAGAAGGCGCTGACAAGCTCGTTGGCAAATCGGTTAAAGTGAGCAGCGAGCACGGCAAGATCACCAGCATCGCCAAAGCCTAATTCCCCCGATCAACAAAACATTTGGAAAGCCCGGCAATTTTGCCGGGTTTTCTTTTTTGCATCTTTGGCGACGTTGACCTGTCATACTCCCGCATCGACCATCCCAGTCCTGCCACCCGCCCACGATATGCGCTTCCAAAGTTTCCTGTTCCTTGCCTTGATCCTGCCCATTTGCGGCAGCGCCCAGAAGCCTGAGGAACTCACTGAACACAGCAGCGTTCTTGGCACCAAGTTTTTAGCCATTCCCGGCACGAGCGTTCTCTTCGCCACGCATGAAACGACCCTGGCTGAATGGCAGACCTATCTGGATGAGAGCAAATACACGTGGTCCTACAAACCTCACTTCAAACAGGGGCCGGATCATCCCGTGGTGGGCATCACTCTTCAGGATGCCAATCTCTATTGCGCCTGGCTGACGAAGAAGGAGCGCACCGCCCAGAAGATGAACGTCGCCCAATCCTACCGCCTGCCAACCATGGCCGAGTGGGATGCCGCCGTGGCACTGCTGCGGACACGCAAACCGGACCTCACCGTGGACGAGCAGGTGCAGGATGAGCGGACCTACCCATGGGGCATGCGCTGGCCTCCGCCACCCAAGGCGGCCAATTTCGCTGAAGGCGAGATCCCGGGCTACGAGGATGGCTTTCCCTTCACCTCACCCGTGGGTCAATTCACACCGAGTGGCGAAGGCCTTTACGATCTTGCGGGCAACGTCTGGGAATGGTGCTGGGATCCTGAGATCCGCGCTGAGCAGGAAGGCGTTCTGCGCGGCGGTTCATGGGCTTACTTCCGTTCGGAATGCCTAACCTCCTCTTACAAATACAAGGTGCCCGCCGAACTGCGCATGCCCACCATTGGTTTCCGCTGTGTGTTTGAGGACAAGCAACGCAGCGCGGCGATGCTCGCGGCGGCAGGCAGCATCAAAGAAAAAATCCGCGCCGAGCGCAGGCAGCAAATCAGGGGTGGCACCGTCGATCAGGCCGACATGGATGCGATGAAAAAGAAGCTCCTCGGGGGCGACAGTTCCTCCACTCTGCCGGAGCTTTCCAAACTCAAACAGGCCGCCGCCGGCGCGGCGTTTCAAAATTCTCTGGGCATGGAATTTGTGCCCTTCGAGGGCAATCTCCTCGTTGGAAAAACTGAGGTCCGCGTGCAGGACTTTGAGATCTGGCTGAAAAGTGCTGACCGCACCTGGGACAAGAAACCACCGTTCCTTCTTGGCGGCACGCATCCTGCCGCCGGCCTTACCTGGACTGATGCCCATGATTTCTGTGAATGGCTTACCAAGCGCGACCGGACTAACAAACTTATCGCCGCCAACGCCACCTACCGTCTGCCCACCGATGTCGAGTGGAGTCTCCTCGCAGGGTTAAAAGATGAGACCGGAGCTGATCCTGCGGCGCGTCACGGCGTCAACACCACCCACTTCCCCTGGTCGGACAAGGGTGATTTCCCACCGCCGACGATGAGCACCAACCTTGATGCCACCCATCTCACAAATTTCTCGGACAACTACTCCTACACGGCGCCGGTAAACTCGGAGGCGGAAAACAAGATTGGCATCATGGGCCTTGGCGGCAATGTCGCCGAATGGTGCTCTGACCTCTGGCCTGGCTCGGCCGCCGAACACGTCATCCGCGGCGGTTCATGGCTCAAGTTTGAAAAGGAGCAGCTTCTCACATCCACCCGGCGTCATGCTGCCGCTGACAGCACCGGCGCAGACGTCGGATTCCGCGTCGTGCTGGAACTCGCCAAACCCTGAGTCATCCAACCTGAATGAGCGATAACCATCAAGAGGCGGGGATGCCACGTGAACCACTCAACCTGTGGGTTCCCTGGTCGCTTGCCTTACTTTTGGTTATCGGGATTGGTGCCTGGTTTGCAGGACCGGTCTTGGAAGTGAAAACGCGTTCGGTGATCGCCCTCTACTTCGCGGAAAAGGCCGAGAAACTCATCCAGCAGAGTGACTGGGCAAACGCCAACGAAGCGCTCATCCTCGCCAGCCAATGGCAAAGCGAACACCCCAAGGTCCTGCGCGTGCTCGCGGATTTTTTAATTGGCATCAAAGCCGAACCAGCCTCGACCCTGCATGCCTTGCGGCGCCTTGAACTTATCGGGCAGGCGAAAGAGGCTGATTTTATTCAGATGGGCAAAATCTACGCCCAGCAGGAAAACATCCCGAAAGCGGAAGAAACTCTGGCCAAGCTTTCACCGGAAGCCCGAGAAAAGCGCCCAGCCCTGGAGTTGCTGGCGAACATTCAACGGCTTCAGGGATTCAACGCCAAAGCAGAACAGACACTGCGTCATGCCCTGAATCTTGATCAGAATGACAGCATGTGCCGTTACCGGCTGGCCATGCTGGATCAACA
Organism: uncultured Verrucomicrobiota bacterium; assembly: GCA_903960845.1. Classification (GTDB taxonomy): domain Bacteria; phylum Verrucomicrobiota; class Verrucomicrobiia; order Verrucomicrobiales; family Verrucomicrobiaceae; genus Prosthecobacter. Next base: position 14,425 of record CAJCCF010000543.1, on the reverse strand, counting down.
GGCGAGCTTTAGCGAAATGCGCCAGAAATCGCGGAAAACCCTTTGGAATCTGACTGAAGGCAAAGACCGCGCCGCCCTGATGGCCATCGAATTCATGGTCAAAGACCCGAACCTCACCACCCCCGAGGCGGACAAGCTGCTTGAGCGCATCAAGGTTCATCCCGAGAAGACCGACGAGATCAGACTCAGCGTCCTGTCAGCACTCATGCGGGTGCGCCCGCAAAACCGTGAGCAAATCCTCAATGACGAACTGGCCCGCTATCAGAAAAAGGGAGCCGAACAATTGTTGCCGGTGATGAACTGGCTGCTGATCGAGCATGAACCGGCGCGTGTGCTCGCCATGCTGACCAAGGACATTTTCATCAAATCGTCCGCGCTGATCGGCCCGTATCTGCAGGCATTGGCGGACTTGGAACGGTGGGAGGAACTCGACAAGACGCTTAGCAAACCCGCCGGGATGTCAGTCTCAAGCGGCTATATCTCCATGTGGCGTGCACGCGCCAACCTCCACATCGACAAAACCAACATCAACACCCGGCAGCATTTGAACATCGTCTATGAGGCCAGTGGTCACGGACGCAGTGAAGGCGCAGCCAGGGCGGGCGCAACGATCGCTGAGGAAGCGGGCCTCTACGATGTCGCCGCTCAGTTTTATGAAGGCCTTGCCGAGCATCAGCCCAATCTCAAATTCCCCATGCTGGAAAAAGTCTATGAAATGTCCATGCGCGGACGGGACACCGAGCGCGTCCTGCAAGTGGCCAGGCAGCAGCGCTCCCTCCGGCCTGAGAACCCGCTCTATGTTGACCGCGTCATTTATCTCCAGCTTGTCGCAGGCTATGATCTGGAGCTGAATTTTAAGAAGCTGCTGGAAACCAGCCATGCAAATTCTGACAGGACTGAAGACCAATTATCCCAGGCTCTCGCCGCCTACCGGATGGGTGACCTAACCACCCTGCGCACTCATCTCAGCCGCCTCAAAAACGTCAGCAACCTGTCACCTGGACAGCGTGCCGTTTATGCCGGTCTGCTTTCCATCAGCGGTCAAGTCGGTCCGGCTTTTCTCATTGCCGAACAGATCCCCTCGATTCTTTTGCTCAAGGAAGAAAAGCGCTTCCTTGATCGGGCGCTCTGAACAGCCTCATTCCTGCTCAGGCGACTGATCCATCAGACCCGGCAGCGGCTTAGCCTTGTCCGCATAGCGGTCGAACCGGTTGGAAAGGATCAGCAGTGTCGGTGCCCACAATCCGATGAAGATGCCGAATCGCTCGGCATGGGCTTTCTGCTCGGCATCGTCACCATTCAGAAACCACCAGATCCAGATGGAAAGGACGATGGAAATGATGCCTGCCTGGAAACAGATGGTGCTCAGCGTACGACAGATGCTCGGATTCATGGGCAGAGCCTAACGCGCCAGTCAGCAGCGGCACAAGACTCAAACAACATCGGTGTCATCATGAGCAAAATATGCAGGATCACTGCGATAAAAAAAGCGGAGCACCGCGCCGGGTGCTCCGCTAAGTTTGCAGGGTGACCCTGCCCTGATCATCACTTCGCGGCCAAAGGCGCCGTGACGGCTCCCTTCGCCACTTTGCTGGTCGGAACGATCTTCCACACGGCGCCTCGCTCACTGGTGTATGGATCGACCGGACCGCCATAGTTAGCCGTGGCGTGGGTCAGGTAGATCGAGCCATCCGGACCGATGCCGGAACCTGTGGGACGCATGCCATCGGCGAGATCGAGCATCTCCTGCATCTGCCATTTTCCAGCCTCCTGTTTCATGCCCCAGACTTTGCCGCTGCCCCAGTCGGCGGCGAAGTACACGCCATCGAGTTCAGGGTGCTCTTTGCCACGATAGACACCCAGATTGATCACGCAGATCCCCTGGTCCACATGACTGTATTCAGCGATTGGTGCCACGCCCACTTGAGGGAAGCTTGCGGGATCGGCGGATGTCTCGGTGCCATCTGCATTCTTCTTCAAGATCATCGGGAATGGATGGCTGCCGCACATGAACTTCCAGCCGTAGTTCTCACCACCCTTGCTGCTGGCAGGCTGCATGTTGATCTCTTCCCAGTGGTTTTGTCCAATGTCGGCAATGAACATGTCACCCGTCTTCGAATCGAAGCTGAACGTCCAGGGATTGCGCAGGCCGTAGGCCCAGATTTCAGGTTTGGCTTTGGGATGCACCTTGGAGAAAGCCTCCTCGCTCACACCAAACAGCGTCATTTGCTGCAACGGGGTGATGAAAGGATTGTCCTTCGGAATGTCGTAGGCCCGGTCGCCCGATGACTTGTTCACGTCGATGCGCAGCATTTTGCCAAGCAGCGTGTGCAGGTCCTGTCCGGCATTGATCACATCACCCTCCCAACCGCCGTCACCGACACCGATGTAAAGGTAGCCATCCGGTCCAAAGGCGATCTGACCGCCGTGATGGTTGCAATACGGGAAATCGATTTGCATGATGATTTTCACGCTTTCAGGATCGAGTCGGTCGGGATTGGCTTTCGAAACCTTGTATTCGGCGATCATGGTCGCGCCGTTAAACCAGAGGTCGGCATAGGCGACGTACACTTTGCCGTTGCTCTTGAAATCAGGATGGAAAGCCATGCTGAACATGCCCAACTCCAGGAAGGAGGAGATGGTTTTATCCTTCAGATCCAGGAACGGTTTTTTCAATTTCTTGCCGCCCTTGATGATCTGGATCACACCGGGGCGCTCAATCACAAACACACGTCCGCTGCCGTCATTCGGGGCAGCCACGCTCACGGGATCCACAAGGTCATCGGCCACTTTCACAAGGCTGATGGCCACGTTACCAGGCAGTTTGCCGCCGGGTTGGGCAGGTTTGGTTTCAGCAGCACGCGCACCTGTCAAAAGTGCGGTGAGAGTCAGGAGTGTCAGGATGGGTTTCATGAGGTTGGGTCAGAGAGACGCGCTACATACGCAAAATCCAACCTACCGATTGCACCCCATCTCTGACAAGCCTGAAATACTTCATCCCCCCAAACGCGCAGGATCCCCCATGAATGCTTCGTGGAAGCTCCATGGAGGATCGTGAATGGAAAGGCGCGTGAGGAAGATTTAGTTGCCCAGATTCTTCGTGCCATTGACCCGGGAATTCACCCTCAGGCGCAGGCCGTTCAGGCGGATGAAGCCGGTGGCGTCGTCCTGATTGTAGGCCTTCGTCGGATCCGCTTCCATGGTGGCGATGTGCGGATTGTACAGGCTGAACTGGGACTGCCGGCCAGCGGCGTGGATGCCGCCCTTGTAGAGTTTCACACGCACCGTGCCGCTGACATTTTTCTGACTCTCGGTGACGAGTGCCTGAAGCGCGAGCCGCTCCGGCGCATACCAGAAACCATTGTAAACCAGCTTGGCATACTCGGGGATCAGGCTGTCACGCAGGTGCATGACTTCGCGGTCCATGGTCAGGGACTCGATCTGGCGATGAGCAAAATGCAGGATGGCACCCCCGGGAGTCTCATACACACCGCGGCTCTTCATGCCCACGAAACGGTTTTCCACCATGTCCACGCGACCCACGCCGTGCTTGCCGCCGAGTTTGTTCAGCGCCTTCATGACCTGCAGCGGATTCATTGGCTTGCTGTTCACGGCCACGCAATTGCCCTTGTCGAAATCGAGCACGACATACTCCGCCTTGTCCGGCGCATCTTCAGGAAAGACTGACAGTGTGGTGAAGTAATCGCGATACTTCACATCGCCCGCATTGAACCAGGGATCTTCAAGGATGCCCGCCTCGTAGCTGATGTGCAGAAGATTGCGATCCATGGAGAATGGCTTTTTGGTGCTGGCGTGCACCGGGATTTTTTTCTCATCGCAATAGGCGATCATCTCGGCACGACCGGGAAACTGGGTGCGGAAACGCTCATCACGCCATGGGGCGATGATGTCCAGATCAGGTGCCAATGCCGCTGTCGTGAGCTCAAAGCGTACTTGATCATTGCCCTTACCCGTCGCCCCGTGGGCGATCGCGGTGGCGCCTTCGGCCTTTGCGATTTCCACCATGCGCTTGGCGATCAAGGGACGCGCAATGCTGGTGCCCAGGAAATACTGCCCCTCATAGATGGCGCCCGCCTGCATCATCGGGAAGATGAAATCCTGCGCGAACTCCTCCTGGAGGTCGTCGACATAAATTTTGGAAGCGCCGGTCTTCTTGGCCTTGGCGTTGAGGCCCTTCAGTTCATCGTCCTGGCCGATGTTGGCGCAGAAGGCGATCACTTCGGCGTTGTAGGTTTCTTTGATCCAGGAAAGGAGGACGGAGGTGTCGAGGCCGCCGGAATAGGCGAGGACGATTTTCTTATTCATAGGGGTTCTGGGGAAGGAGGGCCGAGAATAGGCAGTTCCGCCGCCTTGTCGAATGAAGAGGTGGGATCGCTGATTTGCGAAAGTTTATCCTTTCAGAGCGGCGGCAGGCTTGAGTAGAGTCCAGCCATGTCCCAACCGACCTGGCATCTGATCAAAGCAGCAAACAATGAGGAATATGGTCCCATGTCCAGCGATAGCCTCATGGCTCTCGCTGCCGAGGCCAAGATCTCCCCGATGGATAAGCTCTCCAACGACGGCCGCCAGAGCTGGCGGCGAGCCCCCATGGTGCGCGAGCTGCAAATGGACTGGCTGATCCAAATGCCCGACCAGTACCTCTACGGCCCAACCAACATCGCCACCATGCAGGAATTCCTCGCCACCGGCGAGATCGATGAAAGCGTGACACTCATCAATTGCGTGGACGGCAGCGAATCACGGCTGCGGGATCTGCCCTTCTTTCAGGTCAGCCCGCATCATGTCCGAAGCTTCAATTCCACGCACCAGGGCACCCAGTGGCCGGATCATCATAAAGCCGGAGGCGATGCCGCACTCCAACAGCGCGTCAAGCTGCTGGAAAAGCAGATCATGGAGTGCCAGCACAGTTTGGATGAATGGAAGCGCGCTCATGGCTTCCTCCGCCAGCAGTTCATCGAGGCCACAGGAAGAGAGCCGCTTTAACCAGTGCCGTAAACGCTCGACAATTCACGCAGGATGCTTTCAAGCTCGCTGTAATACGCTTCTTCCTTCATCCCGGCACGTTTCGATTTCAGCGCCTCCAGTTTGCTTTCCAGTTCATCCCGCTTCTGTCGCTGGGCATCGCTGAGCTTCATTTCTTCTTCACTCAGTACCATCGCGATCCGGGCAGCGCGAGCGCCGTCCTTTTTGTCCTTGCTGTCCTTTTCGGCAAACAGCTCCGCCCGGGTTCCCACGCCGTCGCCATTGTCCTCAATGAGCGCATGCTCCGTGGCGATCCGACCCTCTTTCTCATAAAACTCCGCCGCCAGTTTGCTGGCATGGCGAAAGGCCTCAAGCAGGGACACCTGCTTGTCTTGGTCCAGGTCCGCCGACAGATCACCAGCAATGGCTGGGGCAAAAAACTCGCCGAAACGGGTGTAGTAGATTTCATCCGCACTCTTCGTGCCCGTGATGATGATCCGCCCCTTCCCTGCCAGCGGTTGGAGAAAGCCCGCACTCGATGAGCCGCCGTCGATGAAGATCAGTTCACGCTGAATCGGCTGGCACCATGCGGCAAGCTGCTTCGCCGTCACATCCGGCCCGCGCAGATTGAACTTCACTTCGCGGTTATCAAAGGTTCCATGGCCAATCAGCACGAGCCACAACTGGCCCGTCGTCCTGGTGGCAGCCTTTTTCAAAGCCGCCTCCAACGCTTCTCCATCGTGTCCATCCCCGCCAATGACCGACACAGCGACACCCGCTTTGGCACAGGCATCTTTCCAGACACTCATCTGCTTCTCGAACCGCTCCTCATACTCGTCCTCTCCGGGAGCACCGGTGACGATCAGCATCTCGACATCTCTTTGCGCCGCACCGGCATGGCCACATGACATCAGCAAGGCAAAGACAAGCAGGCATAAACTCACCCAAGCCCGGGCTTTGGGGTTCAGCACGATTTCGTTGTTCGTTGTTCGGATTTCAGATTTCACCTTATGCCATGCCTCCCTTCCTTCTCAAAAACCACTCGGCACCCAGCAGTCCAAGCACGACGGCAAACACCCAGGGTGCATGCCAGAAGGGTGTGGTGATGGTCTCCTCCACGGGTGCCCGGATGTCCTTCAAAATTTCCGGCAATCTCGGTAAATCGGCCAAACTTAAAACACGACCGCCAGATTCCTTCGCCACCCGCTCAGCCCATTCGCGTCCCGGCTTCAAGGACGCAAACTCGCGGACCAGCGGATCATGAACCCAGCCCGTGGCCTTTGTCTCCGGAAGTGAAGTTGGTTTGGTCTCACCGGCAGAGGCGGGAAGCCCGCGCTCCTTGATCACTGAGGCCAGAGCCCGATACGCACCGGTCTCGCGCGGATAAAACTCTGCCTCAAACAATCCGGCCTCTTTCAGGCTGGGCTCGGCAAACAGCTCCGATTTCTTCCCTCCGGGTCCGGTCACGTCAATCTTCACCACGGCATCATCCCGGGCACGGAAAGCCTCGTCGCGCACACGCACTTCCAGTTTCATCCGCTCAGCATCCGGCACGGCGCTGAACTGAATTTTGTCAGGCACATCCACGACGAGCCAGCGCATGAGTTGCCGCCACGCCTTGTCCAGATCCTTGTGCGCATTTTCATCGCGCATCCCCCAGCGCCAAAGATCGCCAATCATCACGGAGGCCACCCGGCCTTCACCGAAGCGCTGGGCTGCAATGGCAGGATAGGAAGTCGCTTCGTCGCCTGCCTTGATCGATGCCAGAACACTTGCTCCGGGCTTGATGGAAAAGGTTTGATTCACGGCAAAGAATCCCGGCATCTCGGCCAGACGCTTTTCGTCATCCTCACGCCCGGACCGCACCCGTGTCCACGGCTCCAGCCAGCCTTCACGGGTCAGATCAAACCGCCCGTTCTCAATGGCGGGCGCCTGCGAGATGCGATCAAGATACACCGGCAGCATGCGCCCGACCGGCGTGTGATCGTAACCGCCCTGCTGGTAGCTTTCCTGCCCGCCGAGCATGAGCAGAGCACCCCCGCGCTCGCTGACGAAACGCTCCATGAGATTCATCTGCTCCTGCGTGAAGAACCCCGCTTCGATGTCATCCAGAATGATGGCGCGATACTCACCCAGCAGTTCTTCCGCTGATTTTGGGAAGCCTGCACTCAGCTCTTTCACATCCTTCGTGCCGAGTCGTGTGAGCACCGGCTGATCATAGCGCTGCGCCACGCCTTGATCACCGAAGCCGCGGAACAGCGGATTGCTTGTCTCGCCCGTGCGACCGCGCCATTCAAATTTTGGCTCGCGTTTGGCGATGCGGATCAGCGATGGGATCTGCACTTCCGTGTCGCCCGCCAGCGCCCGGCGCATGAACTTGTACTCCCAATTTGGCCTGCCTGAAACGTAGAGCACCCGATACGGACCCGCTCCACGATCCACGGCGATGTGACGCTCATTGTTAGCCAGGGTGGCTTCTTTTGAGAGCGCTTTCCACTCATCCTTGCCAATCTGCTTCAGCAGCGCCGCATCCAGCGTCACCAGACGGAAGAACGAGATGCCCGGCTTCGTTGCGGGCACCTTCAACCGCAGCTTTTGAGCTTCACCATCTTTCGCCAGTTTCAGCTTCTCGGTAACGATGACCTTTCCCGATTCATCGAGCACGACTGCCGCCACTTCTTTGCCAACGAAACCCGTGCCTGCAATGCGTGCAGTGATCGTGACGGGGGTGTCTTCAAACGAGGTCTGCGTGATCGAATGCTCCACGATGCGCAGGTCGGGTGATGGTTCGTCTTTGCCGACGAGCACTGGGAAAACGGGCACGCTCAATGTTGCTGCGGCTTGATCAGGGAGATCCGTCGGGTTCCCATCCGTGATCAGAACCACGGCGGCCGTGTGACTTCCAGCACCGCCTCCGAGCAGGGTTTGCACAGCGCGCTGCAACTCTGATTTCGAACCGCTGAAATCCAGCCTGGTGAAGTCCGTCACACTTTGCAATCGCTCGTCCACAATTTGCGTTTTCACCCGGAACGTTCGTCCGAGTTCATCCATCCACGCAGGCGGCGATTTTGCCTCCTTGCCGAGACTCTCGCGCATTGATTCACCGCGCTTCATCCCGCCCGGATTTTCAGAAACCTGTAATGAGGCGCTGTTATCAGCGACAATCACGATTTCGTTCTCGCCCGTCTTTGGCTGCCTGCGCGACCACACCGGTTCCGTGAGGCAAAAGATCAGCAGTCCCAGTGCCCCCAATTTGCAGGTCATTGCCGCCCATTTCGTGACACCACGCAGCGGCGATTTTCGGTAACCCCAATGCAGGATCACCGCCGTCACCGCGAGGATCGCGGCGACGAGCCATAGACGCTCGGGATGCAGCAGGGTGAAGGTCATGAAAGATCAATTTCCATTCCCAAGCTCCTGATAATAACGCTTCACCAACTCACGGAACGCAGGTGGCACCGGGTCACGATCCACAGGGACCATGGGGTTCTTCGTGTCACGTTTGGCAAGCTCCTCCGCCACACGATCACGAAGCTCAACAAGCGGATTCAGGATCCGCATCTGCAAATGATTCACCTGGGGCGGAGCGTCGTTGCGTTCATGGTCAATGCGCATGGCCCTGGCATTATCGAGCACCTTGGCGGCCTCGTTACGAAGTTCCGGCTGGCTTAAAAGCTCCTCCACATTGCGCAAGCGATCAGTCCATTGATCGTAGCCGGTGCCTGTAAGCGGACGCGAATCCTGAGCTTCAGCGCCTTGATCAAAGAAGAGCGCCCCACCCTCATTGCCGGCACCGCCACCGCCTCCAGCGTTATTGTTCTCGCGGCCACCAGGTTGCTGCGGAGATCGATTGGCAGAAAGCTGCTGGGAACCCTTTTGCTGAGGGTCGGAGGAGTTCTCAGGCGAAGGCTGCCCACCCTGCCCGGCTTCAGCGGGTTTCCCGCCGGTACCTTGTTTGCCTCCGGTGCCTTCTTTGCCTTCGCCTTGCGCCATTTGGGGAGGTTCTCCGGCCTGTGAACCTTTCGACTCACCTTGTGACGCTCCCGGCTTCAGACCTTCCTGACCCTTTTGACCTTGCTGACCGGAATCTGCCTTCGCTTGTTGCTGCCCGGGTTCTTTTCCTTCACCCGGAGCTTGGCCGGGCTGCACGCCTTTCGACTCACCCGGCTTCTGCCCTTGGGCTATTTGCCCTGGTTTTGGCTCCCCTTGACCAGCTTGACCCTTTTGACCTTCCTGACCGGGTTTTCCGTCTGGTTCCTTCCCAGCCATTTCAGCAGGCTTGTCTCCAGACTGCTCCCCGGCGGCTTTGGCTTCGCTTTTGGATTCGCCGGAAGGCTTGCCGCCATCCTTTGCCTTGGCCTGCTGGTCTTGAGCTTGGGCAGTTCCTTTCTCCGCTTCTTGCTGGCCCTTTTCTTCCCCCGCTTCCTTGATAAGTTTATCCAATTCCGACCGCGCCATTCTCAATGCTTCGGTTTCGCTGCCGAGCACACTCTCAGCCGCTTTTTCAACACCCTGCTGGAGTTGGTCGACGAGCGAGTTGGCTTTGCGTTCCGCGTCCTGGGCTTCGGCGCGCTGGCCGTACCGGGATTGCATCCGCGTTTCATCGAGGTGCTCTTCAAGTCCGCCGGTCTTGGCTTCGCGCACAGCTTCATAGAGGCGGCGATGCAGAAGCGGATTGTTGCCTTCAGCCTGCTCGCTCACGCGCTTCATGTCTTCGAGCAATTTGGCCACCTTTTCCTGCTGTTCCTGAACCTGGCGCGCGACATCTCCGCCTTGCAGCATCTTTTCCAGTGAAGCGCTCGTGTCACCCTTGCTTGCTTCAGGCGTCTTTTGATTTTCAAGCGCTTCGCTGATCTGCTTCTGCTTCTCACCAACAGCCCGGGCCTGCTGGCGCATCTGCTTCATTTCATCGCTGAAACGCCTGGCCGTCTTTTCTTTGAAATCCTCCTGCATTTTTTCCAGCTCACGTTGAGCGCGGGTGGCTGAATTGGCGGCTTCGGCGAGCTGCTGCTGTTTGAGTTTCTCGGCTGCATCATTGACCTGCTCGCGCGTTTGTTCGAGCTGCTGCTTCGCCTCGGCCATGTTGGCGGCATTCTCGGGCTTTTCCATCCGCTCCTTCAGATCATCGAGATCGTTCACCAGTTGCTGCTGTTCTTCCTCGAGGCGTTTGAGTTGATTCTGCAGTTCTTCCTTCTCCTGAGCAGTCTTGGCCTTCTGGAGCTGGTTTTGCAATTCCTTCATTTTCTCGGCCAGCGCTTCCTGACGGCGGGCAAGTTCCTTGAGCCGGTTCATCACTTGCAGATTCTCCTGCTGTTCGGTGGTCTGCTCCTCTGTGGCCTGCTTCTCCTCCTCATAGCGCTTTTCTTCCTGCTTGAGTTCCAGGTTCATGAGCTGGTTCTGCATCTGCTTCTGTTTTCCGCCGGCACTCTTTGAGGATTTTGAGCGCATGATCATGTGCTCGCGACTCTGCGCCTGATGCAGCCACTCCAGCGCGCTTTGCTCAAAAGTCAGCGCCTGGTTCAGCGAGGCGCGCTTCTTTTCCTCCGCCGCCATCTGCAGTGGATCGAGCGCATCCTTCATGCTCTTCCAGGCTTCAGTGAGGGCGGTCTTGACCTGGGCATCCTCAGCTTTTTCCATTGCTTCCTTGGTTTGTTCCAAGGCCATCCCCTGCGATGCATGCACGACGCCTGCATCCGGAGCCGACGCTTCCATGCTGCGACCTGCGTTTGTGTCGCGAACGAGGCGCCAGGTGGCATTCACGATCTGCTTCTGCAACTCAACGATTTTGTCCGCCGACGTTTTCTCGCCCTTGCCCGGTTCACCGGGAGGTGAGTCACCTTCACGAAAAATGTCTTCAAAATGCCGCACTTCGGCAAAGAACATGTCACTCATTGAGCGGCGCACCTCACCCCGAGGTCCGGTGTCTTCAGCCCAGAAATGATAGCTCACAAGTTGTCGCGGCACAGTGTCTTCTTTTTCCAGGGCGATCAGTTCCTTCACCTCCTGCTTTTTTGAGGGTTCGGTGATGCCGTGCTTGAAAATGATCTCCCTGGTTTGCCCGGCGATGCTGAAACTTGCGCCACTTTTCGTTACGCCAAGATCATCCCAGACCTTCGCTTCGATTGGCAGCTCCTGAATTTGGGACACCTGCACATCGCGTTTCGGGAAGACGACCTCAATCCTGGCGAGTTGGTTGGCTTGCACCGTCACGCTGATCCAGGGCGGATTCTTGTTCGCCCGCTCCTTGTCATCAACCAGATGCACGCGCCACTTCTGCGTCTTCTCCGCCTTCATCGCAGCCGTGAGGAGCGTCGGATCTTTGGCTGATGGTTTGAGTGCCAGAACGGTTTTGTCTTCACCGAACAGTTCCGCATCTTTAACCGGCTTGTTGATCTTCAAACTGAAGTCCAAAACACTGCCTTCCATGGCCGTGATTTTCATCGTGTTCTTGATCTCCTTCGACGGCAGCTTGGTGTAAGCCGGCGGCGTGATCTTCACATCCACCTGCTCCAGCTTCGGATACACAAAGGTCGTGATCGTGTGCTGGTTCGATTTGCCGTCACCAAACTCGACATGATAGCGCGCATCCTTGTCCACCTTCGCGATCATGCCGCCGAAGACTTGTCCATCCACGGTGAGCCGCATCGGCAAGCGATCCCGCTCCCTGCCATCGAGTTCCGAGACGATCAGGGTCGCGTCAGCAGGGACTTCTTTGGCAAAGGTGGCTTCGACGACGAGCCGTGAGCCGCGCTCAATCTCGGTGTCACCTGGAGTGAGCGTGGCGGAGAGGATTGGAGGCAGCGTGACCGTCCGGGCAGCCGGGCGTTTGGCGATTGATGCCTGGCGATGATGCTGACGGATCGCGCGATCGGCAAAGAAAAAGCTGAGTACAAAAAGCAGGCAGGAAGCAATGGCCGCGCGGGAACCCCAAACCGTCTCCCGCCAGCCGATGAGCAATTTTTTCCAATCCTGCGTGGCTGAGTAATCCGTCAACTGTGCGATGACGCGCTGTTCAAGGAAGCTGGGATTAGATTTGAGCAGCAGTTCGGCGGCCGTGATGGCGAGACCGTTGAGTTTCGTATCCCTGGCTTCAAGCTGACGGGCGATGTCCAACGCCGATGCCCGGCGTCGATACAGCAACCAAGAGAATAGCGCGCCAGAAGCGACGGCGATGGCAATGCCTTGGATCAAACGAACCCGCCATGCTTTGGGCAGCCAATCAGGGTGACTGGCGAGGGTCATTAACATCGCGCTAAGGGCGAGAAAGAGCAGGATGACCAAGCGCTGACGCTTCAGCGTGCGCATCTTGTCGATGACGACGCGAAACTTCTCTTTGAGGATTTCGGCTTCAATCATGGTGATGAATACGCGGGTTGAAGGGTTCCCTGTCTGATTCTTCCAGCCAGCCAGGTTTCCCAGGCAAGGATGGCGAGCAAAGCTCCAAGCAGCCAGATCCAGGCGCGCTGGCGGGCCTCCTGCTCGGTGATGGCGAGACGCTCCTTATCCTCGGCCTTGATGCCGGCCGTGACATCCGGATTGCCCTCTTCGACCCGAACGCCGAGTTCACGAAGTTTGGCGGGATCCATCGGCGTGATGCGCCCTTCTTCAGGCGAAATGTTAACCGCCCGGAGTTCGGTTCGTTTGCCAGCTTTGAGTTGGTAGACACCCGGCATCTCAGCGCGAACCGCGTCGCCCGGTTTTGGGGTGAGCGTCAGTCCATCAGGAGTCATGATTGAGGAGGCACCCTCCAGAGGAAGCACATCTCCCACCACCAATGAAGCGGCTTGTTCGTTGCGGAAACCGGCAGCTTCAAGCCAGCCATAGAGCAGCGGGACAAACTTCGTGCTCAGCGCAAGCTGGCTGTCCGCCGGGTGCCAGCCACTGGTGAGCAGGACCAGCCTACCTTTGCCAAGAATCCGCGAAAGAATGGCCGGATCCCCCTGATCAAAGCGCGCCAGCATTTCAAACTTTGGCAGGGCATCGGCACTGATCGTTAGGCGGCGGTGTTTCCAGAAGCGCAGCTTGGTGAAATCATGCAGGCGCTCATCAGCAAAGGGTCGCAGCAGCGGGTGGGAGACCTGGACGTCGGAAAGCATTTGGTAGTCATCGGGCATATCCGGCTTGTCCGGAGCGATTAACTGGATGCCTTTCAAATTCGTCAGGGCCTCCAGATCCTGAGTCTTCATGTCCGGTGTGATCACAACAACGGTCAGGCCGCCATTCTCAACCAATGAGTGCAAGGCTTTCACCAGTGGCGCGTTGAGTTTTGCACCGGAACTAAAGACCAGTTCGGCACCAACTGGCAGAGCCGTGACGCTGTCCGGCACGATGACGAGTTCAGGTCGGATGCTTGGTGTCGGCTGAATCGCGCGGCTCAAGTAGAAGAGTGGCGATGCCGCTTCGCTGCGCGTTTTTTCATCGCCGATGAAGGCGATCCTGACCGCTTTTGGCTGCGCTGGCGCCATGTAGATGTGGTTGTCAAAATCCCAGGCATCACCCGTGAGTCTGAGTGTGCCCGCGATGCCCGGAAGACTGATCACGCGACTCGCTCCGGGTGGAAGATATCCGGTGACCGGTGCCGCAGTGCTCTTGTCCCAGGCAAGCTTGAAGTCGTTAACCTTGGAGTCACGCGTGTTGCTGAGACGAACGCGGGTGGTGGTTGCAGCTTCTTTTCCGGAACCACTTTCCTCGGTATTCGCGGCAAGGGAGAGGGTGAAGTTGTCGCCTTTCGGTGCTGCGACGGTCACGATTTCAACGGCGATGTTTTCCGGCCAGACCATGCCGCGCAGGGCATCAATCCGTGCACCTTCCTGAAAGTCTGTGATGACGATGATGCGCTTTTTCAGTCCGCTCAGGCCTTGAGTGCCGCCAAACCAGCCTGCGGCATCCACCAGCGCCTTTCCAAGATCGGTTGAGGACCAACCGGGCTTCAAGGCGGCAAGCTGCGGCTTCAAAACGGCGAGACGCGTGCCGGTTGAGTTTTTGTCCTGATCAAAGGACCAGAGTCGTTTCGTTTCGCGATCCAAAGTCGCAACACTGAGTCGATCCGTGACCCCCATCTTCTCCAGACGCTGTGTGGCCGCGGCGAGCGCCTGTTGCCACAAATCACCACGCTGCATTGAAGCGCTGCGATCCAGCAACAAAACCGCGGCCTGATTTTGTGACGCCAAGCCTTCATTTTCCACGCGCCAAAGCGGCCGGGCAAACATCAATGCCAGCAGCAGCAAGGCGAGACAGCGCAGCAAGAGCAGGAGCCAGTTTTCAAGTCGACGCTTGCTCACCGGCATCGGCGTCTGGGCATCGAGGAACATCAGCGAGCTGAACTCCACCCGATCCTGCGGTGGACGCCGGCGCAGATGCATCAGGATCGGCCCGATGATCGCGGCTCCGCCGAGCAGGTAGAGTGGAAAGAGCCAAGTCATCGGCGTGCGACGCCTCCTTT
>CAJCCF010000542.1 GCA_903960845.1 uncultured Verrucomicrobiota bacterium | reverse complement strand
TGGCGACACTGGCAAATTCCTCATGCTGACCGCCGGGCTTGTGTTTGCGACTTTTCTCATGGCTCAGCAGACAGCCGTGTTTTGTGGCCTGATGAGCTGGACCACGGCGACGCTGAAAAATGTTCCGGCACCGATCTGGGTGGTGGAGTCGAAGGTGGATCAGGTGAATGAAACCAATCCGTTGCTCGATACGGATGTGGCACGCGTGCGCAGTGTGGATAGCGTGGCCTGGGCGGCACCTCTTTATTCCGGCATCCAGCGCGTGCGCCTGGCGAACGGTAATTTTAAAATCATCCAACTCATCGGCATCGACGCCACCACGCTGGCGGGCGCCCCGGTGAAGATCAAGGAAGGCAATCTGGCGGATTTGCGCCTGCCGCATGCGGTGGTGATTGACGATCTTGCTGTGAAGCGCCTTGCCGAAGTGAAAGGTGGTGCGGTCAAACTGGGAGACATCTTTGAGATCAATGATCAGGAGGCGCGCGTCGTTGCCATTGCAGACACCGTCCAGTCTTTCACCGGCGGGCCGTATGTTTGGACCACCTATGAGCGCGCCCTGCAATACACTCCCGCCCAGCGCAAGATGCTTTCGGCCGTAATTGCCGCACCGCGTGCCGGCATTTCTGAGGAGCAGTGTGTGGCGGATATTGAAAAGGAAACCGGATTGAAAGCCTACCGCAACCGGGGCTTCGAGCATGGCGAAGGTGACTTCAATTACAGCACCGTCTGGTGGTATGTGAGAAACACGGGCATCCCATTCTCCTTTGGCATCACGGTGCTCATTGGTTTCATCGTCGGCGTGGCCATCTCCTGTCAGACTTTTTACAGCTTCGTGCTGGAGCACATGAAGCACCTCGGCGCCTTGAAGGCCATGGGTGCGTCCACCTGGACGCTCTGCACCATGCTGCTGACACAGGCGTTCACTGTCGGTCTTATTGGTTATGGCATCGGCATGTTCCTCACCGCCCGTTTTGCTTTTCCAGCGCTTCAAAACGAGCAACCGCCTTTCTACATGCCCGAAATGGTCCCACCCGCCGTTCTCTGCGTCATCCTTTTCATCTGCGCGATTTCCTCCCTGATCGGCATTTGGCGCGTGGTCCGTTTGGAACCAGCAATGGTCTTTCGCGGAT
The DNA here is from genome assembly GCA_903960845.1 of uncultured Verrucomicrobiota bacterium. Taxonomy (GTDB): domain Bacteria; phylum Verrucomicrobiota; class Verrucomicrobiia; order Verrucomicrobiales; family Verrucomicrobiaceae; genus Prosthecobacter. The sequence goes on along the minus strand of CAJCCF010000542.1, from coordinate 20,944 downwards.
GATCCAGTTCCATTGATATCCGGAAGAGTGGTTCACTCGGCGCTTTGCCTACTCAACGTGGGATGTTTCTTCACAAACATCTCGTGCTCTTGATGCCACTGGTGACTGAGATTGCGCATGATGAGGGCGTGGTCAAAGGTGACGCTGCCAGCAGGAAATCTCGATTCATCGGCAAAGAAGGAAGACTGGACGTGCTCAACGGTGAGGGGGCGCACAAGCCAGTCGCTTGTCTGAAGACGGATTCCATCGAGACGGCAACAATCACGGGTGACGGAATAGCCCACGCTACCGCCCTCGAAGTAGGCGGATGATTCGGCCAGTGATTCAAAGCAAGAGGACTCTGGAAACGACTCACTCTCGAAAGCTTTAAGTTGAACAGCCATGCGTCCATCGCAGGACTGAATGGACATGGAAATATTGGATCCATCGTCGGTGACGGTAAAATCTGCCAGATGATGCTCGCCTGGGAAAATGCGCCCGCCCGCCAAATGGTTGAGCCATGATCCTGTGTCACGGCGCGGTATAAAAACTCCCTCTCGCGGCCCCACAGAAGGATCATCCCAAAGAACAGCGGTACGGTGCGCGGCGTTCTCACTCGATATGCCGCACAGGCGAGGAAGTCCTGCGGCACGAATCTGCTCCAATCGGATGAGACAGATGCCTGCAATGGCATACCCATGGTGAAGTTTGGGGCGGAAAGGTGGTGGTAGAAAACGACCCATAACATCAGCATTCACGCGGAAGTTGATGAGCAACCTGCGGCGAATCAAACCTTGAATGATTGGGAGGCGCATGGTGGAAATCCTAACTGATCAAGCGTGATGAGCGACTGAAGGTATAAGCGGAGCGGAAGGCTTTGAAATGAGGTGGCGGCTATTCAGGCCAAAAGAACCAGCCTTTGCTGGCAATGTCGAACGGGTTCACGCACTTTCTGGCTGGCTTGTGCTTTCATCGCGAGTCGCTGATCAAGCGTGTGTCATGTGTCTTTTTTGTTCGTTTTAGACCCGGGCGCCAAAGACTGCAAAAGCGGTCGCTGCGAGCAGAATGCTTTGCCTGCGACCGGCGAGTCTTCACCCATCCCCGTGTGAATGCAAAGCGCTGATCTCAAGAGATATTCCGGAGCCAGGGCAGCCCTCGATCCTGCCTCAAGTGCTGAACTGGTTTTCACAAAACCGGGCGAGCGGGGCTGACAGGTGTTGCTTGAGACGCTGGCTACCTCGGCCCATGATCAGCGTCGGCTCGTCTCCAGGGCTGATGTTTTCATCTCTGCCATGCTTCCTGTGACCGATTCTAAAAATTCTCCATCTGCTCTCGCTGCGCATCTGCGAAACGTGAACAAGTCGTTTGGTGATGGCGGTTCACGCTTGCAGGTGCTCAAGGGCGTTGATCTGGATGTGCGCTGTGGGGATATCACCATGCTGGTGGGGCCTTCAGGCTGTGGCAAAACGACGCTGATCAGCATCGTGGCCGGCACGCTCAATGTGGATGAAGGTTCGGGGGAGGTGACTGTCTTTGGCCAGGATTTGCGCAAACTCAGCAGGGGCGCCATGACCAGGTTCCGCGCGGCTTCCATTGGATTCATTTTCCAGTCCTTCAATCTGATACCCACGCTGACCTGCGTGGAGAATGTGAGCGTGCCACTGCTGATTCAGGGCAAATCCACGCGCAGCGCTGAAAAGAAGGCTCGTGAAATCCTGGAAAAAGTGGGCATGGGCGACCGCATGAAGCACCGCCCGAGTGAACTTTCCGGCGGTCAGCAGCAGCGGGTGGCCATCGCCAGGGCCCTGGTGCATGATCCGCGACTCATCATCTGCGATGAACCAACCGCCGCGCTGGACGCCAAAAACGGGGCGCTGGTGATGGATATTTTTGAAAGTGTGGCACGCAGTCCGGACCGCGCGGTTTTGATCGTCACCCACGACAACCGTATTTTTCCCCACGCCAACCGCATCGCCTCGATGGATGACGGGCGTATTATCGAAATGCATGACATCAATGCGGGTCACCCGCTGCCGGAGAACCTGCGGCATGGCTTTCACGCCTAGCTGAACTTGTCCTTTTCCTGCTGGAAAGACTTGGGGGTGGGGCTTAGACTCCTGACCTCCCGTCCCCCTCCTCCATTCGTCATGCTCAAGGAAAAGTCCGTATCGCTCAAGAATCTCAAATTGCTCGGTCACGAGCATCTGCCTCAGGGGGGTGGCTTTCTGATCGTGCCCAGCCAGCTCAGTTATCATGAACTGATGTGGTTGGAGCAGATGTTGCCGGGGCGCGAGTTTGTCTATCTGGTGGTCCATGGCGCAGCGCTGTCGCCAGAGCTCAGTGCCCATTTGGCAAATGAGAATGTGAGCGCTCTCGCGATCGCCGCCACTGCTGAAGTGGGCATGTACCGGCAGGCTGTGGCAGCCGAGGTGAAGCAGGGGCGCGTGGTGATCTATCTGCCAGCCCTGGCCTCGGTGATGAATGCGCCGATGAGTTCGGTGCCCGGAACAACGCTCGATTTCATCCTGAAGGCTGGCGTGCCTGTGATGCCCCTTTACATCCAGCGCACCAGGGAAATCGCACTGGACATTGAGCCTCAGTATGACGAGCACGATGCCACCTTTGCGTTTGGAGAGATGCTGCGAGCTGGCGAGGTGAGTCTGGCGGCGTATCAGGAGTCGCTTCTGGCCCTGGCTGAGCAGTGCTTTTCCGCGCACCCGACTCTGGACATGAACCTTGCCTACGCCATGCTGGCTGGGTTAAAAAAGCATGGCCGATCCAACAAGATCATCGACGGCAAAGATGAGAATGAGCTGACTTATGACAAGGTGCTCGCGATCGCCATCGCTCTGTCCAGGGTGATTAAGTCTGAGACCGCCAAAAAGCGTGTGGGGATCGTGCTGCCACCGGGCATCGGCGGCCTCATCGCCAACATCGCCGTTCTTCTGGCTGGCAAGGTGCCGGTGAACCTGAACTTCACTGCGGGCCGTTCCTCCATCGAGCATGCGATCAAGGCCGGCGATCTGGATCGCTTCATCACAGCGGACATTTTTGTGCGCAAAGTGCAGAGTTTCCCATGGCCGCCTAACCGACAGTTGATCCTCGTGGAGCGCGAGTTGCCAAAACTGAAGGTGAAGACCATCCTCTGGCAGGTGATCAGCAGAATACTTCCAGCCTGGATCCTGGCCCTCGTTCTTGGTGTGCCAAGGAAGGGTGGGGCAGACGAGGCGGTGCTGCTTTTCACCAGTGGCAGTTCGGGAACGCCCAAGGGCGTGGTGCTCAGTCACCGGAACATGATGGCCAATGTGATCCAGTTTGGCAGTCGGCTGGGCTTGAAATCAGACGACAGCATCCTGGGCTGTCTTCCTCTCTTCCACAGCTTTGGTTGCACGGTCACACTTTGGTATCCGATCGTGTGTGGGGTGGATCTCATCACCTACCCAAGCGCGCTTGAAGTGAAGAAGCTGGCCGGGCTGATCGAGAAGCATCGCATCACTCTCATGATCTCCACGCCCACCTTCCTGCGTGGTTATCTGCGCGGCGTGAACAAAGAATCGCTCACCTCCATCAAGCTCTGTGTCACCGGGGCCGAGAAACTGTCGGCGGCAGTGGCGGATGCCTTTGAGGCAAAGTTTGGCAAGCATGTCTATGAGGGTTACGGCCTGACCGAAACTTCTCCCGTGTCCAATGTGAACCTGCCTGATCCACAGCCGCCGGGTGATGAAGCCGGCGGTTACGTCTGGCTGCCAGGCCAGCGTCAGGGAAGTGTCGGCCAGATGGTGCCTGGACTCGCGCTCCGCATCACTCATGCGGAGACTTTCCAGCCCCAGCCCATTCATCAAAGCGGCATGATCTGGTTCAAGGGAGCCAACATCTTTGAAGGCTATCTCAATGATGAAAAACGTACCGATGACGTGAAGGATGGGAACGGCTGGTTCCGCACCGGCGACATCGGGAGGGTCGATATCGATGGCTTCCTTTACATTGAGGGGCGGCTCAGTCGTTTCTCGAAGATCGGCGGTGAGATGGTGCCGCATGAAACGGTCGAGGACGCCCTCATCAAGGCCATGGGGTTGGAGAATGAATCCACGCGTAAAATTGCCGTCGTCGGCGTGCCTGATCCGGACAAGGGCGAGGCGCTCATTCTGCTCACCGCCATCCCCGGCGGTCCTGAGCATCAGGAGATCCTCGATCTGCGGTACCGTCTGCTTGAGAAAGGCATGCCATCACTTTGGATTCCCAAAAAAATGATCCGTGTGGACGACATCCCCATCCTCTCCTCCGGCAAACTCGACGTGCAGTCCTGCGAAATGATTGCCCGTTCCGTGGTTTTCTGAAGTCCCTGTCTTGCGCCCGTTTCATCCCTGTCTTGAATAGGCCGCTTTCTTTTCCAAATGCACATCTCTGACATCCTCAGCCAGCAGCGGCCCACGCTGTCCTTTGAATTTTTTCCACCCAAATCCGCTGAGGCTTTCGAGGCGCTTTATCAGACCATTGGCGAGCTGGAACCTTACAAGCCCTCGTTTGTCAGTGTGACCTATGGTGCCGGTGGTTCCACCCGCGAACTCACGCATGATCTTGTGGTGCGCATCAAGAAGACCACCACGCTCGATCCGGTGCCGCATCTCACCTGCGTTTGTCATAGCGAGGCCGACATCTCCAGCATCCTGGAGCGCTATGCCGGGGCGGGTGTCAGCAACATCCTTGCACTCGGTGGTGATCCTCCGCGCAATCTCGAGGGGTATGACCGCAGCAAGGATGCCTTTCAGCATGCCGCCGATCTTGTGCGCTTCATCAAGAAGTTCAATGAAAGTGGCGCCCATCCGGACAAGCGCGGCTTTGGCATTGCCGTGGCCGGTTTCCCGGAAGGTCACCCGACGACACCCAACCGCGTGCTGGAAATGGATTATCTCAAAGCCAAGTGCGATGCCGGTGCGGATTACATCTGCACGCAACTCTTCTTTGATAACCACGATTTCCACGACTTCCGCGACCGCTGCCGCCTTGCCGGCATCAACATCCCGATCATCGCCGGCATCATGCCCATCACCAGCGCCAGCGGCATGAAACGCATGGCCGAACTCGCCGCCGGAGCCCGCTACCCGGCCAAACTTCTGCGCGCCATCCAGCGCTGCGGTGGTGATGAGGAGGCTGTGCAGCGGGTCGGTGTTCATTATGCCACCGAACAGTGCCGCGACCTTCTCGAAAATGGCGTGGACGGCATCCACTTCTACACGCTGAACAAATCCCATGCCACGCGTGAGATCTATGCCAGCCTCGGCATCCGTGACTCTTCCGCTGTCCGCACCGCATGAGTGACCAGGCGCCCGTCATTGCAGCCATCGAAATGGGCGGCACCAAGATCGTGTGCGGCATCGGCACCGGACCGCACGACCTGCGGGCCATGCATCGTGTCGAGACAACCACACCTGCAGAGACGCTGGAAGGCGTGAGCCGTTGGCTCGCGCAAATGAAGCTGGAGCATGGCCCTTTCGCCGCCATCGGCATCGGTAGCTTCGGGCCGCTGGATTTGAATCCAAAAAGCGAAACTTATGGATTCATCACCACCACGCCCAAGCCTGGCTGGCAGCACACGGATGTGGTGACGTTTTTCAAGCAACGGTTCAATGTGCCTGTCGGTTTTGACACGGATGTGAATGCGGCCGTGCTGGCCGAGCATCTCTGGGGTGCAGGGCAGGGGATGGACCCGCTCATCTACATCACGGTTGGCACCGGTGTCGGCGGCGGTGTGCTGGTTAATGGTCAGCTTCTGCATGGTGCATTGCATCCGGAGATCGGTCATTTGATGGTGCCTCCACCCGTCAACAGCCCCGCCTTGCAGCCAGCCTGCCAGTGCCCGTTTCATCAAAGCTGTGTTGAAGGATATGTCAGCGGGCCCGCCATCGCCCGCCGCTGGGGCCAGCGCGCTGACACGCTGGCTTCAGATCATCCGGCCTGGACGGAAATTGCAGACATCATGGGTCATGCGCTGATGAACCTATGCCTGACTCTCTCGCCGCGCCGCATCATTCTCGGCGGTGGCGTCATGGATCAGCCGCAGCTCATCCCTCTCATTCGCAGCAGGTTAATCCACCATTTGAATGGCTACCTCCTCGTGCCGGAACTTGGGCGTGATTTCGATCAGTTCATTGTTCAGCCGGGACTTGGCAACCGGTCCGGCGTGCTCGGCGCACTCGCACTGGGGCGACTGACTCTGGATCCAACCCCTAACTCCCAGCCATGAGCATCACCGCCGCCCCTCTGATCGCCACCGATGTTCACCGCACCTACACCATCGGCGGGCACGATCTGCCTGTGCTGCGCGGTGTGAATGTTGAAGTCGCGGCCGGAGAAAAAATCTTCCTCTGCGGCCAGTCCGGTGCGGGTAAAACAACTCTGCTTTATGTGCTTGGCGGCCTGGAGAAACCGACACGTGGTGACGTGCTTGTGCATGGCAAATCGCTTTATCACGGCAGTGCCAGGGAGCGCGCCACGGCACGCAACCGCACCATGGGATTTGTCTTTCAGCACTACTTCCTGCTGCCGGAACTGACGGCTCTGGAAAATGTCCTGCTGCCCGCCATGATCGGAGGCCGCAAGGCCGAGGTTCGCGCCCGTGAGTTGCTTGATCGTGTCGGCCTCACTCCGCGTCTTGATCACCTGCCGACTGAACTTAGCGGCGGTGAGCAGCAGCGTGTCGCCATCGCCCGCGCCCTCATCAACGATCCCGGCATTCTTTACGCCGACGAACCGACCGGCAATCTCGATGCCAGCACCGGTTCGGTCGTGATGGACATGCTCATGAGCGTTGTCGAAGAATCAAAAAAGACCCTCGTCGTCGTCACCCATGATCAAAATCTCGCCAAACGCGGAGATCGTCGCCTGATCCTGAAACAAGGCGCTCTCGTGGAGGGTTGAATGAAATCTCATGTCCTCGTCCATACTCCGTGTCCATCCTGCCGATGATCTCATCGTCGCTCTCCGTGATCTCAAATCAGGCCAGCAGATTGAAGGCTGGACGCTGCGTGAGGACATCCATGCCAAGCATAAATTCGCCGCGCATGATTTCGCCGCAGGTGATCTGATCACCATGTATGGAGTCACGGTGGGCCGCGCGATGCACGCCATTCCCGCAGGCAGTCTGGTTCACACGCACAACATCAAGCACGAGACGGCCGCCTTCTCCGGCAAGAAATCGGATTACCTTTGGACACCCCCTGATGTGAGCCGCTGGCAGCAGCGCAGTTTCATGGGTTACAAGCGCAGCGACAGCATTTCCGGCACCGCCAATTACTGGCTCGTCATCCCGCTCGTGTTTTGCGAGAACCGCAATCTTGCCTTCATGCGCGAGGCGCTGACACGTGCGCTCGGTTATGGCCGCACCTCGCCGTATGAGCGCTATGCACAAACCCTGGTCGAGCGGCATCAGCAGGGCCTGGCGCTGGATGGCGTGCCCGATGAGTTTTTCCTGAATGAGCCCAAGCCGCTGTTCCCGAATGTCACTGGCATCAAGTTTCTCGAGCATGGTCTCGGATGTGGCGGCACGCGGCAGGATGCACAGGCGCTGGTTCAGCTTCTTGCCGGTTATATTGCCCACTCCAATGTCGCAGGCGCCACGGTGCTGAGTCTTGGCTGCCAGCATGCCCAGGTGAGTCTTTTGCAGGATGCCATCAGCCGTCTCTATCCGCGTTTCAATAAACCGCTGCACATCTTTGAGCAGCAGAAGAGCGGATCGGAGCGTGACATGATGGCCAGCGCGATCCGCACCACGTTTTCAGCCGTGGCCAAAGCCAATGAACAGGTGCGTGAAGCATGTCCGCTGAGTGATCTCATTGTCGGTGTCGAGTGCGGCGGTTCGGATGGTTTCTCAGGCATCTCGGCCAATCCGGCGATCGGCCACACGGCGGATCTGCTGTCCGCGCTCGGCGGCGCGCCCGTTCTCTCAGAATTCCCTGAACTGGCGGGCGTGGAGCAGAGTCTGTGTGACCGCTGCGTGACCACGGAACTTGCCGACCGTTTTGTGCACCTCATGCGCTCTTATGAAGGCGCGGCGAAAGCCTGCGGCTCCGGCTTTGATGCCAATCCATCACCGGGTAACATCCGCGACGGCCTAATCACTGATGCAATCAAATCTGCCGGCGCTGCCAAGAAAGGCGGCACCGCCCCGATTGTCGATGTGCTGGACTACAGCGAGCCCATCACCAAACACGGCGGCCTCACGCTGTATTGCACCCCGGGGAATGATGTCGAGTCCACCACCGCCATCGCTGGTGGCGGCTGCAATCTCATTCTCTTCACCACCGGCCTGGGAACACCCACAGGCAACCCGGTCTGCCCCACACTCAAGATCGCCACGAACAGCACGCTCATGCAGCGCATGGGTGACATCCTGGACTTTGACACAGGCCCGATCATCACCGGTGCGCAAACGGTGCCCCAGATGGGTGAAGCTCTGCTTGAACTCTGCATCGCCACCGCGAGCGGCGAGTATGTGCCCAAGGCTGTCTCACTCGGTCAGGATGATTTCCTGCCATGGAAGCGTGGTGTTTCGCTGTGAGTTGCTCCGCCGTTACCTGGCAGCCTGCTGCTTGGTGACGGCTTTATGGAGGTTCATCGCATGCTCCCGGTCCTCGTCGCTGAGCCGGTCCAGCGGGACCTCAAAGGGTTTCTGATTCACGAGCAAGCGCACTTTGCCGTCCCGGATGATGGTGAGCTTTTCCGGCGTCTTTGGAGCTGCGGCGTTCTGAGCATTTGCGGCCGCAGCACTGGCGCTGGATCCGGTGACTTCCAGCACGCTTTCTTCATAAGCGATGATGCTGCCCAGTAGAGATTTGCCATCCTTGCTCTTCCATTGCCGTGGCGATTCGAGAGAAAAGTAGCTCACCAGCCGGGCCTTGGTTTCAGCGGCCGGAGCCGTGGCATTCACCGCGGCATTTCCAGTGTTGGCACCACCACTGATGGTTCGCTTGCCGAATTTCGTTGGATTGGTCGGCACCACGACTTGCGCCACGGATTGCCCAGCCAGCAGCGCAAAAAGGAGCAGGACTGTTCTCACGAGTGAACACTACCACCAAGCTGCATTCGAAGGGAAGCCTGAATTTTCCCGCGTGATCCCGAACATCCGTGCTTGGCATTGGCAGCGCGTTCCGCTACTTCATGGGCATGGCTGTTTCTATCACTGTTGATTATACGGGCGGGCTGCGCTGCCGCGCGACCCATGGTCCTTCGAAAAACGAACTCATCACCGATGCTCCTGTGGACAATCACGGCAAAGGTGAATCATTTTCGCCCACGGATCTCGTGGCCACCGCACTGGCGACCTGCATGGTCACGGTCATCAACATCAAGGCCCAGCAAAAGGGCTACGACATCCCGGGAATGAAAGTCAGTGTGGAAAAGCACATGAGTGAGGATTCACCGCGCCGCATCGTGCGCCTGCCCATCACCATGGAGATTCCACTGCCGTCCACTCATCCCGACCGGGCTCTGCTTGAAGCGACCGCGCTCGGCTGTCCCGTGCTGCACAGCATTCATCCCGACATCGACAAACCGGTGACGTTTGTCTGGAATGGTTGAGCGGTTTGATGCCGGGAGGTGTGCGTTGGATTTTTCGCCGCGCACAATTCAAAACACAGCGACATCTGCATTGCATGAACGAGGACATCATTGATGAGGTTCCGCAAGCTGCGCGAGCCACCCAACATCAAGGCGGCTTTCCTGCCACGCGCTGGAGCATCGTGCTGCGTGCCCGTCAGAGCGGCGAGCCGCATGCGGCTGAGGCGCTCGCTGAGTTGTGCAAAGTCTATTGGAAGCCGGTCTATGCCTTTCTTCGTCGCCAGGGGAACTCACCGCACGATGCGGAGGATCTCACCCAGGGTTTCTTTGCCATGCTTCTGGAGCGCGACTCGTTTGCGAGTGTGGAGGAGAGCAGGGGACGATTGCGTTCTTTTCTGCTCGTGGCGGTGAAACGCTTTGCCGCGAATGTGCATGAGCGCGGTTCCGCCCTGAAACGTGGTGGCGGACTCGCCCATGTGGCGCTTGATGCGGAAGAGGCTGAACAGGCCTGCATGGCTGAACCTGCGACTGGAGTGACTCCCGAGTTGCTCTTCGAACGGCAGTGGGCTTTGACGCTGCTCGATGCCGTTTTTAAAAAACTTCGATTGGAGTACTCGAAGGATAAGAGGGAGCGTGTGTTTGATGCCTTGAAAGATCGTCTCTCGGCCGATGGTGACGCTTCAACACTGGCTCAGACCGCAGCCACGCTCGGCATGAAGGAAGGCGCGGTGAAAGTGGCGGTGTTTCGCATGCGCCAGCGCTATCGCCGACTGTTGCATGACGAAATCGCCCTCACCGTGGATTCGCCCGATGAGGTCAACGAGGAGATCGCCCACCTGTTTGAGATTTTCGGGCAGCATGGAGCGTGACATGCCCGCTGGCGCGAACAATTGGTTCACCAATGCCCTGGTCTCGTGACTGGACTTTAGGGTAGGCAACTTTCAAAATCAGTGTAAGGCTGCCTCATCTTTTAACGGCACCGAAGTTCATGACAACCTCGCACGCAAACCATTGCGAATCCTGCGGACAGCCTTTTCCTGCGGGAATCAGGGAGGCTATCTGTCCACGCTGCCTGCTTTTTGCCGGCATGGAGACGCAGGCCATCCCGGCGGATGGTCGCACGCAGAAGACCACGCCGTATCAGGAATTCATTGCCGATCTGTTTCCGGAGCTTGATGAAATCAAATTGATTGGCCGTGGTGGCATGGGGGTTGTCTACAGTGCCCACCAGAGTGACGTCAGGCGTGACATTGCACTCAAGTTGCTGCCACTCGAACACGCCGACCGTGAAGGCTGGGAGGCGCGGTTTGAGGTGGAAGCCCGGGCGGCCGCGCGACTCGACCATCCGAACATCATCACACTATACGAGTTCGGGACTCGCGAGGGGTCGCCGTTTCTGAAAATGAAACTGGTGGAGGGCGGCCGGAGTCTGGCCGATGCCCTGAGGAGTCGTCCCAAATGGCCCATGGAGGAGGGCGTGGCATTGCTGGTGAAAATCGCCCGCGCGGTTCATCACGCGCATCAGCACGGCGTCATTCACCGCGACATCAAGCCTGGCAATATCCTGCTGGATGCTGCAGGTGAACCGTATCTGGCCGATTTTGGGCTGGCAAGATTTGTGGAGGAAAATGCAGGCATCACCGCCAGCCACATGGTGCTCGGAACTGCCAATTACATGGCCCCGGAGCAGGCTGATGGCAGAATCAAGGACATCACCACGGCGGTGGATGTGCATGCCCTCGGGGCCATTCTCTACGAGATGCTCACCGGACATCCTCCATTTGAGGGGAAGTCGGTGGCTGACACCCTGCGCCAGGTCTCTGAGAAAGATCCCATCGCCCCGCATCTCCGCTGGCCCGGCGTGGATCGTGATCTCTCGACCATCTGCATGAAGTGTCTGGAGAAAAATCCGGATCGGCGCTACGGCTCCGCGGAATCCTTTGAGGAAGAATTGCAGCGATGGCAGGATGGACGGCCCATCATGGCCCGCCGGATCTCGACGACCGGCCGGGCTGCGAAATGGGCTCGCAGGAATCCGGGCATTGCTGCCTTGGTCTCGATGCTGGTGCTCACGGCTCTGGCTGCAATCGCTGGATTTTACTCGGCCTGGCGCTTTTCTGAACGGAACCGTCTGGAGACGGAGCGGCGTTTGAATGACGCGGTGCAAGGCTTCACCAGCGAGGCTGGAGCTCTGCGCATGCGGGCGAAGGATGGACATCGCTGGGATGCGTTTGAAGCGATCGCGAAGGGGGTGGCCATCCGGGTCACGCCGGCTCTGCGCAGCGAAGGCGTGGCATGCCTGACTCTGGCTGACATGCGGCAAATGGATCGCTGGAGTGGTGAGGCCGAGGCACGTGGACCTTCGGCCATGAACCGGGACTACACGCGCAACGCGCAGGTTCTTGTCGATGGAAGCATTGCGATCCGCGTTTATCCCGGTCTTCAGGTTCTCACCACGCTGCCTGCCCAGAAACAATCCGTTCAGCGTCTGCTGCAATTCAGCCCAGATGGCCGCTGGCTTGCTGCAGGCTATGGGACCAAGCAGGATGAGGAACTGGAAATGATCGTCTGGGATCTTGAAACCGCGACAGTGCTCATGAACCTGAAGGGTATCCATGAGGAGGCTTTTGATTTTGCGGCGGATTCAGCCATTCTTTTTGTTGGGACGAAATCAGCGGTGCAGGTCTGGGATCTGAAATCCAAATCCATGGTTAGGCAGGTTCTGCTTGCATCGGATCCCTATGCGCTGCGGGCCTCACCGGACGGGCGGTTCGTGGCCGTCAGCCACGCCCGGGATGGTGTCGATCTGGTGGACGTCGGGACTGCGGTGATCACCAGCCGCTATCAGAAGTGCCGTTCATCCTTCGGCATTGCCTGGGATCCGAAGAGCCGCTGGATTGCGATTCCCTCAGACGACGGCATGGTCCACATCTGGGATACCAGAGGCGATTCCCTGGTGGAGCGCAGCTGGCGCGCTCATGAGACGGCCGCCAAGCGCGCCGCATGGCACCCCAATGGACATCATTTGGTGACGGAGGGCATTGATGAAGAGATCATCCTGTGGGAGGCGCGCCTGGGTGAGAAGTTGGTGGGCTACACCGCCCAGTCGGTGGGCCAGCTCAGCTTTTCCCCTGATGGGCGGCGACTCGGTCTGTTCCGCCGTGGTGATCAGGTCAGTCTGCTTGAGGTGGAGGATGGCGATGGGATCATGCGGCAGACGGTAGGTCATGAACGGCATCAGGTGCACGGGGCCGCCTGGCATCCCTCCGGTCTGGTCATGGCAACATCTGCAGAGGACATGGTGAAGTTTTGGAGCCGCGACGGTGAGTTTGTGGGCAGCCTGCCCGTGCAATCAAGCCGCTCCGTGATCTGGACATCGAACTCACTGATGGTGACAGGGCTGCACGGGATCATGAAGTGGCCGATTCTCCAGGCTCCCAACGGCAAGGATGTGAAGAAACTGGTTTTCGGCAAGCCTCTCATCATGGACGCACGCGAGGGATGGCAGCGTGCCGCCATGCGCGTCGAGGGGGACACATCACACAAAAAATATCTGGATGGACGCTGGCTCGTGGTGACGCATCCGGAGCGGATCCTTGTCCTTGATCTCGAGTCGAAGCAGCTCCCGCTGGAGATCCACGGCCAGCCGAATGCGGCCTTTGCAACCGTCAGTCCTGACGAGACATGGGTCGCCACGGGAGCGGTGAACGGTTCGGATGTTCAGATATGGTCCTTGCCGGAGGGACATCCGGTTCACGCGCTGCGCGGAACCGGCGGAGCCAACGTGCTGTTCAGTCCCAACGGATCAATGCTCGTGACCGCAAACAGCGTGGAGTACAAAATCTGGGAAACCAGAAACTGGGCACTGATCAAATCACTGCGCACCCACACGGGGAATTATTTCGGAGCAATGGCATTCAGCCCGCGACTGACCGCACTGACGCTCGAATCCGAGCGTAACAAACTGCGCATCATCCGACCGGGCAACCTGGAGGATCTCGCCGCGCCGGATTTCGACGACCAGGCGCCCCTGACATTCAGTCCTGATGGCGTGATCATGGTGAATCTGGACAAGAAATCGCATTTGATCTTCTGGAACCTGCCCAAGTTGCGTGCCGGCATGAGTGCCCTCGGCCTCGACTGGTTGGACATCCCGCCGTATCCCCCCATCCCGGCATTTTCTCCGGTGGAGTCGGTGGAGTTTACCAGTGGTGGCAAGTAGGTGGTGCATGCTGCTCACTCATGAGTCGGCTGAAAAGCCTGCTGATTTTAATGATCGAGTCATTCATCGATGATGAAACCCTGATGTGGCGCGGAGAGGAATCGGTCGTCGTGCAGTCCTCTGAATAGGATAACCACAGGTGCTGATTTGAAGTGTGGTTTTTCAACCGTCCAATCGTGCTGAAAAATAGCCTGTAACCGTCCGCGGTCATTCCGGATGTAGCTGGTCAAGAGGGCATTGAAAGCCTTCCTGAAACATCAACTCCTGCTTCTCATGAACCGCCCGTTCGCCTATCTCAGTGCTGCCCTCATCGTGACCATGACATCTTGCTCTGCGTTGAATCGAAAATCCAATAGTCGGCTCACCGGCGCTGCTTTGAATCATCCCAATCTTAGTCTTCATCCCGGTTCAGTCAGTAACGACCGTCTGATCTCCGCGGCTGAACTTGAAGGCGCAAAAGTGGGTTGTGGAAGGAAAGAACATATTTCAGCTATCAAAACTCTGCAGTTCGCAGCCGGCACGGCCATAATGATGCCCTTTTGTGCTGGTGGGTTCCTCCTAACGGGGGCTTTTTGCGGAGATCCTTCAATTTGGTGCTTGTTCCCAGAATTCGATATTTACACGCCCGCCTCGCCCACGGAACAGACCCTGCTGCGTGATGGAAACTACCAAATTACAATCTCAGGAATGAAGATCACCTCTGTGCCATCTAAAACTGTCAAAGGCATTGATCTGGCCCGCGCGGTGGGGCAGGCCAGGGTTGATGTGACGGATGCATTTGGCTCCTACTACTGCCGTGCCGATGAGATCCACTACAGGCGGTCAACCAACGAGATCATTTTGCGCGGGCACGTCACTGTGTCGGCATCCTATGCCCCGGGTGTTGAGGATTTTGGGCTTACCCGCATTGATCTTGCCCGCTGCACTTTGGAATACACTGCCAAAGACGGTCAGCAGTCTCCCTGGTCCAGTCAGGAAGGTGATAAAGTCGCAGCGCTTCAGTCTGAAGCATCCCGGCCTTGATGCCCTGCGGGACACAAAGCCCGCTGGCCGTAAGGGCCCTTGCTGTCGGTCAAGATTGACCTGATTCAGATGATCTGTCCGGACGATATTCACGAATGAGGGAATAACAATCCGTTGGGATACGTTCACACGCCTAACATAAAATAGCACAAATGATTCAATTTCACCGGACTCTAACACTCGCCACGATCGGTGCTGTTCTTTGTCTGTTGAGTGAACAGGCGCGCAGCGCTGAGAAAGAGAAAGCGCCTGCGCCAGCGCTGGTGAAGAAGCGCGAGAGCGCGGTCGCATTGGCGGAAGCTGGAAAGGCCAGGGAGGCCGAGGTCGCGATTCGGGCCGTGGTGACGGAGGCGGAGCAGAGTTTGGGTGCCGAGCACCGCTTCACCCTGCGCAACCGGATGGGCCTGGCCCGGCTCGTGGGAGATGATGGAAATCCCGCGGAAGCCGTGAAGGAACTGCGTGCAGTACTTGCCATTCAAGCGCGCGTGCTTGGGGCTGACGACGAAGACACCCTGCTCACCCGGGATTCACTGGTCGTGATGCTGCATGCTCAAGGCAGGACGACCGAAGCCGAAGCAGAAGCCGCGGAGCAGGAGTTGCAGTTCCGGAAGCTCATCAAGATTCAGACCCGGACACTCGGCCCTGAAGACCCTAAAACGCTGGGGAATCGCCAGGATCTGGGCTATTTACTCGATGCCCATGGCAAGAGCGTCGAAGCCGAAACCGAACTTCGAGCGACGCTGAAGATCATGGAACGCGTTCTCGGTCCAGAGAATCCCACCACACTCATGTGTCGGAACAATCTGGCCAATTCGCTGAATTCCCAAGGCAGATTTGCCGAAGCCGAAGCCGAGCAGCGCGCGCTCATCAAGGTCAGGGAGCGTGTCCTCGGTCCAGAAAACCCCGACACAATTGCGAGCCGGGCCAACTTGGCCGTCGCAATGAATTCCCAAGGCCGGAGTGCGGAGGCCGAGGCAACTCAACGAGGAATCCTCAAGATTATGGAGCGCATCCTCGGTCCGGAACATTTTGCTATGCTGGCAAACCGGAACAATTTGGCTACATCGCTCGATCCCCAAGGCAAATATGCCGAAGCTGAAATCGAGAAGCGTGCGGTGCTCAAGATCATGGAGCGCGTCCTCGGTCCAGAGCATCCCTCCACGCTCATGAACCGTAGCAATCTGGCCGGTTCGCTCAATTACCAAGGCAGAAATTCCGACGCCGAAGCCGAGCAACGTGCGCTGCTCAAGATCATGGAGCGCGTCCTCGGTCCGGAGCATCCTGCCACGCTCATGGATCGGAGAAATTTGGGCAATTCGCTGGATTCGCAAGGCAAGATGGAAGAGGCAGTCCGGGAGTTCCGTGCCGTATTTAAGATGCTGGAGCGCGTGCTCGGCCCAAATGATGCCAAGACCAAACTAGTCATCGGCAATCTTGCAAGCAGCCTGAACCAATTAAAAAAGTACGATGAAGCCCTGGAACTGGTCAGACGATTGGCGGATCAGAATGATGCCAAATTCCAGTTCATCCTCGGCAGTTATTATTTCGAGGGTCAAGGTGTCACCAAAGACGAGGCAGAAGCGGTCAAGTGGTTCCGCAAAGCTGCCGATCAGGGGTTGGCGGATGCTCAATACGAACTCGCCATCTGCTACGCTCAGGGCTCGGGAACTGGCCCCGACCCAATCGAAGCCTACAAGTGGGTCAGCCTCGCAGCAGCGCAGGGAAAAGCAGAGGCAAAAAGCAGTCAGGAAACGCTTGAAGATAACCTCACTTCCGAACAACTCGCCGAGGGCAGGAAGCGGGCAGCGGGGGTCAAGGCGAAAACAGCGAAATGAATCAGCTGCCGCCCCACGGCCTGCGCTGGTTCAGCATGGGGGAATTTAAGCCATCGGGGCGAAAGGCTGGTGCCTTGCCGGGCGTAGGTTTACAACCCCCTATCGCCCATGTCCCACCGTCACGCCCTTGCCTCACTGACCTGCCTCACCCTGCTTTCTGCGCCTGCCTTCGCTCAGGATGGGGAAAAGATCACCTATGAAGACCAGGTCCGGCCGTTGCTGGAAAACAAATGTTTCTCCTGCCACAATCCGGATAAAAAGAAGGGCGATCTGGACCTGACCAGCATGGGCGCCCTGATGACTGGGGGCGGTGGCGGTGCCATCGTCGACTCGGGCAATCCAAGCTCCAGCCGTCTCTGGACGAGTTGTGCGAAGAAAGAAGAACCTTTCATGCCGCCGGAAGGCGCGGCACTGAGTGCTAAAGAATTGGATATCCTGTCCAAATGGATCGCGGGCGGCGTGCTGGAGACGAAGTCCAGCGTGGCCAAGAAATCGAGCAAGCCCAAAGTCGATATGGCGGTGGCTGTGACGAGCGGCAAGCCAGCGGGTCCGATCGCCAAGCCGGAGCATGTACTGCTGGAACCAGTCGTGGTGACGCCACGCACCACCGCGGTGATTGCCATGGCGGCAAGCCCATGGACCTCCCTGGTCGCCTTTGCGGCACCAAAGCAGGTCCTGCTTTACGACACCGACACCAAGCAGTTGGCCGGTATTTTCCCATACACCGAAGGTTATGCCCGCAGTCTGCGCTTCAGTCGCAATGGCTCCCTGCTTGTGATGGGTGGCGGCCGCGGAGGCAAGCTCGGCCACGCCATTGTCTGGGATGTGAAGACCGGCAAACGCATTGTCGAGGTGGGCAAGGAATTTGACCAGGTCATGTGCGCGGACATCAGCCCGGATCACAAGATGGTGGTGATCGGCAGCCCCTCAAAAAAGGTGAAGGTCTATGACACCGCCACCGGTGAAGAATTGTATGTCATCAGCAAGCACACCGAGTGGGTGATGGGCACCGCCTTCAGTCCTGATGGCGTGCTGCTGGCCACCAGTGATCGCAATGGCAACGTCATGGTGTGGGAAGCCGCAAGTGGTGGCGAGTTTTACATCCTCGGCCAGCACAAGGCCACGTGCACCGACCTCGCCTGGCGCGGTGACTCAAACATTCTCGCCTCCTGCTCCATGGACGGCACCATCAACATCTGGGAGATGAATGAAGGCAAGCTGGTGAAAAGCTGGGCCGCTCACAGCGGCGGCGTGCAGTCCGTTTCATTCACGCCGGAAGGCAATCTCGTTTCCGTCGGCAACGACGGACTCGTCCGTCTCTGGGACATCAACGGCAACAAGAAGTCCGAGGCAGTGAGCCAGGGCGACATTGTGACCAAAGTGGTGGCTCTCCATGATTCGAAATCCTGCGTCAGCGCCAACTGGCGCGGTGAGGTGAAGATGCTCTCTCTGGAAGCCAAGATGGCCGACTGGGGTAGCCTTTCCAGCAACCCGCCGCTCATCACCCAGCGCATCATCGAGTCTGAGAAGCGTGCCACCGAACTCGTGGCCAAAATGCCATCGCTTCAGGATGCTATCAAGAAAGCTGAGGCCGATGTGAAAACCCGTGAGGAACGTCTCGCCAAAACCCGTGCCGAGGTCGCTGAGAACGAACGGCGCTCCAAGAGTTATCCGGCAGAGATCGCTGCGGATGAAAAGGCCCTGGCAGAAGCCAAAGCCGCCCTGACCAAAGCCACCGCTGATAAAACGGCACGGACGGCGGCCCTCAAAGCTCATGTCGACAAATCCGCCCAACTGGCCGCACTGCAAAAAGAACTCGACTCTGCTGCCGCTGAAGTCGCCAAACTCACCGCTGCGAAAGCCGAACCACAAAAAATCGCCCCGATCAAGGCCAAGGCTGATCAACTCACCGCCGCCGTCGCGAAGGCAAAAACAGCGCTTGGTGCCGCACCTGCCCCTGTGGCTGATCTGGACAAACTGATTGCCGATACCACCGCCAAGGTCAAAACCACCACTGAGGCTATCGCCGCCAAGAAGGCCGAGTCGCCCAAGCTGCCAGCTTTGGTCAAAGCAGGCCCTGACCGCATCAAAGCTGCCGAGGCCGCACTTGCCCAGGACAAAGGCGTTCTGGTCACGGCTCAGACCACTGTGAAATTTGCCAGTGATGAAATCAAGGTCCTGCAAAAACTGCCCACCCTCCTCAAGGCCGCGCAGTTCAATGTCGGTGTGCTCACCGAGAAGGAAAAACTCGCCAAACTGGAAGGCAGCTTCAACGACTACACCGCCGCGAAGAAAGAGAACGAGGATGCCAAGGTCAACAATGCTGCCCGCATTGAGTCGGCGAAAAAGACGGTGGCAGAGACAACCAATGCCATCCCGCAGCACGAAGCCACACTCAACAAACTGAAGGCTGAACTCAATGGTATCGAGCAGGCCGTGACTCCGACCAAGGCAGCCGACAGCAGCGCTGCGGGGAAACTTGATGCGCACAAGAAGAGTATCGCAGCCCGAGAAGCCGAATTGGCCGCACTCACCAAAACACGTGACGATGGCATCGCGGCCGCGAAAAAATCCGCCGATGACATCGGCAAGGCCAGCGAAGGTTTGAAGAAAAAACTCACCGAAGTGGCCGCCAAACTCAAAGGTCCAGCCGCACAGGTCGTGAGCAAGCAGGCGAATGTGAGCAAGATCGAACCGGCTCTTGCAGCTGCCAAAAAGAGCGTGGCTGACCTGACGCCTGCCGTCACGGCGAAAGAGAAAGCTTTCAAGGATACCGAGGCCTCCCTGCCTAAACTTCTTGCCGACACCAAGACGGCTGAGAAGGCTCTGGCAGATGCCAAAGCCGCCAAGGACAAACCCGCAGACCTGATTGCCAAAGCTCAGGCTGACCTTGATGCCCGCCGCGCCGCGAAGGCTGCTGGTGACAAGGCCTTTAGCGATTCACGCCTGGCTCTTGGGAAGGTCAAATCTGAACTCACTGCCGCTGTCAATGCCGTCGCTCAGACTGAGAAGAAACTCGCACAGGCCAGGACGGAACTCGCCACCGCCGACAAGGCGGCTGCGCCTCTGCGCGGTCAGCATGACAGCATCAGCAAGGAGATCACAGCTCAGGATAAGGCACGTGCCGAAAAACTGGCCGCTCCCGCCGCTCTTGCTGCGGAATTTGTCACCAAGTCCAAATCTGTGACCGACGCCATCGCTCAACTCAAGGCAGCCCAGCCAGCCTTGGACAAAGCCTTTGCTGATGCGCGTGCCAAGCTTGAGGGCGAGATCAAAATCGTCGATGCCAAAAAGGCCGAAGTCACCAAGGCAACGGAGGAAATCGAGAACACGAAAAAGAAAAAAGCCACCGCCGAGACCACCATCGCCGCCAGCTTGAAAGACAATCCCGTGCGTGATAAAAACCTCGTCGAGATCAACGCCGAACTGACCAAACTTCAGCCCCAGCTTGATCCACTGCGCGCCAAAGTGAAGCAGCTTGAATCGCAGTATTTCACCATGCTGCCGAAGTGATGGTTTGATGCTGATGACTGGCGTCTGTTTTACGCACGGACATTTGTCGGGTCCGGCGGAATTCATGCGCCAATCCTCGCTACCGTTCGCGAAAGTCAGATGACTCCCTCTGATTGCTTCATGGCTAGCCTGCGGCACTTTTGATTTGATCTGATCTTTCAAGCCGCTTTTCACGATTAAGGCACCTGTCCGCCCCGGTCGACTGAGGCTGCAAAGCCTGGGTCGAGCACGGAGAGGTGGTGGTGTTTTTGGAGAGACAGCAAACAGGCTGGCTCATGGTAGTTCGGCTAACGAACCCAAAACCACTACCACCATGAAAATCACTATCCAGGAAGGCCATGAGGAGGCCCGGCGCAGGGTCAACGAAGTCGTCCACGGCACGAGCATGAGTCCGCGGGAGGCGCAGGTCATCATCGAAGTCATCCGGGCAGTTTACTTCGCCTCGACGGGTGACGCGCCTTTGCGCCATGGCTAGATGCTCTACATCTCTGCGCAAGGCAGGCGCAGGTGGCACGCTCAAGGACTGCCCGATGACCAGTTTCAGGCTTTCTGTGATGGGTCAGTGCGATGATCAGATCACTGGCGCGGACATGCTCCGCACTCACCGCATTGGCCGCCTGTGCTAGGAGGCTCGCGAGAAGGGTGAATTGCTCACTGAGGAGGATCTCGGTATCCGTCATTCCTAGCACCGTGGGTTGGTCGTAGCTGGTAAGAGGCGGAGTCCTAAACTGGGGCTCTTATGGATGCAGACGGACCAACGACGATTTTGAAGCGTGATGCGCTCGGGAGGGTGACTTTGCCGCGTGAGCAACGGGAG
>CAJCCF010000541.1 GCA_903960845.1 uncultured Verrucomicrobiota bacterium | reverse complement strand
GTGGAGATCAGAGACGCGCAGAACAGGAAAGTGATGCGCCGGGGAGTGACGGCGGATGAAGCAAGGCAGGTGCTGAAGGAAAAGGGCAAGCTGAGCACGGCCGAAATGGTGCGGCTGCGAGTGAGGTATTTCAGCGATGGCTTGGTGCTTGGGAGCAAAGAGTTCGTGGAGAGTGTCTTCACTGAAAACCGCGAGAAGTTTGGTCCGAAACGCCGCGATGGAGCGCGACGGGTCAGCGAATCGGAATCACCGCTTTACGCGCTGCGACGATTGCGGGTGAAGCCGATGGAGTGATTGAAAAATTTCCGGCAATCGGCAATCGGCCGCATGCAAAACCTGTGGCAAGGTCACGGTTCATGAGCACGTTCACTGCTGATCATGGATTTCGACCCGTCATTGCCAGAGCACCTCGTCCGGCGCGACTTCATCAAGAAGCTCGCTGCCGCCAGCACCGCCGCATGGATGACTGGCGAGCCGCGTGCCATTTGGGCGAAGACCGGCGAGTCGGTGACGCATCCGCCAGCCAAGGCCGATGCCTGCATCCTGCTGTGGATGGCTGGTGGCATGGCTGCGCCGGACACTTTTGATCCAAAGGGTTACCGGCCTTTTGAAAAGGGGCTCGAAGTGAAGAAGATGCTCAGCACCTTCCCCTCCATCGACACGGCGGCGGATGGCATCAAGATCTGCCAGGGTCTGGAAAACATCGCCAAGGTGATGGATCGCGCAACGCTGATCCGCAGCGCGGTGCAGCCGGATCTCGGCAGCATCCTGCACAGCCGTCATCAGTATCACTGGCACACCGGTTACGTGCCGCCACAAACCGTCGCCTGCCCGCATATCGGCTCATGGATGGCCAAGGTGCTTGGCCCGCGCAACTCCGTGATGCCCGCCTTTATCAACATCGGTCAGCGCCTGGAAGGTGTGGGTGAAAGCGAGGAGTTGAAGGCATTCACCACCGCCGGATTTTTCGGCAGTGAATTCGGGCCGATGAATCTGCCCTTCCCCGAAGAGGCCGCGCAGTCGGTCAAACCGCCGAAGGGCATGGATGCACAGCGTTTTGCCAATCGTGACAAGCTCTTCCGCAAACTTGTCGATCAAAGCCCGAATCGTGAGGTGATGAGCGACTACCAGCAGCAGTCCATGCTTCGCAGTCTGGACAATGCCTACCGCCTGCTCAGCGCGAAAGAGCGCGAGGCCTTTGACATCACGCTCGAACCCAAAGAAAGTTATGCCAAGTATGACACGGGCCGCTTTGGTCGCGGTTGTTTGCTTGCGCGGCGGCTTGTTGAGGCTGGCACACGATTCGTCGAAGTGACGACCGAGTACGTTCCCTTCTTCCAATGGGATACGCACAAGGATGGCCACACGACCGTGGAAGCCATGCACAAGGAGATTGATCTCCCGATCGCCCAGTTGGTGCGTGATTTGGAGGCCAGGGGAATGCTTGAGAGGACCCTCATCGTCATCGCCAGTGAGTTCAGTCGTGATGCGCTCATGGAGGGCAAGCCCGGCTCCACGGCGGCTGATCAGACCACTTTTAAAGTCGATACCCTGAGCGAGATGAAGCACTACGGCCTGCACCGGCACTTCACCGGCGGCACCAGTGTCGTCATGTTCGGGGGTGGTGTGAAGCGCGGCCATCTCTATGGCGAAACCGCCGATGAACGCCCGCTCATCGCCACGAAGAACCCGGTCAGTGTCATGGATCTCCATGCCACGATCATGACTGCCATGGGCATCAGTCCAAAGACTGAATTCAACATCGAAGGCCGCCCTTTCTACGTCACTGAAGATGGGAAAGGCAAGGCGGTGGCTGAGATCTTTGCCTGATTCTGTGCTCCGTTTACGGGCACTAAAAAGGGCGGACCCGAAGGCCCGCCCTGAGATCGGTTGATGTCCGGGTTACTCTTTCGGCAGCAGTTCCTTGTTGCTCGACAGCACCTTGTCCACCAGGCCGTAGGCGCAGGCTTCATCAGCGGTCATGTAGTTGTCGCGGTCGGCATCCTTTTCGATCACTTCAGGCGTCTTGTCGCAGTGGTGGGCCAGGATGCGGTTCAAGCGGCGCTTCAGTTTGTACATGAAGTCCACCGTGCGCTCCACGTCGCTCGCTGTGCCGCGCGCGCCGCCGGAGACCTGATGGATCATGATGTCGCTGTTCGGCAGGGCGAACCTTTTGCCCTTGGTGCCGGAGGCGAGCAGCACCGCGCCCATGCTGGCGCAGATCCCGATGCAGTAGGTGTTCACATCACAGGTCACGAACTGCATCGTGTCATAGATCGCCATGCCGGCGGTCACCGAGCCGCCGGGGCTGTTGATGTAGAAATGGATGTCCTTTTTCGGATCCTGCATCTGCAGGAAGAGGAACTGGGCGATGATGACATTCGCCACCTGGTCGTTCACTTCGCTGCCGAGGAAGATGATGCGGTCCTTCAGCAGGCGGGAATAAATGTCGTAGGAGCGTTCCATGCGGCCCTCGCTCTCGATCACCATCGGGACGATGAAATTGGAGGGCGGTGCAATCATGGTGGGGAAATCAGAGGAAGATTGGGACATGGTGCTAATCAAGGAGTGACGGCAGGCATTGTCAAACCTGCCGCCAAAAAGAAGCAGGTGCGGCTCCGCCACGTCAGGACCCTCAAAAGGCTGCACGGCGCCTGCCGGTCTCGCGTCCCTGACGGGCACGGTACTCCGTGGGGCTGCATTTTTGCAGGCGCCTGAACAGACGATTGAAAAACGACACCTGGGTGAATCCGCAGCCCATGGCGATCTCCAGCACGCTGCGTCCGCTCTCCAGCAGTTCGCGGCAGGCAGCCTGGAGACGCAGGCGGTTCAAAAACTCGCTGAACGTGCGCCCGGAGTGCTTCTTGAACTGCCGCGCGAACGTGGGTCGGCTGAGGCCGGTGAGCGCCAGCACATCCTCCAGCCTGACCTCCTCCCGAAAATGGGCGATCAAATGCCGCATCGCCTTCGAGATCGCCTGCTGGTAATGCGACTCCGCAGCGAGGGCGAAAGAGCGCACGGAAAGAAATGTCCGGTCCGCCTCAGGAACCGTCGCGATCAGTGCCAGCGTGCGCAGCAGCAAAGAAAGCTGCTCCACCCCCTGGGCCTGCATCATGTCACGCAGCAGAGCGGCGATTCGTGTCGCCGGGGCTCCGCTCAGTCGCAGTCCGCGCCCGGCGCGCTCAAACAACTCCAGCAGCGGCAGGTTTTCCGGGAAAGCCCAAAACGGATGTCCCTCAGGGAAATGCCATTGCACCGAGATGCCGCCCGAGTTTCCCCGTGTATGCCAGTAGTGCGGCAACTTGCTGCCAAGCAGAACAAGATCACCGCCTTCAAATGAGCCAATGTGATCGCCGACGAAGCGCGTCCCGCTGCCTTCCGTGAACAGGGTCAGCTCCATCTCCACGTGGAAATGCCAGCGCGTGCCCTCACCGGTGATTTTCTCCACCTTCCCCGGAGCCACCACGCACTCCACATCACGCAGCGAGCGCGACCAGCGCAGCACTCGAAAGGAATGCCCGCTCGGAATCTGAATCATCTCACGCTCGACTCGCATGACCACTTTCGTAACACAGATAACAACACGAGCCAGAGATGATTGAGACAATAGACGCAGTGCCGGAGACTGGAGGCGTAGCAAAAACTTGTGATTCTGAGTATTTAAAAGCCGTATGAGCAAACCAACCACCTACCGCTTCTCCTTTGGACCTTGGAACATCAGCGAAGGAGCCGATCCTTTCGGCCCCGAAGTGCGCAAGCCCTTCCCGCACGAAAAAAAGTATGCGTTGTACAAACCCATGGGTTTTGATGGCGTGCAGTTCCATGACGACGATGTCGTTCCCGGCATTGATGACCTGACTCCGGCCCAGATTTCAAAGCAGGCCGCCAAGGTGAAGAAGATGCTCGACAACCAGGGGCTGACTCCCGAGTTCGTCGCGCCGCGACTCTGGTTCGCTCCACAGACTGTCGATGGCGGTTACACTTCAAACAGCGCCAAGGATCGTAAATATGCGCTCGACCGCACGCTGCGCACGATCGACATCGCCCGTGAAATCGGCAGCAAGGCCGTGGTGCTCTGGCTGGCCCGTGAAGGCAGCTACATCCGCGAAAGCAAGAACGCGCGCCTCGCTTATCAGCGCATCCTTGAGACGATCAATGCCATGCTTGCTCATGACAAGGACATCGAAATCTGGATCGAACCGAAGCCGAATGAGCCCACCGACATGGCCTATGTGCCGACCATCGGTCACACCATCGCCCTGGCCTACGCATCGAGTGATCCCAACCGCGTGAAGGGCCTCATCGAGACCGCGCACGCCCTGCTCGCCGGACTCGATCCTAGTGATGAAATGGCCTTTGCTCTCGCTCATGACAAGCTGGGCAGCGTCCACCTCAACGACCAGAACGGTCTCAAGTATGACCAGGACAAAAACTTCGGCGGAGCCAACCTGCGCACCGCCTACAATCAGGTGCGTGTGCTCGAAGAGGCCGGTTACGGCAGCAAAGGCGAATTCATCGGCCTGGATGTGAAGGCCATGCGCACGCAGAAGGGCAAGTGCGTCACCTCGCACCTCACCGGCAGCCGCGAGATTTTCCAGCACCTCGTGGAAAAAGTCCGCACCACGGATGAAAAACTCGTGCAGCAGTTCCGCGACGCCCGCGACTACGAGGCGCTCGAACTCTACATCCTCAAGCACTTGATGGGCATCAAGTAAGCAGCTAACCGTCGCACCCTCATGAAACAGTACCGTCTCAACCGCCTCTTCAACGCCAAGTCCAACCGCTGCTTCGATGTCGCTGTCGATCATGGCTTCTTCAATCAGCCTGGATTCCTCACTGGCATCGAAGACATGCGCAGCGTGGTGAAAACACTCGTCGACGCCGCACCTGACGCCATTCAGCTCACGCTTGGCATGGCGCGTCACCTCCAGGAGAGTCCGGGCCGTTTCAAGCCCAGCCTCGTGCTCCGCACCGATGTCGCCAACATCTATGGCAAGGAGCTTCCGGAGAGCCGGTTCAGCCTCATGATCGAGGAGACAATGCTGCAAGCCGTCCGCTATGACGCCGCATGCGTCTGCGTGAATCTTTTCCAGATTCCCGGCGCGCCTGAAGTGCATGAGCAATGCGTGGAAAACATCCTCCGCCTCAAACCCCAGGCCGATTACTATGGCGTGCCGATGATGATCGAGCCCCTCGTGTTTCAGCCGAATGAAAAAGCCGGTGGCTACATGGTGAATGGCGATGAAACAGCGATCACCTACCTGGTGCGCCAGGCTGTGGAGCTCGGTGCCGACATCGTGAAAGCGGACCCGACCGACGACGTGAGCGTCTATCACAAAGTCATCGCGGCGGCTTCCGGCATCCCGGTGCTCGTGCGCGGTGGTGGCCGTGTCAGTGACAAGGAAATTCTGGAGCGCACACAGGGCCTGCTGGCTCAAGGTGCGGCGGGCATCGTGTATGGCCGCAATGTCATCCAGCATCCGAATCCCAAAGGCATCACCCGCGCCCTGATGGCGATGGTGCATGACGGTGCCAGCGTGAAGACAGCCCTCAAACTCGTGACGAAATGAAAGACATCCGCATCGGCATCATCGGCGGCGGCCTCATGGGCCGTGAAATGGCCAGCGCCTTCGCGCGCTGGTGCGCCCTCATGGACGTCACCGTGCGACCTGTTCTCGTCTCGGTCGCGGATTTGAATCCTGCCACGCTTGCGTGGTTTGACTGCATCCCCTCCTGCACCCAGAAGACCACCGACTACAAGGAATTGCTCGCCAATCCCGAGGTCGATGTCGTCTATGTCGCCGTGCCGCACAATCTGCACGAAAAGCTCTATCTGGATGTGCTCGCGGCTGGCAAGGATCTCTTCGCCGAAAAACCCTTCGGCATCGATCTCGCTTCGGCCCGGCGCATTCTGGATGCCGTGAAATCGAGCGGCCGCTTCGTGCGTTGCAGTTCGGAGATGCCTTTCTTTCCAGGCGCCCAGCGTGCTTTTGAAATCGCCCGCAAGGGTGAAATCGGCCGTGTCCTGGAAGTCGTCTCGGGTTTCCATCACAGCAGTGATCTCGACGCCACCAAGGCGGCTAACTGGAAGCGTATCAACGCCACCTGTGGCGAGGGCGGCGCGCTCAATGATCTCGGCATGCATGCCTGCCATGTGCCGCTGCGCCTCGGCTGGAAACCGACCCGTCTCTTTGCCCAGCTTCAGAAAGGCTATCCGCAGCGCCCAGATGGCAAGGGTGGCATAACAAACTGTGACACCTGGGACAATGCCATGCTGCACACCTGGACGACCATCGCCGATCATGAGGTGCCGCTGCGCCTGGAAATGAAACGGCTGGCCCCCGGCGCAACCAACACCTGGTTCATCGAGATCCTCGGCACCGACGGCGGCGTGCGTTTCAGCACGGCTGAGCCAAAGACGCTGTGGATTTTTGAGCGCGGCAAGGAGCAGTGGTGGAAGCGCACCGAACTTGGTTTCGGCACGCCTTTCAAAACCGTGACCGGCGGCATCTTTGAGCCCGGGTTCCCTGATGTGATCCAGCAGATGTGGGCCGCCTACCTCACCGAGCGTGACGGTCAGCTCGGTGACCGCTTCGGCTGTGCCACGCCGGAGGAGGCCGTCGTCACGCATGAGATCTTCGCTGCCGCCCTTGAGTCGCAGCGCACGGGTTCAGTCATTTCACTCTGACGATCATGAGCACCCAGCGCTCGGGCATTCTCGCCGCCGGCAACTTCATCGTGGACTACGTGAAGATCATCGACGCGTATCCCGAACAGGACATGCTGGCCAGCATCTTGAGCGAGTCACAGGCCAATGGTGGCGGCCCCTACAATGTGCTGAAAGACCTGTCTGCCATGCAGGCGGGTTTTCAGCTCGCCGCCTGTGGGCTTGTCGGTGATGATGCCAACGGGCGCTGGATTCGTCAGGATTGCGAGGCTCATGGCATCGATGCCGCGCAGCTGCATCTGACCGGCGAACGCTCCACCTCCTACACCGATGCCATGACGGTTCAGGGCACCGGCCGGCGGACGTTTTTTCATCAGCGCGGCGCCAATGCGCTTTTTAATGAGAGCCATTGTGATGTCCGCCACACCGGCGCGCGCATCCTGCATCTGGGTTACCTGATGCTGCTCGATCACATGGACAGTTTTGCCGCTGATGGTCGCACTCATGCCTCGCACTTGCTGGCCGCAGCCAGTGAAGCCGGACTGCAAACCAGCGTCGACATGGTGAGCACGGAGCATCCGCAATTCCGCGACATCGCGCTCAGCGCCATGCCGCATACGGATCATCTGATCATCAATGAGATCGAAGCCTCACGCGTGCTGAACCGCACCCTCTCTTCAAGTGATGGCCCCGCGCTTCTTAAAGCCGCGCGTGATTTGCTGGCACTCGGTGTCCGCCAGACAGTCACCATCCACACGGAGCACGGAGCCGCCGCCTGCACCTGTGATCAGGATGAGCACTACCAGCCATCGCTGCAGCTTCCGGCAGGCTACAGCCAGGGAGCCACCGGCGCTGGTGACGCCTTCGCTGCAGGCCTGCTCTATGCCCTGCATGAAGGCTGGTCGTTGGCGGATCGTCTCCGCCTCGCCGTCTGCACGGCAGCGGCTTCGCTCTCACATCCCACCCCCTCCGGTGGCATGATGCCTGTGCGTGACTGTCTGGCTCTTGCGGATGCCTTCGGTTTTCGCGGATAGAAGAAAAGAAAGGAAAGCGTATTCAGTGCATTCCAATTGGTCTGACCAATTACCACCATGCCTGCCACCGCCCAGTCGCCTTCCCTTGTTGATACCGTCAGCCGCCGCATCATCACGCTGGCGCGCAATCACACCTCCGACCGTCTGCCCACCGAGCGTGACATGGCCGCCCGCTTCGGAGTGAGCCGCAGTGTCGTGCGCGAAGCCGCCAAACGGCTGGAACTCCAGGGCCTGCTCGAAATCCGCCAGGGCAGCGGAATGAAGATCGTGGACAAGCTCCACAAACCGCTCAGCAGCGCGGTGCACCTGCTCGTGCCGGATGAGAAAAAGCGCCTGATTCAACTCACTGAAGTCCGCCTTGCCCTTGAACCCGAGAACGCCCGCCACGCTGCCGAACGCGCCACGGCGACTGAACTCAGGAAGCTCAAGGCCGCGCAAGATCGTCTGAAAAATTGCCAGGATTTCGAAACCCAGGTGCTCGCTGACATGGAGTTCCACTGCCTCATCGCCGAGGCTTCGGGCAACAAAATTGGCGCTCTGCTCATGCAGTCACTTTCCGACCTTCTGCAAACCAGCCTGAGCCATGGCTACCGCCTTGTCACCAAAGATCAGGCCGTTGAAGATCACGCCAGGATTCTCGATGCCATCCTTCTCCGCCGTGCCGACGAAGCCGCCACCGCAATGAAGACACACCTTCTTCACGCCCGTGACGATCTAGGTCTTAAAAAGCCACTTTCCAACCGATGAAACCCAACCGTGACCCGCATTCTGGAAAAATGATTTCGGCGAAAAGATTCAGACCGGTGGTTTTGACCCAGCTGCTTTGCCTAACCGTAAGTGTTGGTGCCAAGGCCTTGGATTTCGATTCCGAAATCCGGCCCCTGCTGCAGGAGCGCTGCATCGAATGCCACGGCGAAAAGAAAAACAAAGCCGATCTCCGCCTCGATGCCAAAGTTCATGCCTTCAAAGGTGGCGAGTCCGGCCCTGCCATCGTCGCGGGCAAGGCCGCCGAATCGCCGCTCTACCAGCGCCTCATCTCGACCGACAAGGACGAGCGCATGCCGCCGAAGAATGATCCCCTGCCTGCGGAGCAGATTGCGCTCATCAAGCAGTGGATTGACTCCGGCGCCAGCTGGCCTGAGACCGCCTTTGACAAAGCCGCAGCGGCTGACAAGCGCCTCAGCCACTGGTCCTATCAGCCCCTGACGAGGCCCGCAGCGGCGGAGACCATTGACTCCCTCATCCAGAAGAAGCTCGCTGAGAAAAACCTCAGCCTGTCTCCGCCGGCCGATCCGCGCACATTGATTCGCCGCCTCTATTTCGATGTCATCGGCCTGCCGCCAACGCCCGAAGAGGTCGCACGCTTCATGGCGTCTCCATCCTCCCGTGAGGCTCTGGTGGACAGCCTTCTCAAGTCACCGCGCTTCGGCGAAAAATGGGCGCGCCACTGGCTTGATGTCGTCCGCTTCGCCGAGTCGGATGGCTTTGAAACCAATCGCGCCCGTGACAATGCCTGGCCTTATCGCGACTACGTCATTGAGGCCTTCAACACCGACAAGCCTTTCGATCAATTCATTCGTGAGCAGCTCGCCGGTGATGCATTGAATCAGGATGCCGCCACGGCATTCCTCGTCGGCGGTGCCGTTGACCGCGTGAAATCCAAAGACCCGGTGCTCACCGCAAATCAACGCGCCGACGAGCTCCATGACATGGTCAGCACGACCGCCGCCACCTTCCTCGGACTCACCGTCAACTGTGCCCGCTGCCACAATCACAAGTTCGACCCCATCGCGCAGGAGGACTACTACGCCATGGTGGCGATGCTTCAGGGTGTGCAGCATGGGGAGCGCCCGCTGCGCTCCGCCGACAGTTCGGATAACGAAAAACATCTCACCCAACTGCGCGCCGAACTTGCGCCGATCGAGGCCAAATTGGCGGCGTTTCAGCCGCGCGCACATCCCGGAAGGATCGTCGTGATCGATGATGCGAGCGCCCAAACCACCGCCATCGAGCAACCCGCCAGCGGCAAACCCATCACCTACTCGCCAGGTCGCGACAAAGGTCAGGCTGAAGATCCAGGGGACGCCACCCGGCTGCCCAATCTGGGTGAGAGCTACCGCTACTGGTCGGCCGAAAACGGCAAGCAGGAGGACTTCTTCACCTGGGATCCCAAAATGAGCGGGCGTTT
>CAJCCF010000540.1 GCA_903960845.1 uncultured Verrucomicrobiota bacterium | reverse complement strand
GGTGAGGCTGGATTCAAAGCGCAGCAGCTTGGCGATGGCCTCGCGGTTGGCGTGATCGGTGGCCACGCCTTCTTTGAAGAAGCGGCTGAACTTGGTGTAAAACTCCTGATACTTCTTCGCGTCATCCTGCGCCTCCTTGTCGAGGAACTTGAGCAGGCGCTTCGTCACCACCTCGCCCAGCTTGCGCACCAGCGCGCTGTCCTGCATCGACTCACGGGAAATGTTCAGCGGCAGATCTTCGCTGTCGATCACCCCGCGCACAAAGCGCATCCAGTCAGGCAGCAGCTTCTTCGGATGCGGGTCGATCAGCACCTTCTTGCAATACAGGCCCACGGACGGCTCCATCTGGCCCATGCCAAACAGCTCCATGTTCTGCTCAGGCAGGAAGACCAGCGCATTGATCACCAGCGGCGCATCCGCCTGGAAATGCAGGCGGTAGGAAGGCTCGTCAAAGGCATGGGAGGTGAACTGATAGAAGGCCTTGTACTGTTCATCCGTGATCTCGTCTTTGTTCTTCAGCCAGATCGCCTCGACCGTGTTCACGAGTTCGCCATCCAGCTGGATCGGGAAGCCCACGAAGTTCGAGTACTTGCCGAGGATGCCTCTCACGCGGCCTGATTTGGCAAACTCTTTGGCATCTTCCTTCAGGGTGATCACGATGCGGCAACCGCGTGCTTGATCAGGTGCCTCATCAATCGTGTAAGTGCCCGCGCCACTGCTGGACCAGACGAGATGCTCGCCGTCCTTGCGCCAGGAGTGCGTGTAAACTTTCACTTCTTCCGCCACCATGAAGGCGCTGTAGAAACCGACACCAAATTGGCCGATCAGGGAGGCGTCACCGCCCTTCCCTGCATTCTTCAGCGCCGCCGCAAAGGCCTTTGAGCCCGAGTGTGCGATGGTGCCCAGATTTTCCACCAACTCCGCGCGGGTCAGGCCGATGCCGTGATCCGTGATCGTCAGGGTGCCGGCCGCCTCATCGGTGGTGATGCTGATCTCCAGCGGCAGATCCGCGCCGAAGACGTCATTCTCCGTCAGTTGCGTCAGGCGCATCTTCCCCATCGCATCAGCGGCGTTGGAGACCAACTCGCGGATGAAGATTTCACGGTCGGTGTAGAGGCTGTGGATAACGATATCCAGGACCTGTTTTACCTCGGCCTGGAAGTCATGCGTGGTAGGGGTGCTCATGGGGTGGTGATTGGGGGGTGAAAAACGGGCGCGACGATAGATGGACGCGCCCCAGCGTCAAGCACGCCTCTGCTTCATGATTTCATCCTTCGCCGTGAGATAAAGCACGCCACGGATACCTCTTCCAGGAACGGCATCTGAGGTTGCAGAGTTCCATGAATGCCCGCGACGATCCATTGAACCTGGAATCCTGTTTCAATTTTCAGGTTCAAAGTTTCACGGCCTGAAAGCGGTTCAGGTTCAATACATAGGTGACACTAATGGTTCAAAACATGGATTTAAGTTGAATGAACTCCAACAAGAGCTGCGCAGGAGATCCATCCCCTGCCCGGCCCGGAAATGAGGCGCGGGAAGCGAGAGGGATTGCCGAGAGTCGCGGGTGCTGCTAAATCGGTGGGCATGACCACCCCACTTCCCACACCTGAAGCCACGTTTGAGTGGGGGCGAGAACTGGCGGCGACGCTGGAGGCGGGATCGGTGATCGCGCTGTGCGGGCAACTAGGCGCGGGCAAGACGCAGGCGACAAAAGGCATGGTGGCCGGCCTGGGTTCACGGGCGGATGTGACGAGCCCGACCTTCACCCTGGTGCATGAGTATCTGGATGGCCGGGTGCCGGTGTTTCATTTTGATTTTTACCGGATGGATGAGGCGGCGCAGGTGCTGACGGTGGGCTGGGATGATTTTCTGGATGAGCCGGGCGTGGTGATCGTGGAATGGGCGGACCTGTTTCCCGCCCTGCTGCCGGCCCATACGCGCTGGTTTCATTTCGAGTCCTTGCCCACGGGCGAAAGGCGTGTGATGGAAAAGCCCGCCACATGATCACTGACCGCACGGTTCTCGCTCTCGACCTGTCCTCCGCACGCGGTGTGATCGCGGTGGTGCGCGGTGATGAGGTGCTGTTCAGGGCGGATTTTCAGTCGGAGCGCTCGCACAATGCGCAGGTCTTTACCCCGCTGGCAGAGGCGCTGGCGGTGATCGGCCAGGAGCAGGCGGTGATCGCGGTCGGCACCGGCCCAGGCTCCTATACGGGCGTGCGCATCAGCATCGCGGCGGCCCAGGGAATCGCCCTGTCCCGCGGCTGGCGGATGCTCGGCTGGCCCTCCATCGCGACGGTGGATCTGCCGGACTACCGCGTGCTGGGTGATGCGCGGCGCGGCCAGTTTTACACGGCGCAGGTCTGCAAAGGCCGTCTGATCAAGGCAACCGAAGTGATCACCCCTGAATCAGCGCGGGCTGAAATCGCCGATGGCAGTGTCTGGGTGACTCTGGATGCCAATGCTCCGCTGGCCCTGAAGCAAGTATCCGTGCACCAGCCTGACGCAGTCCTGCTGGGGCGGATTATCGCGCAATTGCCTGAAGCCGAAGTGGCTCAATTAAGCTCGGCCATGCTCGAGCCGATCTATCTTCAGGAGGCCTTCATCACCGTGGCAAAGAAGGCGGGCAAACACGTGCCCTTAGGAAAGATCGAGAACCGGGATTGACGCCGGAGACTCGACCAACTAGGAACCATGATCGCAACCACCATGCCAACCTCTCCGGACGCCCGTATTCTCATTGTGGACTCAGACCCAGACTTTCTGGGTTGGGCTTCGGGACATTTGA
This sequence comes from uncultured Verrucomicrobiota bacterium, assembly GCA_903960845.1. GTDB lineage: Bacteria > Verrucomicrobiota > Verrucomicrobiia > Verrucomicrobiales > Verrucomicrobiaceae > Prosthecobacter. The sequence goes on along the minus strand of CAJCCF010000540.1, from coordinate 1,483 downwards.
AAGCTCCCGGTGTGACGGTGACCACGGCGGAACGTTCCGAAGACGCGCTGGCCGGTTATCAAAAGCAGCGCGCGGATCTGGTGCTGGCTGAGGTGCGGATGCCCGGCATGTCGGGGATCGAGCTGCTGAAGCGGCTGCGGATGAATGATCCGAACGCCATGGTGATCCTCTTCAGCGGCATCGCCAGCACGAGCAACGTGATCGAGGCGATGCGTCTCGGTGCCTATGATGTGCTGGGCAAGGAGAAGCTGCCTTATGAGCTGCGCACCATCGTGGAGAGCGCGCTCAGCTCGAATGAATCACGCCGCATCACCCGGGCGCAGGCGGCGGAGGTGCCGACCGAGACGATTCAGGAGACGATCATCGGGCGCTCCAACCCGATGCAGGAAGTATTCAAAATGATCGGCCGCGTGTCACGCAGTGATGCACCGGTCATGATCACGGGAGAGAGCGGCTGCGGCAAGGAACTGGTGGCCGGAGCCATTCACAAATTCAGCCCGCGCACCCAGAAGACCTTTGTCGCCATCAACATCACCTCCATCCCGGACAACCTGATGGAGAGTGAGATCTTCGGCCATGAAAAGGGCAGCTTCACAGGCGCGGTGACGCAGCGCATCGGCCGCTTTGAGCAGTGCGACGGAGGCACGCTTTTCCTGGATGAAATCGGCGACATGCCGCTGGCGGTGCAGAGCAAGCTGCTTCGCGTGTTGCAGGAAGGTGAGTTTTGCCGAGTGGGCAGCAATCAGACGCTGAAATGTGATGTGCGCGTGCTTGCCGCGACCAACAAGGACCTGGAAGCCGAAGTGGCGAAGGGGACTTTTCGCGAAGATCTGTTTTACCGCCTGAACGTGGTGCGCATCCACATCCCGCCACTGCGCGAGCGGCGTGAAGATGTGCGCCTGCTGGCCGAGTTTTTCCTGCAACGCCAGTCCGCACGCCGTCGCGGTCCGACCATGCGCTTCACCGATGACGCCCTGTCACTGCTGGAGGCATATGACTGGCCTGGAAATGTGCGTGAACTGGAGAACACGATCCAGCGTGCCTGCGCCCTTTCAAACTCCGATGTGCTGCTGCCATCCGACATCCCGCTGGGCAGCACGGCGTACAGCCGCCACACGAATCCCACCACCACGATCACCCGGATGCGTGATGCCCTGACCGCGCTGATCCATGCCGCGCAGACCATGCCGGACCTTGAATTGATGCCGTGGATCGACAAAGAACTGCCCCGACTGGCTTACAGGCACTTTGAAGAGAATGCGCCCAAGACCGCCAAATTTCTCGGCACCACAACGGCCGAAGTTCAGTCGCATCTGGAACCCGCAGCAACCAAGAAACCTGCGACCAAAAAGGCTTCCAACGCCTGATGGCCCAAACACTCCAGACGCAAAAATCCCGCAGGGTTGGTTAGACTCCTGCGGGATAAATCAGCGTTGAGAGTTATTGGTTGAGAGTTGAGCACTTGTCGTGGCTTCCGTTTCAG
>CAJCCF010000539.1 GCA_903960845.1 uncultured Verrucomicrobiota bacterium | reverse complement strand
GCCGCGGCGACCACGAGCCATATGGGGAAATGCAGAAGGAAGAGGCTGTAGGAGGTCTGGCCCATGCGGGCGATCCACCGGCTGCGCGGCCAGCGGGTGGAGAGTCCGGATTTCTCTGCGCCGAACAGCAGCGAGCCGACGACGATTGCGCTGGCCAGCCGCCAGCGCCAGTCGTAGCCCATGGCGGCAATGACCGTTAGCAGATAGAGCCAGAACAGGGGCTCTGATCCCCTGTTTTTCAGGGCCCGGTGAACGATGACACCCATGAAGAAATAAGGAAAAAAATAGGGTGCCCACGAGTCCCCGCCGGGCTGGCGGTTGAAGTGGAAAAGTGAAACGGCGGCAAGGGCCCAGCCCGCTGCAATGGGAGCGTCAATCCACGGCGAAGCGGAGCTGATTTTCAACACGGCGGCCGCGCTGTCGCGGACCCAGAGCATGGCCGCGTAGATCAGCCCCAGCTGGAAATTGATGCAAACGAACCACAGGCCCGCGGAGAGATGTTCGTAGCCCAGCAACTCCTGCAGGAAAAACACGTGGGCGGCAAATTGCGCCAGCGTTGGTGCCGAACCAACAACATCTTCAGGCAGCCATCCGCGGCCAAAAGCGGAGGCAAGGATGGCAACGGGGATGGCGGCGAGATAAGGAATCCCCAGGCGGCAGTAGCGCTGCGCGATGAATGCCGCGACGGCCTTGGAATCCCATCTCCAGCGGGCCATGGTCCGGGCCATGACATAACCACTGATGACGAAAAAGACCTGGGTGGAGCGGGCGTATTCACTGAACCAGTGGACGAGCGGTCCGAGGATCGGTTCCGCCTGCAGGCTCAGCGGTGGATACAGGGCAAAGTGATGCCACACGATGAGTGTTGAAGCCACCGCGCGCAATGCGTCGAGAAACAACAGGCGCCCGGTCCTGGCGGGCGTTTCTTGTGGTGCTTCGCCGTGGCTTGTTAACATCTGCGGAATGAAGGCTGTCGGAGTCGCTGCCGGCGCGCCGGTCAATAATATCTCTCCAGTTTGCGCCGGCTGTCGCGGTCCAGTTGGGCAACGTCGGGCAGCAGATAGCGGGTGCCGAGTTTGTCGATGATGACGATGCGACCGCCGCCAAGGGTCTGAATGCTTTCGTCGGTTTCAGTGCGGAAAGTGCTGGCACCGCGATCGGTCTCGACGCGCCAGTCGTGGCCGTCGGTGGCGCGGGTGATGGCCACGATGCGGCGGATGACGGGCACAAAATGGCGTTTGGCGAGTGCGGCTTCGAGAGCGCTGCGCTGCCCGGCGTCGAGCGTGGCGGGATCTTCGATGCAGGCGAGTTCGCGGCCTTGTTCGTCGAGGATCGCGATCCAGTGAGCGGGATCAGTGAGCGGGAACAGGCGCAGCGGTCGCACGCCTGGATTCTGGAGCGTGGTGGCGAGATCGATCATGCCTGGTTCACCTCCAGCATGGCTTGATGCAGGCGCGCATAGGTGCCGCTGCGGTTCATGAGATCGTCATGCGTTCCGATTTCACTGATGACCCCGTTTTCAATGACCACGAGCCGGTTCGCCCGCCGCAGGGTGCCAAGCCGGTGCGCGATGGCGATGGTCGTGCGGCCTTTGACCAGATGTTCCAGCGCGGCCTGGATCTCGCGCTCGGTTTCGGTGTCCACGGATGAGGTGGCTTCATCAAGGATCAATATGGCCGGATTGATCAGCAGGGCGCGGGCGATGCTGATGCGCTGACGCTCGCCGCCGGACAGCTGCTGACCGCGCTCGCCGACCGTTGAATCATAGGCGTCCGCGAGTTTCATGATGAATTCATGCGCGTGCGCCGCCTTGGCCGCGGCGATGATTTCGGCGCGCGTGGCATCCGGTTTGCCATAGGCGATGTTTTCCGCAATCGTGCCAAAAAAGAGATAAGGCTCCTGCAGCACCAGGCCCAGATTGCGGCGGTAGTCGATGACGTCGATTTCACGCAGATCATGGCCATCGACCAGAATGGCGCCCTCGCTCACATCAAAGAAACGGCAGGCGAGATTGACCAGCGTGGTCTTGCCTGCACCGCTGGGGCCGACGAGGCCGATCATTTCACCGGGGGCGATTTTCAAGTCGATGCCGCGAATGATCTGGCGCGAGCCATGGCGGAATTTGATGCCGCGAAACTCGATCCCGCCGCTGAGACGGCCGACCTGGCGCATGCCGGTGGTGACCGGCATGTCGGGTTTCACATCGAGGATGTCGAAGATGCGGTGCGCGCTGGCGGCGGCGCGCTGTGCCGAGGCCACGAAGTGACTCATCGAATCAAGCCTGCCGTAAAACCTGCCCACGTAGAGAACGAAACCGGTGAGAACACCCACGCTGGTGTGCTCATGCGTCACGCTCCAGGCCCCGACACCCCAGACGATGAGCAGGCCGATGTCAGTGAGCAGATTGATCGTCGGTTCAAAGAAAGACCAGGTCCGGTTCACGCGGTCGTTGGTGTCAAAGATGTGCTGGTCCTGCGCGCGGAAGCGTTCGATCTCGCGCTGCTCCTGGGCAAAGGCCTTCACCACGCGCACGCCGGGGATGGTGTCCGACAGCACGCTGTTCATCGCGCTCCAGGCACGGCTGGCCGCGGCAAATCCGCCACGCAGATTGCCGCGCACCCATTGCACCAGCCAGGCGACCACGGGCAGGGGACCCAGCGCGGCGAGAGCGAGCATGGGATTGAGTTTGAGCAGAATCACCGCCGTGAACAGAATGGTCAGCACATCACAGGCGAAGTCGATGAAGTTGACCGAAATGAAGAGCGAGATGTTGTCCGTGTCCGAGCCGATGCGCGAGATGAGATCTCCGGTGCGCTTTTTGTTGAAGTAGGTGAGCGAGAGCTTCTGCAGATGCTCAAAGGTGGCCCGGCGCATGTGGCTGGTGACACGCTCGGCCACGCGCGAGATGACATAGGTGGTGGCCCACTTGAGGATCCACGTCAGCAGCGCCGCGCCGGCCAGCATGAACATGAAACGGTACAGGCGCCCCGCCTGCACCTCCTGCGAGATGTGCTGCACCGGGATGAGCACGTCATCGACGAGTGACATCGTCAGCCACGGGCCGATCAAGCCTGCCGCCGTGCTGGCGACGGTGAGGCTGAAGCCCAGCAGCATCAGCTCGTACCAGTGGCTGGAGAATTTGAAGAGCCGCACCAGAGGCTTCCCCGTGGAGGTCACGGCGGGAGCTTCCTCGGTGGAAAAAACATCCTCATCGTCATCCGCCACATCACTTTCGGCGGCCGCCATACCACGCTGCTCCTTGAAGCGCGCCAGAAAGGCCTCCACCTCGCGCAGATGGCCGGAAGTCAGCCGCCAATGCCAGGCACTGGAATCACCCTGCATCAGATGGATCGCCGCCGTGGCCCCCATCTCTTCCAGTTTCAGGTCCTGCACTTCCGCGAGCTTCCAGGCGTGGAAAGTGGCGGTCTCGACATGCAGCAGCCGTGTGCTGGTGAGCACGATGAGGCCGCCGTGAAAATGCAGGCTGGCGTCCAGATCGATCAGCAATCTCGCCACCATACGCTCCCCCTCGACCAGTTGCTTTTCGGCACGCCGGAGCAGGGTCTCGTGAGTTTCGCTGGGGGTTGAGGTGGGCAAGGCGGTGTCGAAATTGACGGCGGACAGTCCGGTGAATGTCGTGCTTGTCAATCAGGTGGCCTGCGCTGATTTCAGCTGCAAGATGCCGCATCGCCTTTCGTTCACCCGAACGATCTTTCCCTTGACCACTGCGCCCGGTGGTGGGCATTTCCAAATCCGCTTGTCCTCCTCAGCCACATCCTGCGTAATCCGCTCCACCCTTGTCCGTAAAATCCACGCTCTGCGCGGGCCGAATCTCTGGGCGCGTGACACTGTGCTGGAGTGCCGGGTGGAGTTTCCTGAACTGAACGGTGTCGTGCCTAACTGGAAAGACTGGCTTGTCTCCTGGCTGCCAGCCCTCGAGTCCTCCGTGCGTGAGGCCGGTGAGCCCGACACACGCACGCTCGCCAACCTGCTTCAGATTTTCACCCTCTATCTTCAGAGCCGGACGGATTTGCAGGTCAGCTTTGGCAAGGTCATGCCCACCGCGGAACCCGGGGTGCTGCGCATCATCACCCAATACGACGAGGAGGCCGTGGCGCGTGCCGCCTTCCAGCTCGCCCGGCAATTGATCGATGCCGCGCTGTGGGGACAGGTGTTCGATGTGAATGCCGCCATCCATGATTTGCGTGATCTCGCGCAGGATGTCTGCCTCGGGCCCAGCACCCGGGCCATGGTGGACGCGGCCAGGCTGCGCGGCATTCCCGTGCGGCGGCTCACGGCAGGCAGCCTCGTGCAGTTGGGCTGGGGCGTGAAGCAAAAGAAAATTCTCGCGGCTGCCACCAGCCAGACCAGCGCCATTTCTGAGGACATCGTGCAGGACAAGGACCTCACCCGCCGCCTCCTGAATGAAGTCGGCCTGCCCGTGCCGCAGGGACGTCCGGTGAAGTCCGCTGATGATGCCTGGATCGCGGCCAATGAGGTCGGCCTGCCCGTCGTGGTGAAGCCGCTGGATGGCAATCAGGGCCGTGGTGTGGCCTTGAATCTCTACACCCGCGAGCAGATCGCCACCGCCTACGAGGCCGCCTTTGCGGAGAGCGATTCGGTGCTCGTTGAGCAGTTTGCCGAAGGTGAAGATTTCCGCGTTCTGGTGATCGACCGGCAGGTGATCGCCGCCTCACGCAGGCAGCCTGCGCATGTCCATGGCGATGGCGTGCATACCATTCAGGAACTCATCGCCGAAAAGAACCGCGATCCGCGCCGCGCCTCGGATCACGCGGCGGCACTGAGCAAAATCCGCATTGATGCCGTGGCCCTCGCCGTGCTCGCCGAGCAGGGCGTCACACCGGAATCCGTGCCGGAAAAAGGCCGGATGATTCTCATTCGCCGCAACGCGAACCTCAGCACGGGCGGCACCGCCGTCGATTGCACGGATGAGCTGCATCCCACGATCTGCACCGCCGCGGTCGAGGCCGCGCAGACGGTCGGACTCGACATTTGCGGCATCGACATGATCGCGCAGGACATCAGCGCCCCGCTCAGTCCGCGAAACGGAGTCGTCATCGAACTCAATGCCCGGCCCGGACTGCGTATGCACCTGTATCCATCCGAGGGCGAGCCGCGCCCCGTCGGCAAGGTGGTGATCGACACCATGTTCGCGCCTGATTGCAGCGGGCGCATTCCCATTGTGGCCGTGACCGGCGTGAACGGCAAAACCACCACCACACGCTTCATCGCGCATCTGCTTGGCCAGAAGGGCTGGCGTGTCGGCCTGACCAGCACCGATGGCGTTTTTGTGGGTTCACGCATGATCGACAGCGGTGACTGCAGCGGCCCCAAGAGCGCCCGCAGCATCCTGTCCTACCCGCTGTCGGATGCCGCCGTGCTCGAAACCGCACGCGGTGGCATCCTGCGTGAAGGCCTGGCCTTTGATCATTGTGACGTCGCCGTCGTCACCAACATCGGCGCCGGCGATCATCTCGGCATCAATGACATCGACACCGTCGAGCAGCTCGCCGAGGTGAAGCAGTGCATCGTCGCCGCCGTGCCCGCCACCGGCACCGCCGTGCTCAATGCCGCTGATCCACTGGTGGTGAAAATGGTGGAGACCTACCCTCGCAGGACCATCTTCTTTGCCCTTGATGGCGAGAACTCCGTCATCGTGCGCCATCGCTTCCAGGGTGAGCGCGTCACCTTTGTCCGCGACGGCCACGTCATCCGCGCCACCGGACCGAAAGAGGAAATCTTCATGCCGCTGAGTGAAATCCCGCTCACCCATGGCGGGCGCATCGGCTTCCAGGTCGAAAACACACTGGCCTCCTTTGCCGCCGCCTGGGCGCTCGGCATCGACGACGATCTGATCCGGCAGGGCGCGCGCAGCTTCGTCCCCAGCATCGATCAAAACGCCGGACGCTTCAATGTGCTCGACCTCAATGGCATCACCGTCGTCGTCGATTACGGCCACAATGTCGATGCCTTGCGCGCCTTGCTTGACGGCCTGCGCCAGTTCACCAATCAGCGCCGCATCGTGGTTTACACCTCAGCCGGTGACCGCCGTGATGCCGACATCATCGAGCAGGGCCGCATGCTCGCCGCCGAGTTTGATGAAGCCTGGCTTTATGAGGGCGACTACGTCCGCGGTCGTGAACCCGGAGAAATCATGCGCCTGATTGCCGAGGGTTTTGCCTCAGCACCATCCACTAAACGCACCAAGCGCATCGAGCACATCCAGGGCCACCTGAAAGCCGTCGATCTGGCACTGGCCTCGGCCTGGGCGGGTGACCTGGTCATGATCCAGGCGGACACCGCCGCCGAAACCGTGCAGCATCTCAAAGACAAGCACGGCGCCAAGTGAAGCGGCCGCTTTTTGAAGGATGAAGGGTGAAGGGTGAAGGATGAATCCTGTTTCAAGTTTCAGGTTCAAAGTTTCAAGACGTGAAAGCCCTCGACTGGTGACCACTGCATCCCACGCCTTTGGAGTGCGCTGGCAGTATCTCGTTACGCCTTGGTTCAGAGCACTTGAAACGTGAAACTTGAAACCTGGGTTTCCAAAAAAGATGCCAGGCAAGAATGGCACTCGGTTAAGGCCGTTGCTCGTTGGTTTTCGCGTTGTGCAAAAGTTGCGGCATAACAAACTATTATATTGTATTACGAGTGTAATGGTGCTCATATGAGCATGGCTCTCTC
>CAJCCF010000538.1 GCA_903960845.1 uncultured Verrucomicrobiota bacterium | reverse complement strand
GGGTTCCTGTCTGCGGGGCGATGGTGCGGTAGGCGCGACCAGCGCGATCGAAGCGTGTCTCACTGCTGTTGCCAAGCGGATCAGTGACTTTGACCGTGCGCCCGGCCAGATCGTAATAGGTCAGGGTGGTGGGCTGCTCCATCAACCCGGTGAGGGCATTGAGAACAGCAGGGAAAGTCACCTTCTTCGGACGGTTGCGGTCATCATACTCCGTCTCAGTGCTGCGCCCCAGTGGATCGAGAACACGGATCACATTGCCGGCATTGTCATAGGTGATGGTGGATTCAGGGCGCACCATCAGGCCGCTGGTTTGATCAAGGATGGGAGCGGCGAGGGTGCGCACCTTCCGCCCGGCGGCATCATAAGAGATCAAGGTTTCGGCGCCCACTTCATCCAGTGTCCGCCACACCAGACCCGAGGGGGTGTGGAAGGACTGCGTGGAGGACGCCGGAGTGTCGGCGGCCTGAGGGAAATGAACCCGAACGGGCCGGCCGAGGGCATCAAACTCGGTGCGCGTGAGACGGTTGAGCGGATCGTATTGATGAGTCGCGTTCCCGGCATCGTCATACAACGTCTCAGTCCTGACCAGCATCGCCGGGGAGTAGCTGGTGTCGGTCAGTGTTTTGGAGGTCTGACGATAGAGTTTGTCATACGTGAAGGTGGTGACAAAACCGCGCGGATCGGTGACCTGCAAAGGCTTGAATCCGGACATATTGAAGATGCTGCCCCCGACATAATCATCCGTGATGATCGAGTTACCGTTGGTGAACAGGGTGACCTGGCGTTTTGAGCTGTCAGGATCTTCCGCATTCACGATCGCCCGCACGGGGCGGCCAATGGCATCATACTCATGGCGGGTGATAATCCCGCGCGGGTCAGTCACTGCGACCGGCAGATTGAAAGCATTGTAAGCGGTGGTGGTGACCAGATCGCCATTGTATGTGGGGGCATCAAGACTGCCCGGCGCGGACAGGGTCATGGTCGTGTACCCGTCATCTGGTGCGTCATTCCCATTCAGATCAATGGTGGTCCTGATGCGGCGGTTCAATTCATCGTACTCATGAAAGGTGGCTGTGCCCAGCGCATCCACTTCCCTGGTGAGATTGCCATGCGCATCGTAATCAAGCGTCGTGGTGGCATCATCCTGGAAGTGCGTGGCCTTCAGCCTCAGGGTCTGTGGCCAGTATTCAAAGAAGGTGATCTTTCCCCTTGGGTCTTTGATGGTCTGCTTGCTTCCGCCGCCCGTGTAGGTGTGGCTGGTGATGAGCGGGAGAGTCTGAGCAGAGTCAGCGTACTGAATCTGATCTTTGACCCGCCCGTTGGCATCCGGAATGTAATCAGTGATGACCGGCATGGCGGGGCTCGAGTAGCCAGCGGGGAACGAATAACCCGCAGGGAGCTGGAAACCGTCCGCCGTGATGGTCTGCCGATACAGGAAGGCTTTGAATTTAGCGAACTGCGGGGCTGCGGGCTGTGTTGGATGAACATAGGCAAGGACGGTTCTGCGCAGCAAAATGTCATCGGTTTCAGCCGGAGTATTGAGGGTATCAAAGACCTCTTCCTTCTCACGCAAGCCGAGACTGTTGAGTGTATTGATGGTCTTGATTCCCGCCTCATCAGTCATGGAGGTTAGACTGCGGAAGACGGCATCATAGGTGAAGGTCTTGCGCCCGTTGAAGGTGCCGCCTCCTGCGCGCGGGTCACGAGGGGTGCCATGGATGGCGGAGATCTCCGCGGTGGGATCATCGAAGAACTGCACATCAAGCGCGCGCAGAGGGTGGATGGTGGTCGCGGCATCAGCGTAAACCGCATCGGCATACTCATAGGAGGTCGTGTTGCCTGAGAGGTCCTGGACAGAACTCAGGGCCATGCCCGCCGCCGGATTGAACGTGTAGAATTCAGTTCCAGCCGCGCTCTGGATGTCCATCCGGGTGAAGGACAGGAAAACCACCCCTTCCGTCATCGGCAGATTAGTCGCCACCTGATGATAGGGCTGATAAGTGTGCGGTTCATGGAATCTGTAGGTGTAGTCGCCACAGGGGCCAGAAACCCGGGTGGAGATTCCGCCCGTCACTGCGCGATTGATGGCCAGTTGAACGTTCCGGAGATCGTCCTGACCATCTTTGTCCGAGTCTTGATCCAGAAAATTAACCATCGAATGATCTGGTCGTGTGATCCGGGTCAGGAGTCTCGGGATGCCGGTCTGCCTGCGGAGGATGTTGGCATTGGTGAAGGCGTCTGTTGCACCGTAATCAAACTCGTACCGTGCATCCTGATTCAACCGGTACTCGAAATCGTAACGCTTGCTGCGCTCATCAACCATGGCGCTGAGTTCCAAGTGTCCATAGGTGTCATGGCCGCGCCGGGTGGGATCCGGCGTTGGATCACTTTCAAAGCCGTATGAATATTCATAGGACACCTGCTGCAGGACGGTTGGCGGTGTGGTGCTGCTGTCTTCACGGGTGATTTTCGTCAGCAATGGATAACGCAGGCCGGCATGGAGAGATGACTCAGCACGGATTTTAGAATCCGGCGTCAGTGGATTTTCATGCTCAAGCGGCGTGGTGTAGTGGTAATGGATGGTTTCACCCGAAGGACCCGTGATGCTGGTGATGCGCCCGTTGTCCTGGGTGATGGTGAGGGTGAAATCCTTGTCGGTTGGATCTGTGGCATTGGTGCGGTCCGGGTCACTGATGGTGACTGGAATCAGACCCGTGTTCTCAGGTCCGCCGTAGTGATAAACGAGTTTGTTTTGCTGAGCGGTGACCACTCCCGTCATCCTGAAATAGGTGATGACACTGGCCTGCGTCTCTGGAAAAGCGCGATCCTGCGGCATGGTCTGCTGCAGATTTGTTTTCGTAAATATGCAGACGGTGCCATTGCGCTTGCGAAGGGTGAATGTCGTCACACGTGCCAACGGCGTATTCTCCTGCTGCGTGAGGGTATCAAAAGCCGTCTTGGCGTCTGAACGCTCATCGGGTGCCGGAACCCACTTCAAGGGATAACCAGGATAGCTTAACTCGACAAAGCTATAAGAGGCGCCCCGTTCATCCATGATCGAGATGCGCGGTGGACTGCGCAGCTTGATCTCGAAAAGCTCATCATTGCTCACAAGGCCATTCTCCACTTGCCAAACAAAGTTTGCATCGCGGTTCTCTGAAATTTCCAATTTCAAATGCGGTGTGAGATTGGATGTCCAGCAGGGACCAAAGGGCCGGTCCGGGCGCTCATCCGGACGCAACCCGGAACGCCAGGACCAGGCTTCCGGTGCCAAATCGCGACGTGCCTGAAGCGGTAAATCGGTGGAAGGCGCCGTCGTCCAGACATCCGAAGTGGAGTGTCTCAGCTGCCGTGAATAGGCATCCACAAAGGTTTCCTCAGGCAAGGCGGAACCTTCATTTTGCTCTCCCGGCAGACTATCTGGCATCGGCACTCCGTTCAGACCTATCTTGCGGTATCTGGGTCCCGCGACATCCTGAGCCGGCATGGTGCGGGGAATCGGAAACTCGGCAGGGATGAGATAATCAATACCGGTGAGGTGATCCATTAAACCGCCTGTATTATCCAAGCGCAGATCGTCGGGGACATTTAAGCGCACAGGAAGACCGTCCGAGCACAGCTGCCCGGGCCTGATGACAAAGGTGTAAATGCTCGCAAGTCCGCCAAACTTATCCATCTCGGATTTCTTCCGGTAGCGCCGGACGAACAACCGGTCTGCGACCTCATTCAATTTGAGTCGCACGTCGGTCTTCTGAGTGCCTTTAAAGGTCAGGGTGTAAGCTGTCGAGTTTGGCCAGCCGTATCTTTCATACAGGTAGGGATCACGACCCTCGTAGCCTAACCCAATATCGACCATTCCTGTTCTCCATCCAGATTCGAATGTCGCGACTCCATCCGCCCAATTCCATCTTCCGAATCCTGGATTGTTCAGCTCGTTAACTAACAGAGGTCCGTCAGCGTCAAACCCTTGGTAAATGAAGTTTTCTAAGACTGATGTGCGGCTTTCCTGATACGGATCGTCATGATGAACCACGGTGGGAACATTCAGCGAGAAGGAAAAATTGCCTGCTCCGTTTGGAACGGTTCCGGCTGATGGCGGATTGAGTGGATCTGTTCCTTCCAGCATCTCACGCCCATCGGTATAACCGTCTTGATCCGTGTCGTTGCTGGCGAGATGATCATTGCTGACCGATCCAAAATAGCGCAATTCCCACCCATCCCAGAGCCCGTTATGGTTCTGGTCGAGTAAATAGGGTTTCCTGGTCGGGTCAGTGCCGGCAAGGTATTCGTTCAGATTGCTGACTCCATCCCCGTCAGCATCATCATCGGCATCCCAAATATTCGTGTTCCCGAAAACCTGTTTCTCCCAGGCATCAGGCATGCCGTCGCTGTTAACATCTTTGGCTGTGTCCGGGTGATTGGGATTCGTCTGATTGACATACTCTTCAAGGTTGGTCCAGCCATCGGCATCAGGATCACCTTCCCGCGTGCCTTGCTTGCCATCGGAAGAGGGCAGGATGCTGCCCCAGTTTTGAATCTCCCAGGAATCCGGCAAACCATCGCCATCGGAGTCGAAATCTCGATCCACCCGGGTCGGGTCTGTTCCCTCACTTTGCTCTTCAATGTTCGTCCGCCCATCGCTGTCAGGATTTAAAGTATCCGTCTGCCCCAGATTGCCGAAATACAACAACTCCCAGCTGTCCTGCAAATGATCCCCGTCCTGGCTGGTCGTCGGAACCGTGAAAGCAAGGTAGTGTCCGAGGAGATTTTGCAGCGTCTGCTTGAACAAAGGGGCTGAGCCATAATCCAGCACAGCCAGAGGATTCGTGGTGTCAGCGTCCGCATGGCCCGTGTTGCTGAACCACCAGATCTCCCACCAATCCGGGACATGATCACCATCATCATTGATCCACTCCACGGCACCAACCGTTGGCCTGCTGGTTGATCGTTTTTGTCCTTTAAGGTCGAACCCGATGAGATAGCGCGTCTCGATGGCTCTGGCTGCCGTGGAAGCGCTCGTCATGTAACCCCTGGCTTGAAGATTGGGATTCTGTGGAGAGCTCTGCACCACGGATTCAAAGATGGCCCACTCAGTGCCATATTCACCCTTACGCACAGCCTTTGGGGTGGCATAATCAGCGCCATCCTCCCAAACAATGCTGTTCCTGATGCAGGTGTTCGCCGTGTCCGTCGTGGAAATGGAAGAGATGGGGACACGCTTGTCCAACTCGTCCATGTAATAACTGGTGCAGTTATAGACGGTGCAATGCACCATGGTTAGACGTGCCCCAAAATTGGTGATCGTCCCTCCGAACGCCGGAGGTGAAACCCACTCAGCGAGAACCTCATCCCAGACCCAGTCTTCCTGACGGTGATTATTGCGGAACAAGCAGTTCACGACCCGCGCTCTCGGACTGTTGTTATTCGAATGGAGCTTGATGCTGGAAGCACCCAATCCGCCGCCGCTCTCGAGGATCAAACTGTCGAGAACCACGTCTTCATAAAAATCCAATCCATGGGCCACCAGCACGGCACCTTCCACAGGTGTTTGGTGGCCAATCCCTCTCTCGCCAACAATCGCCACTTTCTTGGGAAAGCTCCCGCCATTGATGTCCAATCCACCAATCCCCTGATGAACACCACGACGCATCAAGATGAGTGAACGGCGATAGGGGCTGATGCTGTTATAGGCCTCTGAAAGCGAGGTGTAAATATTGTCGTTGGTTTTAGCATTCCCCAAGTTCAGATCGACAATGGCATCCCATGCCGGTTTGCTTGCGGCATTCATGGCATAGGTGCTGCGGCTGCATTCCCAGAGATTGGGAACCTGGTCACCATCAGCATCCTCAAGGCTGTCATCCACCAGCGGGTTGAGCCTGTTTTTGACCTCATACAAATCGCCCATGCCATCAACATCCGTATCCGGTGCACGTGGATTCGTGTTGTTGCGGAATTCCTCCAGATTATTCAAACCATCTGAATCCAGATCCGCCGTGGCATTTGACGCATCGTCTGCAGCCAAACCAAGGTCGATTTCCCACCGGTCACTCATGCCATCTCCATCGGTGTCGGAGAGAACTGCGGAAGTGCCATTGAGATATTCCTCAAGATTGCTGACGCCATCGTTATCAGGACCGTAACTTTCCGGTGTGAAGTTTTGCAACTCGGCCAGCGTGATGCTCTGCCACGTGGTCTGATTGGCCGTGAGGACCTGCAGCTCCCACCAGTCGGGAAGTCCATCGTTATCAATATCACCGTCGTTGATGTAGGCGCTGGAGATTTGAGTCCCGAGGCCTGAGAGAGAGCAATCGGCGTAAAGAGCGCCTGCGCTTGGTGTGCTGGAGGTTTCGACAACCACGCCATCTTTGAGGAACTCGATGACGCCTGCCGTCCGTCGAATGGCGAAGACGGTACCAGCGGTGTAGGCTCCGACGGACAGGTTGGTGGTGCTGTCGGGGCGCTTGACTGCGGCATCCGTGGCGCTCAGGACAAAAGCGAACTCGAGGTCCGTATCGGCATTGTTATTGTCGGCATAGGTAAGGCCCGCAGCAAGAATGCCGGGAGTAGCGGAGAAGGAAAAGACACCATCGCCGGCGAGGGTCTCCGTGCTGGTGGCATCAGCGTTGTATCCCGCTGTGGTGCCCGTCTTCTTGACCAAGCCTCCCCGCCCACCTGAAATGGCTTCGGTGGCGGTCAACGCATTCCAATTGATGGCAGTGGGCAGACTCACCTTCTGGAGAGGATCAGAACCATGACAGTATTCCAAAAGATTGGTGAAACCGTCACTATCAGCATCGCCATTGGCGGCAAAAGCCTGCAGCTGGGCAAACGTGGGCAGGCTGCCATGATTCAGCCGCTGATACTGATCCATCTCCCAATCGTCAGGCATGCCATCTTCATCGACATCTCCAGTGTAGACGCGTGCGGCGATGATCTCACTGTTCGTGGTATTGAATGAGCTGTCCACATAGAGCGGCAGGTAAACCGGCATGGTGCTCGAATAGCAAACTTGACCGTCTTTCAGGTATTCAATCCGTTGTGCCACGCGCCGAATGGAGAAGCGTGTGCTGGCATCGTAAGCTCCGAGAGCGGCTTTCAAAACTGCAGCGGTGGTGCTTCCCGTGCCTTCATAAACACTGGCCTGGCCCGCCTGAGTGAGCTGGATCATGTACTCCAGATCGTTCTGAGTCCGGTTGCCGTTGTTCACGGTGAAACCCATAGCTAAAGAACTTGCCGGAGCGGCAGTGAAGCAAAGGCGCCCCGTCTGACCGATGGACAGCGGCACCCATTGATTGTTGCTGTCCAGTTTGGAAGCGACGGCGTCTGCGTTCCAGCCTGCCACCGTCGAGGTTTTTTTAATGCCCCCCAACGTATTCGACAGATTAAAATAACTCGCAGGATTTGGCTGCCATGAAATCGAAACTGGCTTGAGCAAGGCCCGGTAAGGATTCGTTCCGTCGTAATACTCATCCAGGTTTTGCACACCATCCATGTCCGGATCGGCTGCCAGGCCTGTTGCCGTAAATGCATCAAGCAGGGAATAGCCGGCATTGGCAGGGAGGTAAGACAGCTCCCAAGCGTCGGGCAGGCCATCTTCGTCAATATCTCCTGTGTAACATCGCGCCAGATTGATCGACATCGCCGGTGTGTTGAGCCAGGCATTCACATAAAGAGGCCCCGAGCTTTTGACCGCGGCGGTATGCACCAACACGCCGTCTTTCAAAAACCGCACCACACCACCCACACGCTGAATGATGAAACGGGACTTTGAGGTGTAGGTGCCTAATCCTATGGCAGGCGTGATTGTCGTTGGGTTCGCCTTGATGGTGTAAGTGCCGGCTGCGGTGGTGACAAAGGCCCACTGCACGTCGGGAGTCACACTGGTGGCAGGAGGCATGACGTTGGAGGTATTCAGACCGAAAGTCATGATGCCGCTTCCGGACACCTGAAAGGCCACAAGCCCGTCCTCCAAAATCCCTTTCGTGCCCAATGCGCGGGCATTGTAAGTCGTTGAGGTGCTCGTCTTGGTGAGTCCGCCATTGAAGCTTCGATCGATGGGGATGGCGTTGAGCGCATCCTGCCGCCACTGCACCTCATCCGCGCGGCTGAGCGGGTCGATGGGAGAGGTGCCGCTGATGAATTCGTACCAATTGGTGACGTTGTCGTAAGCGTTGATGCCCTGACCATCCCCATTGTAAACATCGGCATTCGCATATGGCTCGATGCCGAGCAGACCTTTCCACCCGCTGTCAGGCGGAAGATAGCTCCGCTCCCAGATGTCCGGCAAACCATCCTCATCCATGTCTCCGGTATCGAGCCGGGCCAGGGTCAACTGGGCGCCGGGAGAACTGAGCCAGACATTCGGATAAAGCGGTTCTGAACTCCACGCCAATGCGGTATGGATCACCACGCCATCCTTGAGAAACTGCACTTGGCCAGCTTTCCGTTGAATGGCAAAAATCGTCTCGGCGGTGTAGGAATTGACTGGAGCGGCCAAAGT
>CAJCCF010000537.1 GCA_903960845.1 uncultured Verrucomicrobiota bacterium | reverse complement strand
CGCGATGTGGAGAAGCGTCTGGAATTGCGCCAGCGCTGGACGAACCAGCCGAAGCCGAAAGCGCCCTTTGACAAGCCTGCGAACCGCAACGCGGTGGAGGATCTGCCGCTGCTGTATGAGATGATCGCGCTCGCCTTGCAGTCGGACAGCACGCGCATCGCCACGCTGGAGATCGGTGGCGACTTCATGCCGCAGCATCTCGGCATCAAAAAGGACTGGCACGGCCTCTCGCATCACGGCAACGACCCCGAGGCCATCGCGAACCTCATCACGCTGGAGAAGTATCAGATCGAGCACTTCGGCAAATTCGTGGCCCGTCTCGCGAAGATGAACGACGGCGAGCGCACACTGCTCGAATCCACCACCGTACTCTTCGGCAGCGGCATGGGCGATGGCAATTCGCACAAGAACTCCGACCTGCCCATCCTCCTCGCCGGCGGCGGCTACAAGCATGGCGAATTCCGCGAAGTGCCGCAGGAAGGCATCAAGAAAGTGCCCCTGTGCAATCTGTTCGTCGAAATCGCCCAGAAGATGGGTGTGGAGACCGATTCGTTTGGCAACAGCACGGGACGTTTTGCTTGATGAGCATGATTCGAAACACTTGTTTCTTCGCCGGCACGGCGTTGATGGTTGGCTCGTCGTTGGCGCAGGCTGAAGACAAGCTGCCGCCGCCGAAACCCGTCCAGCAGTTCCTCGGCAAATACTGTCTGAAGTGCCATGACGCGGACGTGCAGAAGGGAGATCGCACCTTTGAAAAATTCGAGCTGCCGCTGAAGTCGGTGAATGACCTCATCGAGGCACGGGACATCATCGACCAGCTCACGCTGAAAGAGATGCCGCCAAAAAAGGCCGACCAGCCAAAGGACGACGAGCGTCTCGCAATGATTCGCGCGCTGCGTGAAGGCACCGTGGCTGCGTATAACAAATTGCAAAGCACCGGCAGCCGCACGGTGATGCGCCGCCTTTCCAGCCGCGAGTATGAGAACACGCTTGCGGTGTTGTTTGGCCGTCGCGTGGACACGCTGGGGCTCACGGCGGATTTTCCGAAGGAGAAAACAAGCGAGCACATGGACACCATCGGCAAGTCGCTCGTGACCTCCGGCTTCCTCGTGGATCAATACTTCCAGTCCGCGAACCGCCTCGTCGAGATGCGTCTCGGCAAACCGGCGATGGAACCGAAGGACTGGCGCTTCAACGGTCACTTCGTGCAATACGAAGAACTGACCGGATCTCACAAATCGGCCTTCAACTTCAGATACCTCTGCCTTTACGAGCAGCCGAACACCGACACACGCCAGGGCGGTTACGGTCATATCGAGGACTTCCAGCAGGGCGTGCCCGTCTCCGGCCACTACGACATTGAGGTCGAGGCACAGGCGATGCATCGCGACACGCACTACGATCCCAAAATCTTTGGCATCGACTTCTCGGAGCCTTTCATCATCGGTGTGGTGCCTGGCGATGTCACCAAAGGCCACATCCACTACCCGCAGCCCATTGAGCCGTTGCTCGCCAGCAGCACCGTGCCCGATGAAAAGCCCGCATGGTTGAAATTCCGCGTCTGGCTGGAGGCAGGCCAAACACCGCGCTTCATCTTTCCCAATGGACCTTATGAGTCGCGCTCATCCGTGGTCACGATCAACAAGCGCTATAAAAATGAGTTCAAGGGAAATATTGGCTCCTCCGGCGTTGGTCGCGCGCATCTTTTGAAGGAAGGCAAACTCCCGCACATCCGCATCAGCGAGATCAAGATCCACGGCCCCGTGCCCGAAAAAACCGGCAGTGCCGAAGAATTGGCCGTGTTTGGCAAAGACGGCTTCCAGGAATCCCGTGCGCTTGATCAGTTGAGTGCCTTCGCCGAGAAAGCGTATCGTCGCCCGCTCACCGATGCAGACCGCCGGCCTATCCGTGCACTTTACGAGAAACGCCTCGCCGAAAAAGCCGCGCCACGACAGGCCGCGCTTGATGCGGTGAAATTGATCCTTTGTTCGCCCGGCTTCCTCTACCTCAGCGAGATCACTGACGAGTCCGCGAAGGCTCTCAAGCCCCACGACCTCGCCACACGCCTCTCCTTTGCCCTCTGGGCCACACCGCCTGACGAGGCCCTGCTCAATTCCGCAAAGGCAGGCAGGCTCACGCAGGATGCCGAACTCAAAAAGCACATCGAACGCATGCTGACCGACGAACGCATCAGCGGCTTCGTGAATGGCTTTCTCGATAGTTGGTTAAACCTTCGCGATCTCGGCGGCATGCCGCCACCGCGTGAAAACTACCGCGCCTACTCCGCCGAGGACCTGCCCGCCTCGATGAAGACCGAAGCGCGGCTCTTTTTCCATGACCTGCTCAAGAGCAACGGCTCCGCCGCCCAGGTCATCGACTGCGACCACACCTTCGTGGACAAGAAACTCGCCAAACTCTACGAACTGCCCGAGGCGAAGACCCTGCGCCTCGCCGAT
>CAJCCF010000536.1 GCA_903960845.1 uncultured Verrucomicrobiota bacterium | reverse complement strand
GACATCGGCAACGACAAGGTCTGGGACACCTGGCAAATCGAAGGGCCCGAGTTGGTTTGGTATTTCCGTGGCGTTCCACACATCCACGGCTACTTCCATCTGGCGGCCTAACTAGCTCAAATCGTCGGCTAAATGGTTGTTTAGACACATACTTCGCACTTCAACTGTGCGGACCTTTTTCAATTTCTACTGAGAAGGTACCAACCAGCCTACTTTTCAAAACCGTTTAACCTAAAAGCGTGAATGGAAGGCATCAAAAGGCATGGCTGGTCGGAGCCCAAGTGGCGGCTTGGGGGTTTGGATGCGGTGTGAGGTGTTGGGACGACGTTTGTCATCCACTCAGCAGCATGTTGGCTTCGGCTGGCAGCCCTGGCAGCCACTTTCCCCCCAGCCAGCGACGCAATAATCGGGTCAAAAGCAGGGTCCATTTCTCTTCCCCACTCCATCGCTCCGTGATGAGCTTCATCTGGTGCATTTGCCTGCTGGTGCGGCCCACGAGCACGGTAATGATCTGGCTCTTCTCATGCACTAAACTCACTTTCACCGTGCGCTGGCCGCTGCTTTGCACTTGCCGCGCGACGCCTTGCATCAGCGCTGGACGACTGGAGATGGCTTCGCGGTGATGCGCGTCATCGTAAAACCGCACATACAGGTTCCACCAGTTGTAAAACAGGGCGATGAGGTTTGCCATGATGCGGCTCGGGGTGAGCTTCTTGGTGGTGTAGCCACACCAGCCCCATTGGTTTTTGAGTTCGTCGTAGTTGTTCTCGGCGTCGCCGCGATCTCGATACTGTTTGGGCATGCAGTGGGTGGGGTAGGCGACCTTGTCCAACGAGGTGATCAACACGGCGATGCGTCCGCTCCACGGTGCGATGCTTTGATCTTCCAGGCGTTCGCCTTGGCTGCCTCGGAGTTCAAAGGGATCGCGCCGTCGGCGTTTGTGCTCGTCCACCGGGGCGATGGCTGGGGCTTCTCGCACCACCACGACGCGACGCTCGCGTGTCCAGCCACTGAGTTTGATGGTGGCTTCGGCGGCTTCCCAGCCTTCTCCACAGTCCTGCCATCCGTCGCTGTGACGCAGCAGGTCGCGCACGAGCGCTTTGACCTTGCTGGTGTGACGCAGCTTGAGCAGGTAGGGCAGGTCGCGCGCTTCAAACTCGTGCATGATTTTTTCGCTACCATAGCCGCAGTCGCCACGCACAAAGGTGGGCCAGCGATCGCGTGGCAGACCTTCGAGCATGGACCAAAAACCAGGTATGCCATGCGGCGCGGCGTGCTCTTTGCCGGGATGCACTTCGACGCCCAGACTGATGCGCAGGTTCGCCACAAAGTAACTGTGATACACATGGCAGGGTCGCCCGGGCTTGCTCGGGTTGTAGCCTCGCTGCGCACCCTCCTGGTGGCCGTAGAGACACTTCACCGTGGTGTCGATGTCGAGGATCCAGGGTAGGCTCAATGCGGGGCTGATGCTCGCAAGGATGTGGCGTTGCACCCAGCGCAGACTTTGGACTTCATCCATGCGTTTGAGCGCCGTGCGCACCACATCTTCACTGACGATCCTAGCCATGCCCAGCAGTCCAGCGTTGAGCGTATCACCGCGCACGGAGTTGATGTGGGCGTAGCGCCAGTGACCGCAGAGAATGCTCAGCAGAGCGGTGCCCATGACGTTGAGTTTGCCGCTGCCGCGATTGCCGATGTAGTCCAGCGGGCAGTCGGCGAGGAACTCCTTCCAGCGATCCCCTGCATCAAGGAACTGGAAGAAGAACATCAGCTGACCCTCGCGAGTCACCGGAGCCTGGCTTTCCCATTCGGCATAAAATCGACCTCCGGGAGTGTCCAAAGGCCAGCGATCCACAGGCCCAGAAGGGGTAATTGCAGCCTCACCTATTGGGTGAGCTTCGACGGGGATGATTTTGCGCTCCATCGGCCCATTCTATGAGCCTTCGCGACGATGTGTCATCTTTTCCATTCACGCTTTTAGGTTAAACCGCCTCATGAAAACAATCCCCACACTTAGCGTCATTCATCTGACCTTCTTTGGCATCACGAGTGCCGAGCAACCGACCGCCGCGCAAGGAAGTGCAATCACCATCGGTCAAACCGAGTTCCGTCAGCTGGATTCCATTCGTATTACTCAATTACAACGCTGGGCTGACTTCATGCCCTTCACTGCTGACTACGATCT
>CAJCCF010000535.1 GCA_903960845.1 uncultured Verrucomicrobiota bacterium | reverse complement strand
GTAACGGATGTTTGGTCGCTACAACTATCATCCCCCTCGCGACCATGAAAATCCTGCTGTCTGTCTTTGCCGCCATGTCCACCCTGCTCTCTTCGACCACCGCCGCTGATCCCGCTCCTGCCGCGGGTAAAACTGAAATCGCCATCATCGGTGGCGGCTGCTTCTGGTGCGTGGAGGCTCAATACAAAATGCTCAAGGGCGTGAAGAAGGCCATCAGCGGTTACGCCGGCGGCACCGTGGACAACCCGACCTACAAACAGGTCTGCAATGGCGACACCGGCCACGCCGAAGTCGTGCAGATCGAGTTCGATCCAGCGATCATCAGCTACAAGGACATCATCGACCTCTTCTGGCTCGCCCATGATCCGACCACACTCAACCGCCAGGGCAATGACGAAGGCACCCAGTACCGCTCGACGATCATGTATCTGAACGAAGAGCAGAAAAAAATCGCCGAAGCCTCCATGGCGGAAGCCCAGAAAGACCAGCCCGGCAAAATCGTCACCGAGATCGTGCCACTGAAGAAATTCTATTCGGCTGAAGAGTATCACCAGGAGTACTTCGCCAACAATCCAAACGCCGGTTACTGCCGCGTCGTCGTCGGCCCCAAGGTGGCAAAATTCCGCCACAAGCTCGAGGAGAAACAGAAACTCAAAGAGAGCAAATAAGGCCAAGGCTCGGCACCGTCCGGGAGATGGACTTCGGGTAACGATGTTGAGACCCAACTATCCCACCAACGTTAACAGTTCACGGGGTAAGTCACAGATCTTCATCCTCCCGCTCACCGCTCTCCCGAGCCGGAGGCTCGAAAGAAATTAGCCTGGGGTGAAGCGAAGCGGGAACCCCAGGAATGCCCGAGTCGAGAACGACTGCCCCGCACAGCGACCTGGAGGGTCGCGAGAAGTCAGCGATGCGGCATCATCACCATTGATCCAACACCCATCTCGCGCTCCTGCCGGAGCGCGGAGACCATGATGCGATTAACGGCATGTGTCCGGTGGGGGTCGTTCGTCTGCTTCGCGGACTCACTTCACCACCGGCCAGGTTCTTCCGAGCCTCCGGCTCGCCAGACGGAATGCCCATGCATCTCTGCTACGACACCAGCGGCAGCAGCTTCCCGAGCAGGTCGCTGATCTTCACGCGCTCCTGGTCGCCGCTGTCGCGGTAACGGAGGGTGACGGTGTCGAGCAGCTCGGGGCCTTTTTCGCCGAGGCTGTCAAAGTCGATGGTGATGCCGAAAGGCGTGCCGACTTCGTCCTGACGGGCATAGCGGCGACCGATGCTGGCGGTCTCATCGTAGAAGACGTTCATGTGCTTCTTCAGCAGGGCATAGACCTCGCGGGCTTTCGCCACGAGTTCAGGCTTGTTCTTCAGCAGCGGGAAGACGCCGACCTTGATCGGGGCCACGCGCGGATGCAGTTTCAGGACGGTGATGACTTCCTTCTTGCCCTTTTCATCGGTCTTCTCGGTCTCCGTGAAGGCATTGGCAATGATCGCCAGCGCCATGCGGTCGAGACCGGCCGAGGGCTCGATGACATGCGGCACAAAGTTGCCTTTGAAGAGCCGGTCAAACCAGGCGCGGACTGCGGCTTCAGACATCGGCGCGCCTTTGACCTTGGCCTGCTCGGCGGCGAGACGCTTCTGGATCATGGCTTCCTTTTGTTCGTCGGTGAGCTTCGCCGCGGCGACCTTGAGCTCTTCATCAAAGACTTCCTGAGTCTTGCCACTGGCGTCCTGATGCGCGGACAAATCGAAAGCGCCGCGCGCGGCGATGCCTTCGAGCTCCTCGGTGCCGAAGGGGAAATTGCACAGGATGTCCACACAAGCGCGGGCATAGTGGGCCAGGTCATCGTTCGTCTGCCAGTAATATTCCAGCACACCGCCGAGGCCGATGCCTTCATAGAATTTCGTGCGCTGATCGACCCAGTAGCGGTGCCACAGATCCCAGCCCCAGTTCGCCTGCGGCTCACTCAGATCCGCGCCTTCGCTCCAGGCGGCGACTTCACCGCTGATGATCTCCACGGCTTCATCGGGCTTGATGAAAAACTCGAGCTCCATCTGCTCGAACTCGCGGCTGCGGAAGGTGAAATTCTTCGGCGTGACTTCATTGCGGAAGGCCTTGCCGATCTGGCAGATGCCGAAGGGCACCTTCACGCGGCTGGAGTCGAAGACGTTCTTGAACTGGGCAAAGATGGCCTGCGCGGTTTCAGGGCGCAGGTAGGTCACGTCCGCCTCGGTCGCCGTCGGGCCGAGATAGGTTTTGAGCATGAGATTGAAGGGGCGCGTCTCGCCCAGCATGCCGCCGGTTTCAGGATGGAAATCGATGCTGCCATTCACGGTGTCGATCTTCTCCTCATTCAGCAGCTCGATCTCCTCAGGCTTGCCCGCCGACTCACCGGCGTTTTGAGCGATGAGCGCGCGGATGCGTTTGCGGAAGCTCTCGATGTGCTCGCCATTCTTCATCAGCGCCGTGATGGCACGATCCCAGCGCCAGCCGTTCGGAGCCTGGGCGCCGGTGTATTTCAGCACCGTGCCGGACTGCGGATCGACATGGTCGGCACGCACCCGCTTGTTGGTCAGCGAGCACTCGCGCATCATGTCGGCAAAGGTGTCCACATGGCCGCTGGCCTTCCAGATGGCGGGATTCATGAGGATGCTGGCATCCAGGCCGAGCACGTCTTCACGCTCGCGGGTCATGGCATTCCACCACGCGGTGCGCAGGTTGCGCTTCAGTTCCGCACCCAGCGGGCCATAATCCCACACGCCGCCGCAGCCGCCGTAGATCTCACTGCTTTGAAAGATGAAGCCGCGGCGCTTGCAGAGGGAGACAATTTTCTCCATGAGCGCGATCTGGGTTTTGGCGTCGGTTGACATAAGTTGAGTAGGGTTGAAAAGGGCGCGTAAGGAGCGCCAGAGCAGCCTTTCCGCAAGGGAAAGCTGGCTTTCTGAAGTTCATCCCTCATCATCCAGCCTTCATTCTTTCCCCATGCGCGCCCTGATCCAACGCTCAAAGAACGCCTCTGTCACCATCGCCGGAGAAATCACCGGCAGCATCTCGCACGGGCTCGTCGTGCTGCTTGGCGTGGAGCATGAGGACACGGCGGAGGATGCCGACTGGCTGGCGGCAAAGATCGCCCAGATGCGCATCTTCAGCGATGCGGAGGGCAAGATGAACCTGGGGGTGAAGGACGTGGGCGGCAGCGTGCTGGTGGTGAGTCAGTTCACGCTCCACGCCAGCACCAAAAAGGGCAACCGGCCCGGATTCACCCGCGCCGCAAGGCCCGAGCAGGCAATCCCGCTGTATGAGCACTTCATGGCTGCCCTGGCACAGGAGGTGCCGGTGAAGAAGGGCGTCTTCGGCGCGGACATGCAGGTGGCCCTGATCAATGACGGGCCGGTGACCATCTGGATGGATTCGAAAGCGCGGGAGTAAACTCACCCGCCAGCGCTGGTGAAAAGCACCGCGTGATCATCATAGGCAGCCTTGGCTCCGGCGACCCGTGCAACGTATTCGATGGCCTGGGTCAGTGGCACGTCGGTGAGTGACAGGGACAGGGTCTTCGTTTTCAGCGTCTCGCTGGTGACAATGAAATTGGGCACGACCTGACCGCTGCTGGCATTCTTTGCCATCACGCGCAGCCCGTCCAGCGCCTCCTGAAGCGTGACGTCGGCAAACTCGATTTTGGCAAGCTTCACTCCCGCATATTTTTTCTTCAGCGAGCTGCCGCTGGCATTGAGTTTAGCGCGGATATCCCCCAGAAGGATGCGCGTCTCCTGGTGCCTCGGGTTTTGCTGGGCGACCATGCTCAGCAACTGGTGCGCCTGTTCGAGATCGCCCTTGTAATAGGCGGTTCTGCCCATTTGAAAGAGGGTTTCGATGTCATCCGCCGCTGTTGCGACTCCTGAACCTGCGGCCAACACGAGGATGAACGCCAAACGAACGCCGATACGATGAAGGTACGGTTTCATGGGTGGGGGGATGCCGGGGGTTGTTTTCCGGCAGACCTGATTCCATCAGAATGCACGCTGAATGACAAGACTGGAGATTGGCATCTTGCAGAGCCCGCATTCCGTGTCCTCATACACCCGCCGTGTGTTAACCACCACGTCTTGAGTTTGGAGAAGCCCCCTGTCCCGAAATCGAAACGCGCCGCCCCCCGAAAGGCCGCGTCAAAACGCCCCGCATCCACCCAGTCCACTGGAGTGATGCGGGTGGAGCACCATGCCCTGGTGCAGCGGGTGGCGGAGACGGCCGAGTTTCAGGCGCGCCTGTCGGCCCTGGGCAAGGGCGCTGTCGTCTGCCTCGATCACGTCACGCCGGAGGCCACCGCCTTTGCCACGGCGCTCGTGATCGCCCGGGCGCGGCTGATGCAGCGGCGGCTCTGGGTGCTGTGTCCGGATGTGCGCGTGCAGGATCATGTCCATGCCGAACTTTTGGTTTGGCAATGCCCGGCGCTGTATTTTCCACGGCAGATCCAGCAGGTCGGCGAGGCACTGCCGGATCCTGACTCCATGGCGGAACGCGTGTCGGTGCTCGGCCGCTGGGGTGGTGGGCAGGTGTTGAATGATCTGTCTTTGGCCGGCAATCCCAAGCTTTCCGGAACCAACCACCCATCTTCTTCAGACACTCCCTCGACACTCCTGCTCTGCGCGGACAGCCTGGATGAAACAGTGCCCGCGGCCAGTGAGCTGGAAAGCCAGCGCCGCATGATCGAGGTCGGCGCACAGCTCGATGTGGAGGCCTTCATTGGCGAACTCGGCAGCGCTGGTTATGAGCGTGTGCCGGTGGTGACGGAGCGCGGACAGTTCGCCCGCCGGGGCGGCATCGTGGACTTCTTTTCCTATCAGGCGGAGGAACCGCTGCGCGTGGAGTGGCTGGATGACGAGATCGAATCCATCCGCGCCTTTGATCTGCACAATCAATCGTCCATCCGGCGGCTCGACCGTGCGGGCGTGATCCTGCAAATCTCCGAATCGGCCACGGAAACCGGCCGTGTCCGTGACTACCTCCACCAGGACGATCTCGTGCTCGTGATCGGCACGGCGGACATTCCCTGCCATGCGCGCATCCTCACCGGAGCGCTGCCGGATGAGTGGCCGGAAGATTACAGCACGGCCATTCATGAAAACCCGCTCGGCGTCTTTGATGCCTCCGACTTTGTACTGCATGAGGCACGGCGGAAGCAGTTCGAGATGCAGCTTCACGACTGGAAGAAGCTCGGCTGGAAGACGGTGATCTTTTTTCACAATGAGGCCGAGCGGGAACGTTTCGCCGAACTGCGGTCACCTGAAGCCGGCAAGGACACGGAAACCCAGCTCGGACTGCTCTACCGCGGCTTCACCGTCCCGGCAGCCAAACTGGCGGTGCTCACCGGCGCGGAAATCTTTGGCCGGCACCAGCACACACGCCGCGTGCGCGGCTCGAAACTCGATGATCCCGAGACGCTGCGAAAAGCGCGCGATGTCCTGCGCGAGTTGCGCGACGGCGATCTTGTGGTGCACGGCGATCACGGCGTCGCCCGCTATGCCGGCATCGAGATGCGCACCTCCCCCAGCGGCAAAAAAGAAGAAGTGCTCGTGCTGCATTATGCCGATCAGGCCAAGCTCTTCGTGCCGGTGGCGCAGGCGCACATGGTCACACGCTACGTCGGCGTCGGTGGCAAGGCTCCCGCGCTGAGCAAGCTCGGTGGCGCCTCCTGGCAAAAGACGCGCAGGAGCGCGGAGAAGAGCGTCGAAGAGTTTGCCGCGAAGATGCTGAGCATCAGCGCCGAGCGCCGCACGGTGACGGGTTACGCCCATCCGCATGACACGAAATGGCAGGTGGAGTTTGAGCAGTCCTTCCTGTATCGCGAGACGCCGGACCAGCTCCGCTGCGTGGAGGAGATCAAACGCGACATGGAGGCTCCCAAGCCCATGGAGCGCCTGCTCTGCGCGGATGTTGGTTTTGGTAAAACCGAAGTCGCCATTCGCGCGGCCTTCAAAGCCGTGATGGGCGGCAAGCAGGTCGCCATCCTCGTGCCCACCACCGTGCTGGCGCGGCAGCACTGGATCAACATCCGCGAGCGCATGAGCGAGTTCCCGGTCACGGTGGAAATGCTTTGCCGGCTCACGCCGAAGAACCGCGAGAAGAAGATCATCCAGGGCATCCGTGAAGGCACCGTGGACATCGTCGTGGGCACACACCGCGTCATTTCAAAGGATGTGCGCTTCAAGGATCTCGGCCTCGTGGTGATCGATGAAGAGCAGCGCTTCGGCGTGAAGCACAAAGAGAAGTTCAAGGAGATCTTCCGGCTCGTCGATGTGCTCACCCTCAGTGCCACGCCGATTCCGCGCACACTTTACCTGGCCCTGATGGGCATGCGTGACATGAGCACCATCGAGACACCGCCACCAAACAAGCAGGCGGTGCAAACGCAGATCTGTCCGTATGACGAGCGCGTCATCAAGCAGGCCGTCGATGCCGAGATCGAGCGCGGCGGACAGGTCTTCTTTCTGCACAACCGCGTGATCTCCATCGAGAACATCGCCAGCCGCATCCGCGCGCTTTGCCCGAAAGCACGTGTCATCATCGGCCACGGCCAGATGGATGAGGAATTGCTTGAGGATGTGATGCACAAGTTTGTCGATGGCGAAGCCGACGTGCTCGTCTGCACGACCATCATCGAAAGCGGTGTCGACATTCCCAACGCCAACACCATCATCATCGATCGCGCGGATCGTTTCGGACTCGCGGACCTCTATCAGCTCCGGGGTCGCGTCGGCCGCGGCGGCACGCAGGCCCACGCCTATCTGCTGCTTCCCCGAGATGCCGTGACAGCGGGCGATGCGCGCAAAAGGGTGAATGCGATCAAGCAGTACACCGGTCTCGGCAGCGGATTCAAAATCGCCCTGCGCGATCTGGAGATCCGCGGCGCGGGCAATCTCCTCGGCACCGAGCAGAGCGGTCACATCGCCGCTGTCGGATTCGACATGTATTGCCAGATGCTCAAGCAAAGCGTCAACCGCATGCAGGGCCGCCGTGTCG
Source organism: uncultured Verrucomicrobiota bacterium (assembly GCA_903960845.1). Taxonomy (GTDB): domain Bacteria; phylum Verrucomicrobiota; class Verrucomicrobiia; order Verrucomicrobiales; family Verrucomicrobiaceae; genus Prosthecobacter. Next base: position 8,279 of record CAJCCF010000535.1, on the reverse strand, counting down.
CGCGTCCGATTGATGTCAGCCTGCGCGCTGATTTCCTGGTGCAAACGGAGTCTCTCATGGTGCAGGCCCTGCCCGGCGCCACGCCCGCTTTCCTGCCGGGCAATTTCATGGAGGACACGCGTCTCCGCATCACTGCGTATCGCCAGCTTGGGGAGGTCATGACGCGCAGGGAACTCGACGAACTCGAAACCCAGTGGCGCGACCAGTTCGGTGACAAGCTCCCCTACCCCGTGCAGAATCTCCTCACCTGCGCCTCCCTGCGCCTCGCCGCCTCCCACGCCGGCATCACCGACATCGAGATCAAGGACCGCAAGCTCATGCTCACGCGCAACGGCAAGTTTGTCATGATCAATGGCAAGTTCCCCCGCCTCACGGAGAAAGCCGGCTACAAGCAACTCGCCGAGACACTGGAAATGTTGCGCACCTTGTGAGGTGGAAAACGTCATGAATTCAGACCTCAAACTTCACGGATTTCAAAGCATCTCAAAAGCAATCTCACCCATTCAGATTCATCGACTGTTGGAAGTATTTGGTGTGAATGATCGTGCAGGGCGACGCGGCGTCCTTTCGATCCCCGAAGTTCATGCACTAGCCGTCTCAGATCCCATTCAGTTTCTTCTCCGCCCTCATTTGCCTGCCAAGCCCTTTCCTGTCCGTGCGATCTACTTCGACAAATCTCCCGATGCAAACTGGCTTGTAGCATGGCATCAGGATCAGACGATTGCAGTTCAGGAGCGACATGATCTGCCTGGTTTTGGGCCTTGGAGTGTGAAGAACGGTATCGTGCATGTGCAGCCACCTGTGGAATTACTGGAACAGATGGTGACAATTCGCATTCATCTTGATGATGCTGATAAATCCAATGGAGCATTGAGGGTTCTGCCTGGCACTCATTGTCTTGGTCGGTTGGACAGCGCGACGATTAGCCGCCTACAAACTGAACGGTCAGAAGTGACGTGCTGCGCTGCCGCTGGAGATGCTCTGCTGATGCGTCCGCTGCTGTTGCATGCTTCGGGTCGCTCGGTGAGTTCCCGTCATCGGCGCGTGCTGCATATCGAATATTCGAGTAGTGAGCTGCCAGGCGGACTCGCTTGGAGCGAGAGAGCCTGATCTCACTCACGCCTTCCCCTGCAACAACATCCGCAGTCCGAAGATGACGAGGATGGTGCCGAAGACTCGGGTCAATGTTTCATTGCTCATGCTCTTCAACCAGCCGGCGCCGAAATAGGCAAAGACCGAGGCGGAGATGGCCGTGATCGCGGCAACCTTCCAGTTCACGAGATCGTTTCTGGCGTTCTGCGTGGTGGCCATCAGCGCGGTGGGGATGATGATGGCCAGGCTGGTGGCGACGGCCATCTTTTGCGGCATGGCCAGAAGAAACACGAACGCCGGCACCATGACCACGCCGCCGCCCACACCACACAGCGCAGCCACGATGCCGGAGATGATGCCGATGCCGAGACAGGTGATGATGGTGGTGGTGGTCATTGGGCCGGGTGAATTGAAAAAGACAGCGGGGCAAAGCACAAGCGCGGATGCGCTACTTCTTGCTTTTCTTGCCAGCGGGTTTCACCAGGAATTCAGTGAACCTGGATTCGATGCGCTTGGGCACAACAATGGTGATGTCGGCGACACCGCGCTCGTAGTCTTCGCTGAGCACCTTGCCCTGCTCGTGAGCGAATGCGACAAGATCCATGCGATTGAGCGGGATGCTCAAATCCATCCGGACAATGCGGTCGATGAGCATGTCATGAATGCGCTGGAACAGATCGTCGATGCCCTCTCCGGTGAGCACTGAAATGAGCACGGCATCCGGGAACTGGCACTGCAGGACCAGCCGCCGGATATCGTCGATGAGGTCGACCTTGTTCAGCACCATCAGCACACGCTTTTCACCCGCACCGAGCTCGGCGAGCACCTTGGTGGTGGTTTGATAAAACTCGAGCGCCTGTGAGGAACTGGCATCGATGACATGAATCAGGAAGTCGGCGAGCACGGCCTCCTCCAGCGTGGCGCGGAAGCTCTGCACAAGATCGTGCGGCAGATTGCGGATGAAGCCGACCGTGTCGGTGAGAAGAATGGAGGTGCCGTCCGGCAGTTCCAGGCGCCGTGTGGTGGTGTCGAGCGTGGCAAAGAGCTTGTCCTCGGCGAGCACTTCGGAATTGGCCAGCTTGTTAAGCAGGGATGATTTGCCCGAGTTTGTATAACCAACGATGGCGGCATGAGGCAGGGCCACGCGGCCGCGTTCCTTGCGCATGGTGTCACGCTGCTTTTTGACCTCCTCAAGATCCGCCTTGAGCTTGTCCACGCGCTTGTCCACAAGACGGCGGTCCGTTTCGAGCTGCGTTTCACCCTCGCCACGCGCAGCGCCGCCACCGCCGCCGGCACCACTGCCACCGCCCGCGCTCCCGCCGGAGCCGCCGCCCTGGCGGTCAAGATGGGCCCACATGCGCGTCAGACGCGGGATGGAGTATTCCAGGCGGGCCAGCTCGACCTGAAGACGCGCTTCACGGGTCTTGGCACGCATGTTGAAGATGTCGAGAATGACCTCATGCCGGTCGATGACGCAGAGGTTCGATTCTTTCTCCCAGGCGCGCTGCTGGCCGGGCGAGAGTTCGTTGTCAAAGATGATGCACTCGACCTGCAGTTCCTTCGCCTTCGCCATCAGCTCGGCCGCCTTGCCTTTGCCGATGAGATGGCGCGCGGTCATCTCACGCGAAAAAACCAGATCAGCGGCCACCACCTCAATGCCCATCGTGCGGACGAGTTCCTTGAGTTCAATGAGCAGCTCATTGGCTTCACTTTCATTCCGCCGGTTGAAATAAGCGCCGACGAGAAAGGCGCGCTGCACTTGGCTGGGTTTTTCACGAATATCGAACATCCACCACACTTAGCGCGGGCGCTGCTCTTGCCAAGTCGGGTGTGCATCCGGCTTTCGTTGGGCAAAAGCTGCTGCATGAGCGCACCGTTCTTCCTCTGGAGATTGCTTTCATGCCCGCTTCGTCCAGTCTTGCGCCGGACTGCCGCGCCTGCAATTGCTGCGCATTCGCCCATGAATCTCATCATCTTCGACCTCGAAACCACCGGCTTGTCGCCTTACGACAATGAAATCATTCAGATCGCGGCGATGAAGGTTCACGCCGGCCGCTGGGATGAAGGGGAGTACTTTGACACCTTTGTTCGCCCTCAGCAGCGCGTGCCCGGCTTCATCACGGGCCTGACCGGCATCACCCAGGCTCAGGTGGAACGGGCACCGTCACCTGTTGAGGCACTGCTGAATTTTTCACGCTTCGTGGGTGAGGAGGCGATGCTGATCGCACACAATGGACCGGGCTTCGACATGCGCTTCATCGCGGCAAACTGCACACGCCATGGACTGCCGGTGCGTGAGACAGCGATGCTGGATTCGCGGGCTTTTTCACGAAAGATCTGGGGCGGACGCAGTGGCCACGGGCTGGACCCGATCCTGCAAAGGCTGGGCCTCTCCGCCGCTGGCGTGAAGCGCCACGATGCGCGGGGCGACGTGCAACTGCTGGCCCGGGCCGTGCGCAAGATGTGGGCGCAGCTCGCGCCGGATTTCCACAGTTGCCCGGTGGAAACCAGGATCGGCGTGATCCCGGCGGTGGCTTTCTGACTCGAGCCTGGCGGTCATTCAGGCCGGTGATTCGCGGAAGATTGAATTTCCAACTGAGCCGCTTGCCGCATTGACACGGCGGCGGCAGTTCATTCATTGGGCAGTCCATGCCGGAACCCGCGACATCTCCACCAGCCGTCACCGTTGAGAACCTAACCAAGGTTTTCAAATCGGGTCTGGGCAAGCCCGCCTTTGTGGCCGTGCGCGACCTTTCACTCACGGTGCTGCCCGGAGAAGTCTATGGCCTGATCGGTCCCAACGGTTCCGGCAAATCGACGACCATGAAAGCCATCCTCGGACTGCTTTCACCGACCCAAGGCAGGACATCGATCTTCGGCAAATCAAGCACCGAGGTGGCAAGCCGGACCGATGTGGGCTTCCTGCCTGAAAACCCGTATTTCTACAAGCACCTCAGCGGCATGGAGACGCTGCTTTTTTATGGTCGCCTTTGCAGCATGGGCGGGCGCGATCTCAAGGACAAGGCGCGTGAGATGCTCGCTCTCACCGGCCTGGAGGACGCGGCTGACCGCCGTGTTTCGGGCTACTCAAAGGGCATGCTGCAGCGCCTCGGCCTGGCCCAGGCACTGCTGCATCAGCCGCGGCTCATCGTGCTGGATGAACCGACCGCCGGTGTCGATCCCGCCGGCTCGCGCAAGATCCGCGATCTGATCATGGGCTTCAAGGCGCGCGGCATCACCGTGCTGGTGACCAGCCACTTGCTGGAACAAATCCAGGAGGTGTGCGACCGCGTCGGCATCATGGCTCATGGCCGCATGGTGCGTGAAGGCCGGCTCGATGATCTCATCGCCGTTGAAAATGAGACCGAACTCGTTCTCGCCGATGCCTCGCCGGAACTGCTCGCCGAGATTCGCACCTTGATCGAAACCAAAGGCGGCGGAGCAAAGATCGTCCGCTCAGGTCATTCACGCACGACCCTGGAGCGCCTGTTTCTCGACGCGACGGAGGAGACCAAATAATTTCGTGCCAAGCTTTTAGTTAACCACGGGCGCTGCTCTCTCCTGCCAGACACCAAGCACTGACCACTTATCACTGATTCCCGCCCACTCATGCCACGCACCTTCTCCCCCGCCCGCATCTGGACTCTGGCCTCCGCCACGGTGACGCAGCTCGTGCGCATGAAGATCCTGGCCTTCCTGCTGGTCTTCTGCGCCATCGTCGTTGCCGCCGGTTTTGCGTTTCCAGTGATGAATCCCGAGCAGCAGCTGAAGCTGTTGAAGGACGTGTCCTTCGGCGCACTGCAGGTCTTCAGCATCGTCATCGCCATCGTCGCCACCTCCCTCCTGCTGCCGTGCGATCTGGAGGACCGAACGCTCTACACCATCCTGTCGAAACCAGTGCCGCGATTCGAATACCTGCTGGGCAAGCTGCTCGGGGTGCTGGTGCTCATCGGCGCCGGTCTCTTCCTCATGGACATCGCCTTCAGCGCGGTACTCTGGGTGCGGCAGACCATGGTGCTGGCCCAGTCGATCGGGGCGCTCAAACAGGAGGGCGTGGCCACACCGGAGGCGATCGCGCAGCTGAATGAGTTTGTCGGCAAACAGGGTCTGACATGGAATCTGCATCTCGGGGTGCTGGCGGTCTTCCTGAAGGCTTCGGTCATCTCGGCGCTGGCGCTCATGATCTCCTGCTTTGCCAGCAGCACGCTGTTCACCGTCGTCATCTCGTTTTGTGTCACCATCATCGGGCACGGGCAGGCGCTGATTCGCGAGCACTTCCTGCAGGGCCATTTTTCTTATGGGATCGAAAAGCTGCTCTCTGCGCTCCTGGCCATCATCACGCCGGATCTGGGCATGTTTGATGTGGTGGATAATGTGATCAATGGCGAGCACATCTCCCGGGACAGCGCCGGGCTCATGCTCGGCACCGCCGCGCTCTATCTTGTTGGTTACGCCGTCGTCTCGCATCTGCTCTTTGTGGAGAAGGAACTTTGATGAAACGCCACCTCCAGGCTCTGATTGTCCTGCTCATCCTCGGTGGCGTGAAGCTGCCGCTGGAGGAGTCCGTCACGCGGCAGCTTCGGGCGGCCGGACTGCTCAGCGCGCCCATCGGCCTGAGCGTGCGCGAAAGCATCGGCCAGATGAGCTTTGCGGCGGCGCTGGGTGGACTCCGCTCACTCATCGCCAGCATCACCTATCTCCGCGCCTACCATGAGTGGGAAAACATCAACTGGGCAAAGGTGGACAGTCTCTTCCAGATCACCACCCGACTGCAGCCGCGGTATCAAAACTACTGGGACGAAGCCGCCTGGCACATGGCCTACAACGCCGCCTCCAGCTACCTCTACAACGAGAAGATCGAGCCCATGGTGCGCGGCAAACTTTATGAGGAGCACGTCCAGCGCGGCATCGACATCCTGAATGAAGGCCTGCGGTTCCTGCCTGACGATGCCCGGCTTTGGAATGCGCTGGCGGAGATATACTCCAACCGCGTTCATGACCCGAAAAAGGCAGCCGAGTGCTACATGCAAGTCCATCGCATCAGCGGCAATGACCGCTATGCCCGCTTCGCCGGTTATCAGTTCGCGCAGACCTCCGACCCCGTGTTGTGGCAGAAGGCCTACACCTTGCTGAAGACCGCTTACGACAAAAAACAGCGCACGCCCAGCGTGGTCGACCAGCTCAAAAACCTGGAGGAAAAGCTCAACATCCCCATGATGCAGCGCATCCCCGACACACGCCCCACCCTCGAACGCCATCAGGGCATCAGCGGGCCGAATCCATGAAGACGTTTTGGCAGGTGCCCCAGACCACCCGCCAGCCCCCGTCTGTTAAGAAGCCCCTCCCGCCCCTTTTTGTTTTTTATGTTCCAGGTTCATATCCATATAGTGGCGAGGCTCTGCGAGCGCACAGCAAACCGCTGGGTCCCCATCCGTAGCTTTAGCGAAGGTGGGGTGGCGGCATGCTGCACTATACTCCGCATTGTGTCGTGGTTACCGCACGGCGGGCGCGGAGCTGGTGAGCTGCGCGAGCCACTGATTCAATCCGCACGTTTCATTTTTGCCACAGCCTCCCTAAACCCGTCGTGATCGTCCAACGCATTTGTGAGATGGTTTAGAGCCACCTTTAGTGCCGCAAGCAACTCATCAACGGACTCGAACTCCGCTTCATCAAGTTCGAAAAAAACATCGGTATGGCTGATGCTAACGTTGCTCGACACAACCCACTTGTTCCCGTCGCCGCCAAGCTCGATCGACCATCCAGCCCAAAAACCCTCGCTTGCGCTAAGCTGTGCTTCGACAAATTTCCGCAGCCGCCAGCCCTGTACTAGATGGCGAATGTCAGCGCCAGTCGTTACCTGTGGGAATGCATTAACACGCCGCAACTTCTGCGCATATTCGTTCAAGCTTTCGCACACTTCGGCGAACGCTTCGATCACAAGTGAGTTATGGTCCTCGCGGCTCATTTGGTTTTGCTTGGTGGCATGAAAGGGTCAGGAGACGATTCTTGACAGCCATTGCTTTGCCTCCTTGGGCAGTTTGATTTCCCCGGTTCTCAGTCTTTTGATTTGTTGGCTGACGTTCATCGCGCTCTTCATCTCCAATCTCGCTGCGGTCCACTTCCTGGCCACTGCTGTCTTCTCATGCACTGCTTGCGCGATGGCAACTTTTCTCGGATCGCTGCCAACCGTGGTTTTAAGTTCCGCCTCTTTCAGATGCAAACATTTCATTCCACCCACCACGATCTGTTCTGCTTCTTCCTCATCGTGACAGGCTCTGCTCTCGGCACTCATTCTAAGCGCATGCCCTTCCGGCTTTGATCCGCCCTCTCTCACCCTTCCGCGCAGCCATTCTTCAAACGACCGGGCACCCCAGAACCACCCCCTTCGCAGCGTGCTTTGCCCGCCTTTGCACACGGCCTCCATCGGCAGCCCACATTCCTTTGACTTCTCCTTCCTCACCCGCTCTTCCAGGCGCTCGATGAACCGCCGCCTGCCAGCCACCGTGTCCGGCAGGCCAAAGATTTTCAATCCTTCATCCACCTTCAGCCACTTGGACCGCTTCCCGGGCGGACTGGCGTAGCCTTGAGTCAGACTGCTCCACCGGTAATCCAGCAGCCCCAGTCCCTGTTCGCTCTTCACCATTTTTGCACGCACGGGATTGAGGTGGATGTAGTCCATCAATGTCTTGAGGTAATCGCCACCTCCGGCCTCCTGCGGTTGCACAGGGATCGCCTTGTAACGTCCCCCAAACAAATGCCCCCACACGCGATGCCTGGCGTTGTAGCGCTGCGTGTAGGTGCCTTGAAACCAGGACATCCCGGCGACCAGATTGGGCTTGGGCGTGCGCACCAGCCAGTGATAGTGATTGTCCATGATCACCCAGGCCAGGACCTCCCACTGGGTCTTCTTGCAGGCCTCCGCCAGGGTGGCGAGCAACATCTCACGGTCACCATCATCATGCACGATCTCCTCCCGCCGATCCCCACGCGCCGTGATGTGATAAAGAGCTCCTGGATATTGAATGCGAAGCTGTCTGGGCATGGCGGCGAGGTTACCCTTCAGGCATAAACTGTCAAGAATCGTCTCCTGACCCTTTCTTGCGAGCGCATATAAAACGCGGATCAAAAGTGCAGCGGATCGCGGATCAAAAGTGAGTCACCTCTGAGCGATTGAACAGGTGTTGGCC
>CAJCCF010000534.1 GCA_903960845.1 uncultured Verrucomicrobiota bacterium | reverse complement strand
GCTACCCCGCCAAAGCCGTGCGGGCTGTCGCCACACACGGCCTACAGGGTGTCGTGCGGGCATGGAGCATCCGAATGAGCAGGCAGGTGGAATTCAAACTTTTCATGGCGCGCTACCTCGCCAAAGCCGTGCGGGCTGTCGCCACACACGGCCTACAGGGTGTCGTGCGGGCATGGAGCATCCGAATGAGCAGGCAGGTGGAATTCAAACTTTTCACTGCGCGCCACTTTGATGAGCTTTTACAAGTGGTTCCGATTTCCAGGTTGATTGGCCCCAATGGCATTGATGCCGACAAAAAAAACACCGCCTGTTTCCAGGCGGTGCTCGTTGGATCAATGGCTTGAAACCAGGGACAAATTACTTCGTTGGCACAGTCGCGATCGTTTTGAGGATGCGGCTGGCGATCTGGTAAGGATTGCCCTGGCTGTTCGGACGACGGTCTTCGAGGTAGCCCTTCCAACCGTTGTTCTTGAAGCTGTGCGGCACGCGGATGGAGGCGCCACGGTCGGCGATGCCCCATGAGAACTGATCGATGGACTGGGTCTCATGCAGACCGGTGAGGCGCATGTGATTGTCCGGGCCATAGACGGCGATGTGCTCAGCGCAATATTTCTCAAAAGCAGCCATGAGGGCGAGGAAGTAGGCTTCGCCACCCACTTCACGCATGTGCTTGGTGGAGAAGTTGGCATGCATGCCGGAGCCGTTCCAGTCGGTGGCACCCAGAGGCTTGCAGTGATACTCGACGTCGATTCCGTACTTCTCACAAAGACGGTTCAGGATGTAACGGGCCACCCAGACCTGGTCAGCACAGGTCTTGGAGCCTTTGCCGAAAATCTGGAATTCCCACTGACCCTTGGCCACTTCGGCGTTGATGCCTTCATGGTTGATGCCGGCGTCCAGACAGATGTCGAGGTGCTCTTCGACGATCTGACGGGCGATGTCGCCGACGTTCTTATATCCGACGCCAGTGTAATAAGGGCCTTGCGGGGCTGGGTAACCATTTTCAGGGAAGCCGAGCGGGCGGCCATCCTGATAAAGGAAATACTCCTGCTCAAAACCGAACCAGGAATCCGGATCATCCAGGATGGTGGCACGGTCATTGGAAGCGTGCGGTGTGCCGTCGGCATTGTAGACCTCGCACATGACGAGCACGCCATTCTTGCGGGTGCTGTCCGGGAAAAGTGCCACTGGCTTCAGCACACAGTCGGAGCTGCCGCCGGGCGCCTGCCGGGTTGAGCTGCCGTCAAAGCCCCAATCGGGCAGTTCTCCCAGCTTCGGGAAACTGGCAAAATCTTTGAGTTGTGTCTTGCTGCGCAGATTGCGGACTGGCTCGTAGCCGTCCAGCCAGATGTATTCGAGTTTGTATTTGGCCATGGTTGTGAGGTTCGTCTTGGTTTAAGAGGCTTGGCGATTGGGGATGATCCTTCCGCGAAAGCAATGCTTGAAAAAGCACAGCCCGTGCCAAAACAGAAGCGTTTTTTTGACTCCGCGTGAAGTTTTCAGCGCGGTTCCAGCTGCTCTAGAACTCCCCGCCTAGAGCCAGGTGCAAATCCGCCCGGTTGCGCAACCGCTGAGCCTGCACGCTGATGAGACTGCTGCGGGCATCAAAGGCGCGCTGCCGGGCATCCAGAAGGGTCAGCACCTCTGACAGTCCCTTTTCATACTGGCCCTGCGCCAGCTTCTCCGCGCGTTCAGCCTCGGTGGCAGCCGAGGCGAGGGCGGCGGCCTGGTCGCGCAAAAAACCATCACCCGCCAGTGCGGTCTCAACCTCGCGAAATGCGGTGAGGGCACTGTTGGTGTAAGTCTGAAGCTGTTCCTCATACCTGGCACGTGTTTCCTTGGCCGTGGCCAGGATGCGCCCGCCCTGAAACAGACTCTGGGTCACGTTGCTGGCGATGGTCCAGATGGCGGCTTCCGGAACGAGCAAATCGTCGGTGGACTGTGACGTGCGACCGCTCTCACCCGTCAGGCGGATGCTGGGCAGAAAGGCCTTCTTGGCGGCGCTTTCACTGCGCAGAGCGGCCTCAAGCCGCCGCTCCGCAGCACGCAGATCCGGACGCCGGAGCATCAATTCGGATGGCAGTCCCGCCGGAATGCTGCGACTCAGCCTGGGCAGGCTGGACAGGCCACGCTCCACCCCTGCCGGATAACCGCCGAGCAGAACCTCAAGCGCCCGCTGCGTCTGATCCGCCGTGGCCCGCCGCTGCTGAATCGTGGACTCCGCGCGGGCCAGGTCAGCACGGCTCAGGGAAACGTCCAGTGCGGCGCGATCGGGATCAAGACCGCGCTCCATCTGCTTTTCCATGATGCCAAGCTGCACCCGGCGGGCCTGCACGTTCTGTTCGGCCAGAGAGATGAGTGACTGAACCTCTGCCAGCGTGATGGCCGTGCGCACCGTGGTGGCAGCCAGTGAAAGGCGCGCTGCGTGGAAATCTTCCTCGACCGCGAAACGCCGGGCTTTCGCCGCGCCGCGCTCATCAGCCACACGGCCCCAGAAATCGATCTCCCAGCTCACGTTCAAGGGCAGCCGGAAGCGGTTGTTGATGAAGTTTTGTCCGGAGAAGCGCTGGTCGGAAGGTGTCTGCGAGCGGGAGGCTGAAAAGCTGCCGTTGATGCTCGGCATCATGGCTGCACCCGCCTGCACCGTCTGTGCCTGAGCCTGAGTCACCCGCGCCGCTGCGGCTTTCAGATTCGGGTTCGCCGCAATGGCCCGGTCCACCAGCACCCGCAGTGCCGCGCAATCATAATCGCCCAGCCATCCCGTCGCCGCAGAAGGGGCGACATCCGGTAATGCAGCCCATTTTTCAGGGGCGATGCCGTGGAGATTGGCGGCATCTTTTTTCAACCGCCTTGACCCCAATGGCGGCATCAATCCACAGGAGGTGAGGACAAGCAGCGGCAGGATCCAATGGGAGACACGAAGCGACAAAAGCACAGTCCAAGGCTGCATGGTCTCCGTGGAGGTCACAAGATGAAAAATCGAGCTGCATGAAACCCATGCACAAAGTCATATTGAACCGCGATTCCGCTTGGTGTCCCCTTGGTGCCAGGCATGGGGCAAGGTCACTCTTGAGGTCATTTCGTCAGCCGTGGGTCGGAGATGATCTTGGCGGCCATTTGCTTCAGCTTGGCGGACGTCTCCTCATCACCCTTTTTTGCGGCAAAGTCGGACAGGCTGAGCGTCAGTTTCACGAGGTTGTCTTCGAAAGACTTGATGCTCCGCTCCGACCCGGGACGTGCACTGATTTGACCTGCCACGATTTGATGGAGTCCGATCTTTTTCTTCAACAGGCTGACGGGATCTCCGCCGCATTTCATGAACAGCTCCATTTCTCCGGCTGAAATCAAAGCTTCTTCCACATTTCTCAGGCATCGCCTTGCAAGCTCAGGCTGCTTTTGATCCAGGGTCTTGAACAGCTCCACCGACTTGCCAGACTGGCCAAGGGTCCGGTTGATGGAGACGACATCGTGAAACAACTCTGGTGCTGCAGTGCCAGCCAGGACGGTCTGTGTGCCATTGTCCCGCAGCGCTGTCAGTGAGGCCAGTGCGGGCGGGTATTTATCACCCAGGTTTTTCCAGTAACTGAGCGCGAAGGACAGCCGGACGCCATACTGCGCGGGACTGATGCGCAAAGCATTGGCATGATACCACTCGTGGCGCTCAAGCGCTTTCGCGTAGTCGCCTGCTCGCGCGAAGGACTGCGCATCATTCAGCGCCTGAACCGCCTCATCTTTAGCTGAGACAGAAGAGGCAAGCATGGCAAAACCGATCAAACAAAGGGCGAAGTAATTCATGGTGGCGACGGCGAGTCTGCCACCCCTGAAAAAGTATGTCACGCATTAACCAAACAAGCCTGTCAGCGGCTGGCCCTTGTCAGCGATGGTGAAGGGGCGTTTGCTCGGGCTGAAGATGACCTGGTCCAGTGGCAGTCCCAGCGCGTAGCCGATGGTGGCGTTGAGGTCGGGAACGTTGACTTTGTTTTCGGTGACTTCGATGCCCTTGTCGGTCTTGCCGTAGATCTGACCGCCTTGAATGCCGCCGCCCCAGAGAGCTGAACTGAAGGCTTTCGGGTAGTGATCGCGACCGGAGTTTTGATTGATCTTCGGCGTGCGGCCAAACTCGGAGGTGAGGACGACCAGCGTGTCCTTGAGCAGACCGCGACGCTCGAGATCGCCGAGCAGCGCACCGAGGGCTTTGTCGAGTTCGCCGATCTTCTCAGGCAGGCGTGCATAGATGTCGTTGTGCATGTCCCAGCCACCCAGGCTGACTTC
>CAJCCF010000533.1 GCA_903960845.1 uncultured Verrucomicrobiota bacterium | reverse complement strand
TGCCTCTCATCGCCCCCAATCTGCTCGCCGGCGGATTGCTGGCCTTTGCCTTCTCCATGCTGGAGGTCAGCGATTCAATGATTCTATCGCAGCAAAGCGCGCATTTCCCGATCACCAAAGCCATCTACTCGCTGATCATGTCCCTTGGCAACGGCCCGCAACTGGCCACCGCCCTTGGTGTCTGGGCCATGATTTTTCTGACCGTGACCATTGTGGCCGCCAGCGTGCTGCTGGGCAGGAAGCTTGGAGCGCTGTTCCGGTGAGTCACTTCACCACCGCTGAAGTGCCAAACAGTGGTTGCGACTTTTTCACGGACTGATAGACGCCCCAGCCAAGGGGAACGACGATCCATGTCCATGCGATGAGGAGTGTGACGGCTTTCATGGCGAATCAGGCGTTGGCGGTCTCTTTGACGTGATATTTGGAATCGACAGGTCTAACCAGCAGATTGGCAATCAGTCCCACGATCAGCAGCCCAACCATGAGATGGAAAATCGAATTGTATGCCTGCTCAGGCGGCATCGTTTTTTTATTTGCGACGGAGAGGCGATCCACCAGCTGCGGGCCGATGATGGCGGCCATGGACCAAGCCGTGATGAGGCGTCCGTGGATCGCGCCCACCTGATAACTGCCGAACAAATCACGCAGATAGGCGGGGATCGTGGCAAAGCCGCCGCCATACATCGTGAGGATCATTCCTGTGGCGGCGACAAAGAGCGTGACGCTTCCTCTGCCCTGAGTCCAGGGCACGCTCGCATACAGCACGGCACCGAGAATGAAATAGATGCAGTAGATGCCCTTGCGGCCGACAAGATCCGACATGGACGACCAGAAGAAGCGACCGCCGAGATTGCACAACGAGAGCAGCCCGACATAGCCGGCAGCAGCGGCAGGCGTCACTTTGAACATGTCCTGAATCATCGGAGATGCCTGACCGAGGATGCCGATGCCCGCGCTCACATTCATGCAAAGCACGACCCAGAGCATCCAGAACTGCGGCGTTTTCCATGCATTGTCCACAGAGACACTGGCGGTGGTGACGAGCTTTGCCGTGTGTTCCTTGGGCACCCAGCCTTCCGGCTTCCATCCGTCCGGCGGCACTCGCACGATCAGTGCACCAAAGAGCATGGAGATTGCATACAGCCCAGCCATCACCATCATCGCCTCACCCGCGCCCACGGATGTGGCGGAGGCAAAGCGCTTCATCAACTCTTCTGCGAGCGGCCCGCCAATCAGTGCCCCACCTCCGAAGCCCATGATCGCCATTCCAGTGGCCATGCCCGGGCGGTCAGGAAACCATTTCATCAGGGTCGATACGGGCGCGATGTAACCAAGGCCAAGTCCGATGCCACCGATCAGTCCATAGCCTGCATACAGCAGCCAGAGTTGATGAAATTTTACCGAGAGCGACGCTAGCACCAGACCGGTGCAAAAGCAGCACATGCTGGCCACCATCGTTTTGCGTGGACCGCTCCGCTCCACCCATTTGCCAAAAATGGCCGCCGAAATTCCGAGCAGGGCGAGCGCGATGGAGTAGGCCACACCGACATCTGCTTCCGTCCAATCCAGTGCTCCGGGTGCCGTGATTCCCAGCGCTTTTGCCAGCGGCTTCTTAAACACACTGAATCCATAGACCTGCCCGATGCACATGTGGACAGCGATGGCGGCGGGTGGGACCAGCCAGCGGCTGAATCCTGGCTTGGCGACGGTGGCGTCTCGGGAAAGAAAACTCATGATGGGTATGAACGACGTTCTAACGTTCCGCCTCGCACACCGACAAGACAATTCCTCCGCAGGGGAGAAGAATTGCCATATTTGATGTGGCTTTTGATCCACGTTTTAGCATGTATTTCAGCCGCTCACAGGCAACTCAATGTTTCGCTTTAGGGCAAGTAGTCAGGATGTAATTAACGGCGAATTTAGATCGATTCTCAAAATGTCTGTCCGATTCAGTCTCTGTTAAGAGAGTGAGGTATAAGGGGAGTAAATGACAATTTTTTCGAGGACTGGTCTAGGTGCAATCAGGACGCAAGACCATGATCTGCCAGTGCTTTCAACATTTCCTCGAC
>CAJCCF010000532.1 GCA_903960845.1 uncultured Verrucomicrobiota bacterium | reverse complement strand
GGTGACGGCAAGGCCGACAAGTTCACCGTGTTTGCCGACAAGCTGAACCTGCCCACCGGCATCGTTTTTGCCCGCAAAGGAATCATCGTCGCCGCGCCGCCGAAGTTCATTTATCTTGAGGACACCAACGGGGACGACAAGGCCGATGTGCGCGAAACCATCATCGACTGCTGGGGCATCCGCGACACACACGCCCAGGCCAGCAACCTTCACTACGGCTTCGACAATTGGATCTATGGCTGCGTTGGCTATTCCGGCATTGAAGGTTATGTCGGCGGCAAAAAACACCAGTTTGCCATGGGCACCTACCGCTTCAAAGCCGACGGCTCCGCGCTCGAATTCCTACACCAGTTCACCAACAACTCCTGGGCTCACAGCACCAATGACGCGGGCGATCAATTCGGCGGAACGGCCAATGGCGCGCCGATTTTCTTTGGTGGCATCCCTGCCACAGCCTATGGCGAAGGCTCCCGTGGCCTGACCGCTAAAAAGATCAATGTTGTCGACACCTGCCACACCATCACGCCAAACTTCAGGCAGGTCGATGTCTTCGGCGGCTACACCGCGGCCGCAGGATCAAACTTCATTTACAGCGATGCCCTGCCCGCCCGCTTTCAGGGCAAGGCCATGATCTGCGAACCCACCATGAAAGTCGTCGCCCTCATGGATGTCCAGCCCGACGGCGCTGGATGGAAGGCATTCGACTACATGAATATTTACGCCAGCAGCGACGAGTGGAACTCACCCGTCCATGCCGAAGTCGGCCCTGACGGAGCCATTTGGGTGGCCGATTTCCAAAACTTCATCATCCAGCACAACCCCACTCCGAGCCTGGAACGCGGTGGCTTCGTCGCGACCACAGGCCCCGGCGGCGCGCATGAGAATGACCTGCGTGATCACAGGCGCGGACGCATTTACCGGATCGTGGCCAAAGGAGCGCCGAAAGTCGCAGATACGCTTTATGGCCGCCTCACCGGGCAGCGTCTGGCAGTCGAGAACAAGACCTTTAAACCTCATTCGACCATTGGGATCCATGATCTGTGGACTCAGCAGGCTCTTGGCAAACTCGACGCCAAAACCCACCAGGCCGCGCTCATTTCCAATGATGCCAAACTCCGCCGCAATGCCATCCGTGCGCTCGGCAGCGATAAGGCCGCGCAAGACCTCTTCTTCGGCTCCGGCGTGTTTTCCGACCCCGATCTCCACACGCGCCTCGCCGCATTCGTGAAGCTCGCGGACTTCCCCACCACACCTGAGATTCAGACGCTGGTGAAAAAGCTTGCCGCTGATCCCGTGGTGAAAAATGACGAGTGGCTCGCCGAGGCCGCCAAGATGCTCGGAAAGAAGCACAAGGCCCTGAATTACAAAGAAGGTCCGAACCTGCTGCCAAATCCAGGCTTTGAAGAAATCGCCTCCAACACGAAACATCCAGTGGGTTGGGCACACCGCGACTACGGCACAAGGCCGGGCAACAAAACCGCCGAGTGGAGCATCGTGATCGATCCCAAGATGGTTCACAGCGGCAAACACGGTTTCCGCGTGATCACCCGCGAGGATGCCGACACCAGTTTCTTTGCCGACGTGCCGCTGAAACCCAACACCGACTACAAACTCAGTGCCTGGATCAAAACCCACGCCTTCAAAGGCAAAGCCAGCCTGAACGATCACATCGGTCGTGCTGAGACAGGCAAGCTCACCCGCAATCAGGACTGGACCGAAGTCGAAGTCACCTTCAACAGCAAGGACCGCCCGAAAGCCAGCATCAACCTGCTCCACGTCGGCAAGGGCGACACTTACTTCGACGACGTGAAGCTCACTGAAATCATCCTCGAATCCGAAGAAGACGCCGCCACACTCGCGGGTGATGCCAAGCGCGGTGAAAACATCTTTTGGAATCACCCCATCGCCGCGTGCAAAAACTGCCACGTCCTCAAAAACCAGGGCAGCGCCGTTGGCCCCCCGCTTGACGGCATCGCCACGCGCAAGGACGAAGCCTACATCCTCGAATCCCTCATGAACCCGAACGCCAAACTTGCCGAAGGTTTTGAGAAGCTTGGCATCTCACCCATGCCGCCCATGAATCTCATCCTGAAGCCGCAGGAGTTCGCTGACGTGAAGGCGTTTATCCTCAGCCTGAAGTGACAACCGGCGGAAGACTCGCGCCTTCCGCTAGGCGATCAACTCCTGCACCACGCCGCACTCATTCACACCCGTGAGGCGGAAGTCCAGGCCGGCATACTTGTAGGTGAAGCGTTCGTGATCGAAGCCAAGCAACTTGAGAAGCGTGGCGTGCAGGTCATGCACGTGAACTTTGTTCTCGATCGCGGCAAATCCGAACTCGTCGGTGGCTCCATGGGTATAACCACCTTTTGAACCACCGCCGGCCAGCCAGTAGCTGAAGCCGTAGTGGTTGTGGTCGCGACCACGCTGCTTGCCTGCATTGGATCCAGGCGTTGGCAACTCGACCGCCGGTGTCCGGCCAAATTCACCACCCCAGATCATGAGTGTGTCATCAAAGAGCCCGCGCTGCTTCATGTCACCCATGAAGGCGGCGATCGCCTGATCCACATTCTTTGCCAGGCGGGCATGGTCGAGGATTTCATCGTGGCTGTCCCAGGGCTGGCCGGCTCCGGTCCACAGCTGAATGAAGCGCACCCCGCGCTCCAGCAGACGGCGCGCGATCAGGGTCTGCCTGCCGAAACTGTTCTCCCCGTAAGCCTTGCGCACCGACTCGGATTCCTTGTTGATGTCAAAGGCGTCCGTCGCCTCCATCTGCATGCGGTAGGCGAGTTCATAGCTCTGGATGCGCGCATCGAGCTGCTGGTCGTTCTGGCGCTGCTTGAGATGATTTTCATTCAGTTCATGCAGCAGATCGAGCTGACGGCGCTGCTGTTTGAGGTCGAGTGATCCGTTCTTGATGAACTCCACGAGCTTGTCCACCTCGGTGTCTTCCGTGTTGATGTAGGTGCCCTGATAAATGCTCGGCAGAAAAGCGGATTGCCAGTTCTTGGTGCGGCGGGTCGGCATGCCATTCGGACACATGGAGATGTAGCCGGGCAGGTTTTCATTCTCGGAGCCGAGACCATAGGTCACCCATGAACCGAAGCTGGGACGGTGCAGGCGGCCATCACCGCAATTCATCAGTCCGAGTGAAGGTTCATGATTCGGCACGTCCGCATACATCGAGCGGATCACGCACAGGTCATCGGCAAAGGCACCGGTCTTGGCAAAGATTTCACTCACCTCAAGGCCGCACTGGCCATACTTTTGAAACTTGAATGGCGACTTCAATCCCGCGCCCGTTGGACGCTCCGTCTTGAGAACGCTGGGCAGTGCCTTGCCATCGTATTTCTGAAGCATCGGCTTCGGATCAAAGGTATCGACTTGGGAAGGACCGCCATTCATGAAGAAGTGGATCACCCGCTTCGCCTTCGGCTCAAAATGCGACTGGCGCACACCAAACGGATTCATGGCATTCAGCCCGGCCTGCGCCTTGCCGGCGCCCATGAGTTCACCAAGGGCGACAGACCCCATCCCCATGCCCATGCGGTTGAGCAACTGGCGGCGGGTGAGAAAATGGTGTTCGAGATTCGGAACGTGGTGGGACATGATCGTGTGTAAAAAGAAAGTTAGTCCACAAACTGAAACTCGTTCGACATCATGAGCACCTGAGCGAGTTGGGAGAGTGGCGACTGGGGCTTGGGACGGTTGATTGGCCAGCCTTCGGGTCCGCAGAAATCGGTGTCGGCCTTGGTGATCAGCGTGGTGCTGCCATCGGCGTTCAGGCGTTCGAGTTTTGGAGTCCAGTTGTAGCTGTCGCTGTTGGTGTCGTTGTTTTCGGCTTCGACAACAAAGGACAGAGTCTCATCCTGCTGCACCTCGATCTCGGCAGTCATTTCAATGGCGTCCACGGGCTTGAGCAGTTGCTCGCGAACCCTGCCCTTGAGACTGGAGATGATCCAGGCGCGGATCCCGTTGCCCTGGGTGCTGTTGCGTTTCACCACGCCACTGATGCGGACTTTTTCCTTTTCAAAGGGGGATGTCCACTGCACCACGGCAGGCCAGTCTTTGCCGGGATGACCGAAGCCTGCGCCGATCTGGAGGTGGCCGAATTGTTTGTCCGGATAAGTGGCCGTGGGGAACCAGCGGTTTTTTGTCTGGGCCGTTTTGCCGAAGTTTTCCAGGCGCGTGAACCCGGCCAGCTTGACCTGCCCTTTTGCGTCCTTCTCCACCTGGCCGTAGCCGTAGCGCCAGACGACGGCATTGCCGCGGCGGCTCAAGTTTTCAGCATCCCCGGCGAAACGCTGCGCCATCTCCACCTCTTCCGGCTTGGCGTCGCGGTGCAGCACGCGGTGATACAAAGCCTGAATGGCCTGCGAGTCGAGACTGCTTCCGTGAACGGGCGTCTGTGCGGCGGCGCGGGCGGCGCGCTGATTCATGAAGGGGCTGTTCATCAGGAAAAGCGCCTGCTGCGGCACGGTGGTCACATAGCGCATCGGGCTGTGATTATCGGGGTTCGCAAAATCAAACATGGCCGGCACGGTGGCCTGGTCATAACGATTGACGATGAGGTAAACGCTGCGGCGGGTATCCGCCTCCTTGTTGGTGAGTTCCACGGCACGGCCGCCCGCTTTGCTCAGATCAAGATCGCCGGTGACCTGCAGCATGGCATCACGCATGGATTCATAATCAAGACGCTGGCGGTTGTAGCGGCTGAGCAGATCATTCTCGGCATCCTTGAGATCCTTCTGCGGCGTGCTCAGCGAGCTTTGCCGCCAGGTGCGGCTGGTCAGAATCATCTGATGCAGCTTCTTCAAGCTCCAACCGTTTTCCATGAGCGATGCAGCCAGATAATCCAGCAGGTCAGCCTGCGCCGGCTTGGGAGACTGCACTCCGAAGTCGCTCGTTTGCCCAACCAATGGTTTGCCAAAATGCTGCGCCCAGATGCGGTTGACGATCACGCGGGCCGTGAGCGGATTGTCCCGGCTGGCGATCTTCTTTGCCAACTCCAGACGCCCGCTGCCGTCGGTGAATTTTTCACCTCCAAACATGGTCAGCCAGGCGCGCGGTGCGGCATCCCCCTGACGGGCGGGATTGCCACGGACAAAGACATGCACGTCGCTTGGCTTTGGCTTGTCGAGCGAGACCATGGCGCGGGGCGGCGCACCGGGATGCTCGGACTCCAGTTTCACGCGCTCGTTGCTGAGCTTGACGATCGAGTCCAGATCCCGGCGGGTGAAGAACAGATTTGCCTCCTCCACCGGCACAGCCATCGGAGAGGGATCGCTTTGCAGAATCTCGCGCACCTGCTTCCAGTCAGCGTTTTCGGGTTCTTTGGCGGCAAGGCAGGTGGCAAATATCTGCGCATAGGTGCCGGCCACTTCCTCGAGATTTTTGGGTGCGGGGCGCTTGGTGAATTCGTTGCGCGCCACGGCATTCAGACCGCGCTCAGGCTTGGCGATGTCAGCAATCACCGCCGGTGCCCTGGCGGCAAAATCTGCGGCGGGCAATGCGGCGAATTCTTTCCAGGCGAGCATCACGGGATGCGGTTTGTCCTTCAAGGCGTAGCGCTTGAGGAAGTCGCTCCATTTGTCCGCCACTTTCTCGCGAAGTTTGAGCTGTCCAGCGCGACCCTTAAGGGTGGTCCGATCTTTGATGAATGCCGCCTCCTGGGCAAAGGCGAGGTACTCGGCCATGCGCTCAGGTTTGCGGATCTCTTCATGAACCGAGCGCTTGAAGTCCATCTCCTTCGCGGCAATTCCGGCCACCTTGCTTTCATAATCGCGGAAGGCCTGGTTATTCGCGGGTTTGCCGATCACCGGCAGATCCTTCTGCTCAGGCTCCATGCTGCTGTTGAAGATGGAATACATGGCGTAATAATCCCTGCTCGGAATGGGATCATACTTGTGGTTATGGCAGCGCGCGCAGCCGATGGTGATCCCGAGCATCCCGCGACTGACGACATCAATGCGGTCGTCGAGTTGCAGATTGCGATCGCCGATGAAACGATCGCCGACATTCAGAAAACCAAGCGCCGCGAGCGACGGGTGCGCGGGCTCGTTCGGGTGCAGTTTGTCAGCCGCGATCTGATGCATGAGAAACTGATCGTAGGGCAGATCATCGTTCAGTGATTTCACCACCCAGTCGCGGTAGGTGTAGGCATAAGGGTAGTTGATGTTCTTGGCGGCGACCTGGTAACCGTCGGTGTCGGAATAGCGCGCCACGTCCAGCCAGATGCGGGCCCAGCGCTCGCCGTAGGCCGGGGAGGCGAGGAGGCGCGTGATGAGCGCGTCGGCGGCAGCAGATGTGGTGAGTGGTGAGGTGGACTCACGGGTGAATTTTTGCACTTCCTCGTAGCCCGGCTGCAGGCCCGTCAACGTCACGTAGATGCGGCGGCAAAGAGTGGCAGGATCGGCGGCCGAGGCGAAATCAAGTCCTGCGGCTTTCAGTTTGGGCTCCACCAGGGCATCCACCGAGCCGGCTGCCGGCTTCTTCACGGGCAGGTAGGCCCAGTGCTGCATCGGGTCCGGTTTCGGGTGCGTTTCCACGACCTCTTTCTCAGCAGGCCAAGGCAGCCCCATCTTTACCCACTTCTCGATGTCAGCGATCTGCCCGGGCTTCAGTTTGTCGCCCTTCTTCGGCATCGCCTCCACGCCGGGAGCATGGTTGATGGCCTTGATCAGCTTTGAAGCGGCCGGGTTTCCGGGTTCCACCACCTTGCCATAATCACTGCCGCGCAGGATGGCGCTGTGCAGATCCAGACGCAGGCCGTTCTCGTGTTTATGCGCGCTGTGGCAGTCGTAGCAATGATCCACCAGCAGAGGTCGGATGCTTTTTTCAAAAAACTCGATCTGCTCCGGCGGAAAGGTCACGGCGGCAGAGACCTGAGTGACGAAAATGGCAAGAGCGCCACCCATCAGACTCAGCGGGCGTTGGAAAGGGTAAATCATCGGGGGGAATGACAAGGCAGTGGTGGCTGTAGAACCACAGGAGATAAACGCAAGAATAACGGCACAATTTGCAAACCAGGCAGGCACCGCCCGGCTCATGGTTGGCATGAAAACTTCGCGGTTGCGCGTCTGCATGGCTGCGTCCTTGATCGGATCATCATGGCATCCATCACCCACTCGACACAGCTCATCCTCCCTTCCCTGCTGGCATCTGACTGGTCCAAGGTTGGCTCCGAGGTTCAACGGGCCGAAGCGGCAGGGGCGCAGTGGCTGCACCTGGATGTCATGGACGGCGCTTTTGTGGACAACATTTCCTTTGGTCCGCAGATGGTGCAGACGGTGCGCAAGTGCAGCAGCAGCCTGTATCTGGATGTGCATCTGATGATCCACCGGGCCGATCATTATCTGGAGCGTTTTCTCAAGGCAGGGGCGGACAACATCACCATCCATGTCGAGGCGAACTACGACAGCTCCGTGACCGAGACACTGCGCCGCATCCGCGCCGCCGGGAAGCATGCCGGGCTGGCGCTGCATCCAGACACGCCGTTTGAGGCGGCGATTCCATATGCCCATGAGATTGATCTGCTGCTGATCATGACCGTGGTTCCCGGTTTTGGCGGCCAGCCCTTCATGGAAAAGGAAACCATGCCGAAACTCGCGGCAGCCCGGGATTACCGCAGCCAGCACAGCCTCAACTACCACCTCGAAGTCGATGGCGGCATCTACACCCACACCGCCCCGATCGCCAGGAAGCATGGGGCCAATCTCTTCGTCTGCGGCACCTCCTTCTTCGGCCAGCCGAACGCAGCCGAAGCCATGAAGCAGCTGGCGGCGTCCGTGGCGTGAGTGACCGATTCCCCGCAGAGCAATCGAGGAAGGGGTTTGACCTGATGGCAGGCGCGTCTTACCGACAAGGATGCAGCCCACCAAAACCGTGCTTGAGTCCCAGCCTCTGCTCCCGTTTCTTTTCGCCACCTGGCCGGAGGTGAAGCGCACCAAGGTCAAGCAGTGGCTGAAGTATGACGGGGTTCATGTGAACGATGCCGTGGTGACGCAGCATGACTATGAGCTGAAGGCCGGCGACCTGGTGAGCATTCAGCCGACCAAGGCACCGCCTCCGACACCTGAATTACCACCGGGCATGCGCGTGCTGTATGAGGACGCGGACATCATTGTGATCAACAAGCCTGTGAACCTGTTGACCATTGCGACCGAGACCGAGCAGGATCGCACGGCTTACAATGCCATCATGCTCTACGTCCGGGATCGCGCCCGCACGGGCATGGCCCGGATCTGGGTGGTGCATCGCCTGGATCGTGAGACCTCCGGTGTTCTGCTGTTTGCCAAAACAGAAGAGGCCAAGGAGACCCTGCAGGCGAACTGGCAGGATTTTGAAAAGCGCTACCTGGCCCTCGTGGAGGGCAAACTGCCAGCCAATGCGGGCACCCTCCGCGCCCATATCGATGAAAGCCAGCCCCACCGCGTTTTCACCCATGTCTCGGCAGGCCCCGGAACTCGCGAAGCCGTCACCAACTACCGCGTGCTGCGTCAGGGCATGGGCCGCACCCTGCTGGAACTCACTCTCGAAACCGGACGCCGGCATCAGATCCGCGTGCAACTCGCCGAGATCGGCTGCCCGATTGTGGGTGATAAAAAATATGGCGCGCAGTCAAACCCTGTCCGCCGGGTGGCTCTGCATTCGACCCTGCTCAAGATCCGGCATCCGAGGACGGGCGCGACCATGACCTTTGAATCGCCCCTGCCGGACGTTTTGGTGAAGCTGCTGCCGAGCGCGGTGTGAGGGCCATCACAGGCTCTTTTCACCGAGCAGAATACTGCTGCTTGGGATC
>CAJCCF010000531.1 GCA_903960845.1 uncultured Verrucomicrobiota bacterium | reverse complement strand
GTGCGCCCTGATCGCGGCCATCCCGCAATCGCCGACGCGCCTCAATCCCTTTCGCCGGATCGACGCTATTTTCCCGCGCCAGCAGCGCATCCTCCACGCCATGAACCAACATGGCTGGATCAGCGCTGAGCAGCTCCGCGTGGCCCTGGCAGAGAAACCGGGCATCCAGCGTTTCACCGGTGGATTTGCCGCACCGCATGCGATTGAGCTGATTCAGGGACAGCATCCGCCGGCACCAGCCACTGGCATCATTCCCACCACGATCGATTCCGCACTGCAGGGACAGGTGGAAAAAATCATCAGCGCCAGACTCGCGGTGCTGAAGGATCGCCACGTCACACAGGCGGCGGTGGTGGTGCTTGAGAATGCCACGGGCCACATCCTCGCACTTGCCGGCTCGCGCGACTTCTTTGCCAGCGACGGCGGCCAGATCAACGGAGCCTGGGCACCACACTCCCCCGGTTCGGCCATGAAACCCTTCACCTACCAGCTCGCCTTTGAGCGCGGAGCCAGCGCGGCAAGCATCGTCGCGGATCTGCCGGTCGAGTATCCCACCCCCACGGGCATCTACCGGCCTGAAAACTACGCCCACCGCCTTTATGGCCCAATGACCTATCGCGACGCGCTGGGCAACAGCCTCAACATCGCCGCCGTCAGGGTGCTCACCAGCATCGGTGGCGCTGACACGCTTTTAGCCAGGCTGAAGCAGCTTGGCATGAGCACGCTGACGGAGCCTGCAGAGCATTACGGCCTCGGATTGACCATCGGCAATGCTCCGGTCCGTCTCGTCGAACTCACCAATGCCTACGCCACGCTTGCCCGCCTCGGGGTCTGGAAACCATGGACACTCACGGCCGCAGACTGTCCCGGCACACCATTGCTCAATCCCGCCGCCTGCTACCTCATTGCCGACATTCTCAGCGATAACCAGGCCCGGGCCCTCAGTTTCGGCAGTTACTCGCCACTGCGCCTGCCCTTCCGCGCAGCCGTCAAAACGGGCACCAGCCAGTCCTACCGGGACAACTGGACACTGGGCTACACTCCTGAGTTCACCGTTGGCGTCTGGGCCGGAAATTTTGACAACACCCCCATGCAGGAAGTCTCCGGTGTCACCGGTGCCGCGCCGATCTGGCATGACATCTTTCTGCATCTGCAAAAGCGCCACGCCCTGACATGGTTTGCCGAGCCAAAAGGGCTGATCCATGCCCGCATCGATCCACGCACCGGAAAACGCCTCACCCCGCAGTCCCCTCCCGCCCGGATCAGCCGCGAGGAAGTGTTTGTTCAAGGCACCCTACCGCCACCGTCCGCTTCACAGGATTATGATCTTCGCGGCCGCGCCATTCTAACCAATGATTACGCTACTTGGATCCGCAGTGCGGACAACTGGATGGGCGATGTTCTCACCGTTGTTCCCACCACGGAAAGAGAGCCATGGAGCATCACCAATCCCGTTCCGGGAACCGTCACCCACCTTGATCCCGATCTTCCCGGACAGGGGCGCCGCCTGATTTTGGAAACCCGACCACACCGGGAACTCGAGTGGCACAGCGACACGCTCAGCATCCAGCATGACGGCCGCCTTCCCTACATTCTGCTTCAGCCCGGCCGCCACACCCTCACCGCACGCGATTCATCCACCGGCGACACCCAGCGCACCTACATCATCGTTCATCCCGAATAACCACTGCCGCACTTAAACCGGCGGAATGGCTTACTTGTCCTTTTGGGCTGCCCACCAGGCTTCAATGCTTGGAATGTCGAAGAGTCGGAATTTACGTCCGATGCGCTTTTCAAAGGTGGTCTGCGCCTGCTTGGCGACATCAAGAGAAGGGTCCTCCTTGATGGCCTTGATCAGCGCGGCGTTGGTTGCCTTGTCCGTGCTGGCACGCAGGAGATAGGCGCTGCGCAGGCGGTTTTCCCATGTCTGTTTGTGATCCTGCAACAGTGCGGTGAGCTGGGCGGGCGTCAAATCGGCCTCGGCACGGACGGAGCCGTCTTTGAACAACTCCTGCAGCGGCAGCGTGTAGGCCGGGTCGATGCTGGAGCTGAAGTCATAGTAGTTCTGCACGCGGCGGAACTCAGCCTGACAGGCATGGGCAAGATGTTTCATGGCCGGATCAAACATGGTGTCGACAATGGCCTGCAGTGAGTCTCGGCTGCCCGTGGCAATCGCTTGATCGGCGTAATTAGTTAGACGGTTGCGCTCCTTCAGCAGGATCAGCTCGCTGGTGGATGGCGAAACCGTGGGCATCATGGCGGCGACCTGGGAAGCGTCACCGGTCTTGGCCCGGGACGCCTCCGCACCCGGCACAAAGGAGGTCTGCTGAATCACCAGCGCCATGCGGTCAGCCATTTCCTGAAGCCTGGCCTGGGTGCGCTCGCGTTCTTCACGCTGGGCGTCGAGTTGCTTCTGAAGGGTGATGATCTGATCGTTGGCACGATTGATGCCCGCCTCCATGGCCGTGGCGTCTGAGGCAGTCGCCAGTGATCCGCCGGACGAGTGCTGCAGGCGCGGCACGATGCGGGATTGATAAAACCAGCCTGCCG
>CAJCCF010000530.1 GCA_903960845.1 uncultured Verrucomicrobiota bacterium | reverse complement strand
CCTGGCCTGCGTTGTCTGGCTTTCGATGGTGCTGAGTTGCATCACCAGCGGCCTGTGCGGCGCCATGATCCCGCTTATCCTGCGCAAGTTCGGTGCCGATCCTGCCACCGCCTCCAGCATCTTCCTCACGACCGCGACGGATGTCGTGAGCATGGGCGTGTTTCTCGGATTGGCGACAATCTTTGTTAGGTGAGTCAACGGTCAGCCAGGGCCGCCAGTCTCTGTCCGAGGGGCGGATGACTGTAGTGCAGCAGGACGGCGAGAGGATGCGGTTGCGGATGGGCGAGGTGGTCGCGGGAAAGTTTTTTCAGACCATCCATCAAAGGTCGGGCACTGCCGACGGCCCTTGCCGCGAAGGCATCGGCCTCGAACTCGTGCTTGCGGCTCATGGCGAGTCCCAGGAGGCCGGTGATGATGCCGAGCGGTTGATACAGGACTCCGAAGAGCACAAGGCCCATGCCGACGGGGGTGCCGGTCACTCCAAACGCGGCAAAGAATCCGGGTGATTTCAGCACCCAGCCGAGCAGGGCAAGCATGACGCCCATTTCAGCGAGGCCAAGCGCGAGATGCACGGGCACGTGGCGGCATTTGTTGTGGCCGATTTCATGCGCCAGTATGGCCACGATTTCATCGTTGCTGTGGCTGGCGAGCAGTGTGTCATAAAGAGCGATGCGGCGCGCTTTGCCGAAGCCGGCAAAGAAGGCATTGCCCTTGGAGGAACGCCGGGAGCCGTCGACAACGCTGACTTCATGCACCGGGAAGTCGAGCTTTTGTGCGAGGGCAAAGATGGCGTCACGCAGCGGTCCGGCTTCCATGGGCTTGAACTGAAGAAACATGGGCATGATCACGCGTGGAGCCAGAAAGGTCATGAGCACGCTGAAACTGGCCATGAACAGCCAGGCATCCAGCGCCGCCCTTGCCTGGGTTTGAAAGAACCACACCACGACCCAGGCGACAGGCAGGCCGATGAGGGCCATGAGCACAAGTCCTTTGAGATGATCAGAGATGAAGGTGCGGGCGGTGGTGCGGTTAAAACCATGTCTGGCCTCGACGCCGAAGGTGCTCCAAATCTCGAAGGGCAGGCCGAGACAGGTTTGTGCCAGCATCATAATGGCGATCACAAACACGCCAGTCTCCACCGGTCCGTGCCCAAGGTGGTCGACCCGGTTTTGCAGCCAACCGAATCCACCGGACAGCCAGAATAGCATGAGCAGGCTGAGCATGGTGATGTCACGGATGAACTCCACGCGTTTGCCATCGGTGATGTAGGCGGAGAGTTTCTCCCTGGTTTCCTCGGGAAAAATCTCTTCCAGGGCAGGTGGGAGAGGTTTGCCGAGACGGGCGAGGTTCAGCAGTGTGGTCACCAGTTCAAGGTGGAAAACACCCAACACTCCAAGGATGGCGGCGATGAACCAGGGATTGGCGAGAGTCATGACGGGAGCGCAGAGGTGGCGTGGAAAAAGAAAAAGCAGGCGGTTTCCCGCCTGCTTTAAGAAATGATGATCTGAGATTCGCGAGATTACTCGGCGTTCTCTTCGACGTAACGGACCACGTCACCCACGGACTGGAGCTTTTCAGCTTCTTCATCAGGGACGTCGATGCCAAACTCCTCTTCGAAGGCCATGACGAGTTCCACGGTGTCCAGAGAGTCGGCACCGAGGTCTTCGATGAACTTGGCTTCCATGGTCACCTGTTCTGGGTTAACGCCGAGCTGCTCGACGATGATGTCACGGACTTTGTCAAAGATGTTGTCTGCCATATTTTAGAGGGGGATGTGCGGCGGAGAGGTAGCGGCTGGTTTCTCTTTGGCAAGGGCGAATTCGCTCTTTTTTCCTTGGGCTGAAAAGCTTGCCGCACCTGTGTTTCAGGAGATTGCATCATCCTGCACCGCACTTGCGCTGGCAGGCTCAGTGATCTTCTCAATCAGTTCGCCTTTGAATCGGGTCATCAATCGGTCCAAAACACGGCCCGCGCCATCATACTTGAGGTCGTCGATAACGACTCTGGTTTCCCCGCCACCGGCCGGCCGGTGCCAGACATAGGCGAGTCCTTTGTTATCCCAGAGGCGTTTGTCCACGCGGAAGGCTTCGGCATAAAACACTTTTTTCCCATCAGGAGTGATGAGGTGATCCTCCTCACCCCGGAGGATTTTGTTCTTGTTCAGCAGGATGAGAATGCCGGCAATCAGGCTCGCGAACAGGGTGCCGCCACCCCACCAGAACTGTTCTTCAATCTCCTTGTCCGTGTAGCGGTGCGGCTTCTCAGGCCAGCCATTTTTAGCGGCATAGGAAATCCAGCGCGGAGGCTCGCCATCACGCCCGGTCGGCCATTTCCTGGCTTTGGCCTCGGCCACCCAGGCTTCGAGCTTCCCGGCGGCCTTGGCTTCATCGAAACCCTTGAGCACCACCTGCTCAAACCAGGTTTTTTGGTCGGCGATGGCGTTTGCCTTCGGATAACCAATCTTGCCGTCATAGATGAAGTAGAGGCCAAAAACAGCCAGCATCGCCGCCATCATGCCCATGCGCCTGAAATACCAGGGCGTCACGCGGCAGATGATGGGGGTGCCGGCCGTTGATTCGGAGGACTGTTCCATGATGAAAAATGCGAATTGAAAGGTGGTTAGTCGGACTGGGGATTTCCCGGGCTCTGCCTTGAGGTTCAGTTTTTCACTTTCACATCAGGGCGGGGTGAGCTTGCTGACAAGATTGCTCAGGTAGGGGAAGATCTGCTT
>CAJCCF010000529.1 GCA_903960845.1 uncultured Verrucomicrobiota bacterium | reverse complement strand
GATGATCGGCGCAGTCACTGCCATAGAGAATCTTGTCCTGATGGCGGCCAAAGAAGCCCGTCGTGTGCTCCTCATCGCGTGTCAGTGCCAGCAGGCCTGAGCCGGCGGACATGTCGGCATACATGTTTGGGTAGTCGCTGAGATAGCGGTCCGTGATGCCTCCGGGCGTGATCTTTCCCTTGGGGTAGTTCACGTTCTGATCGTGAAGTTTGTCGATGTTTCCCCAAAAAGCCTGCGCGTGGCCGATGAAGTTGGTCTTTGGATATTTCGCCAGCATCGTGTGCAGTCGCTCGTAACTGCGGTTGTAGGTCTTGTGCTGGAAGTGCATCAGGATTGGCACGTTGTAGGCAGCCGCCAGTTCGTAGAGCTTCTGGCTGTGCGCCGAGTCACACTCCACATCGAACTTCTGCTCACCAATGATGCACGCGCCGAGCTTCAGCCACTTTTCGATCTCTGCCGGTGCCGTGTCCAGATCAGTCACCTCATTGGTGCCCCAGAGATAACTTCCAGGATTGGCCTGCGCGATTTTCATGCACGTCTCCGTGCCACCGCAGCGCGCCGCCAGTCCGTTGGATTTTCCTTTGTGCGTTGAGGCTCTGTCAGTCGGTGTGCCTGCGGGTAAAAGGATCGTCTTCGTCACCCCCATCGCCTGCTGATGCGTGATCAGGTGCGCGTCCTCCCGGCCGTGGTAATGCGTGTGCTGATGGATATCGAGCACCGGCTCAGCCTCCTGGGCAAAGGTGGTGGCAGCGAGGCTGGAAAAGGCCCCCGAGATGAAAGCGCGGCGAGTTGGCTGATGGAACATGCCCATTCAATACGTCGACAAGGAGCGATCCTAGCGCCGTTGTGTGAATCATCGTCACCTGCGTCGTCAGGTGGCCTCCCGGCCTTATTGCCCGCTTCTCCGGACTTCATGGATCAGGGGGAAACCAACAAAACAGCAACTTCCGGACGCATGCTTTTTTTTGGGGGCCAAAGACGAGCGAAACTTATCCTCTCCACTTCAGCGTCGTGAAGTCCATCGCGTCAGCCAGGGCACCATGAAGACGCTGCCGATGATGATGGCTGCGCCCATGTAAAACCCGGGACTCATGAACTCGCGTGATCCAAAAATCAAAGCTGCCAGTGCAATGCCATACACCGGTTCCATGTTGTAGATCACATTCACGGTAAAGACCGACATTCGCTGCAGAACCTCCATGTAGCCCGCATAGGCCCAGACGGTGCAGATGGATGACAGCATCAGCAGCCACAGCAGATTTTCCCAACCGGGCAGCGTCACTTGTCCCGGTGTCAGCAGCAGCCAGCCGAGCAGGCTCACAATCAGCGCTCCGGTCATTTGGTAAGTGCCCATCACGGCATAGTGACAGCGAGCCACGAGCTGCTTGTTGATCACGGAAAAGATCGCCGCCAGCAGAGCTGCCAGCAAACCGACGCTGAGTCCCTGCCAGTAGCGCATTTCCACCTCAAAGATCATCCACACCGCCGCCACCATGACTGCGCCGACGATCAACTCCAGCGGACGCCAGCGCCGTGTGCCATCGATCCATGGTTCGATGAGTGAGCACCAGAGCATGGCTGTCGGCATGGCCGCGAGGCATACCGACGCCGTCGCCAGTCTTGCCGAGAGAAAGAACATGATCCAGTGCAGCCCCAGCACACCGCCCAGAATGAGCATCCAGCGTTTCTCCTGAGCCGGGATCTGCAGTGAGCGCTTGGCGCAATTTGCCACGCAGGCAAAACCCAGCGCTGCCAGTGCCGTGCGCCAGGCCACGACCTGCAGCGGTGGCAGTGTGATGAGCTTCCCCAGAATGGCCGTGAATCCCCACGCAACGATCACGAGATGGAGTTTCAGATAGTCGCGCATGAGTGAGGGCCGTGGGGCCGTCTCTAAACCACGGCTTGGCTGGCTCGACAAGGCGCATGTGCGCTGACTCCTGCTCAACGGGAGAGTGAGGGCAGGGGTAAAGACTGCCGGCGTCTCAATCTTCTTCCGGCCCGATGCCGCGCTGGAGTTGGCGGATGATCTGCTTCACTTCATGTGCGCGGCGGATGCCTTGAAAGCGGACTTCAATGTCCACGTTCGCTGCCGACGAAACATCCAGCGTGCCAATGCCGATCAGGCCTCTGAGGCCGCACTCACGCACGTCGATGCTGCGGATGTCGCAAATGCGGACTTCATTTGAGTTGCGGCCTAACAAACCCCAGATGACCTCGACGCGATCATCAGTGACGATGTAGTCGCAGCTGTGACGAGCGATCACAATCCCGGAAAATGTTGCCGCCCCAATCGCCGCGCAAAGGAGCGCGTAGTTGGCGTCCATAGTAAGCAGCATGGCCGCCGCAATGAAGAGCAATAAGGAGAGAAAGAGCGCCTTCGCGTAATGGAGCCAGGCGGGGTGGGCGAAATAGTGGATCAACTCGCCGTTCTCCGTGTAGCTCAGCGATTCTTCATCAGGCTCGTCCGTGTCCTCTTCCATCTCTTCGGTGAAAGGCTCTCCGGCATCGTGCAGCGAGTCGGCGCGGAATTCCTGATAAGCAGGACGGTCCATGCGCGCGGCGCTGCTGGTGCGTGGCGGTCTCATGCCGCTGATCACCTCACCCACCGTGTGATCGCGACCGGTCAGTGTGTCGGTGCACAGGTCACCCCGCGCCAATGAACTGCGCTCGACGAGAAGGTAGAGCTCCTCCTTGGATAGCAGGCCGGGGAAGGCGGGATGGTTGTAGATCAGGTAACGCATCTGCGTTTGCGATTCGCTGTGAGGGCGCGGTTGGATTGCAAACCGAAAACCAGGAATTGAAAGCTTAAAAATTCAGCGGCGGCTTATTCGCTCGCGGGTGCCGGAGGCAGCAGATCCTGGCGTTTCATGAGATCGGTCACCCTGAGAAGGATGAGCTCGCCTTTAGGTGTGCGGCAAATTTCACCGAGAAAAGGGGTGATCCGGTCGATCTCTGCGATGGCTGCGTGGACGAGGCTGGCGAGGATGCGTTCGTCCTGATGGCCATGCGGAAAAATGTTGGTCACGCGAAACATCACCACGCCGTCATCCCAATCGAGTTCAAAGTTGCCCAGGTTCAGTTCTTTGTTGGTTCGCATGATCAGCTCGGCCACCTGGATCTGGTGTGTTTTGGGCACCGTCGTGGAAGCGCGGGCCACCACGCTGGCGATGTTGGGGTCGCCGTAAACCTGCACATGCAGAGGCACCTTGGTGTGATGCGCCTCAAAGTCTGCTTCGATCACCTCCATTCCGGGCACTTCGCGGAACACCCATGATTGGGCTTTGAAGGCGGACAGGGTGGCGGCAAAGAGAGCTGAGTGTGGCATGACGCACAGCGCATGGCGCAAGTCAGCTGCGTTTTCAAGCTTCTCAGTTTGAGGCGGGGCACCTTGCGCATCAAACGCGAAGGTGGTCGGGACGGCGAGATTCGAACTCACGACATCTTGCTCCCAAAGCAAGCGCTCTACCAGGCTGAGCTACGTCCCGTGATGCTCCGGGGAGGAGCGGGCCGTGATAATGCCGCACATCAGAAGATGCGCAAGATGAAATACGAGAAGTTACTTCTGGCACTTCGGGCAATAAAACGTGGAGCGGTTGTTCATCACGATTCGCTCCACCTTTGCACCGCAGTCCAGGCAGGGTTCACCTTCGCGATCATAAATGCGCAGGGTCTGTTTGAAGTAGCCGGGCTCACCCTTCTCATTGACGAAGTCGCGCAGGGTGGTGCCGCCCATTTCGATGCTGGCTGCGAGCACTTCGCGAATGGCGTTCACGAGTTTGGTGATGCGCGGCCTGCTGATTTTGCCCGCGGCTTTCGCGGGATGAATGCCTGCCATGAAGAGTGCCTCGCAGGCGTAGATGTTGCCCACACCAACGACGACATGGGAATCCATGATGACCGCTTTGACCGGGGTGGAGCGCTGCTTGCAGTAATCGTGAAGGTAGGCGGCAGTGAAGGTGTCACCCAATGGCTCGGGGCCGAGATCGCAGAGCAGGGGATGGGCCTGCACATCTCCCTCAATGAACAGGGCGGCACCGAAGCGGCGCGGATCATGCAGGCGGATCTGTTTTCCGCGATCTGTGGTTAGGGCCAGATGATCGTGCTTCCGCCAGGGTGTGTCGGGATCAGCGACGCGGAGACTGCCGGACATGCCCAGGTGCAGCAGCAGCGTGCCCCTGGCGCTTTCAAAAAGCATGTACTTGCCGCGCCGCGTGCCGGCCTTGATGCGCTGTCCTTCGAGTTCGTGAATGCTTTCCGGCACTGGCCAGCGGAGTCGTTTGTCCCGCACGATGACCTCGTTCACCACACGGCCGACGAGCCATGGGGAAACACCACGCAGGGTGGTTTCGACTTCAGGGAGTTCAGGCATCGCCGCTGGTTTTTTCCTGCTGCATCGCCTGTTCGAGTGCGCGCCAGCCGAGCATGGCGCACTTCACGCGCTGGGGAAATTTCTGCACGCCTTCGAGCAGTTGCAGTTCACCGAGGGCATCCTCATCCTGCACGCTGCCTTCACCGGTGACGACGCTGCGGAAGTCTTGGAGCAGAGCACTGGCTTTGTCGCGCGTGGCACCTTTGATCTTCACGGTCATCATGCTGGCGCTGGCCTGGCTGATGGCGCAGCCCTGGCCGTCGAACTTGATGTCGGCGATGCCGCCATCGGCATCAAAGCGCACATACATGTCGATCTCGTCCCCGCAGGTGGGGTTGTCGCCATGGACATGCACGCAGTCGCCAGTGAGCTGGCCGTGATTGCGCGGGGATTTTGAGTGATCGAGAATCACCTGTTGATACAGGTCGCGGAGGTCGTCGGAGAGGGCCATCAGGAGAAGAAGATGACTGCGCGGTGGAGGATGTCCATCATCCGATCCACTTCGGCAGCGGTGTTGTAGAAATAGAAACTCGCCCGGCTGGTGCCGGGAACTTTGAAACGCTTCATCAAAGGCTGCGTGCAATGGTGTCCTCCACGCAAAGCAAGACCATGGGTGTTGGCAAACTCCACGAGATCGTGCGGATGAGCGCAGGCCAGGGCAAAGGCTGCAAGCGAGGCGCGATCACCCAGTGGACCGAGGATCCGGATTCCGGGCAATGCGGCCAGGCGCTGCATCGCATAGGCCGTCAGCTCCGCGCCGTGCCGGAGGATGGTTTCGATGCCGATGCTTTCCAGATAATCCACGGCGGCTCCCAGGCCGATCACACCGGCGATGTCCGGCGTGCCTGCTTCAAAGCGCTGGGGTGCCGCTTTGTAGGTGCTGGTTTCCAGGGTCACGCTTTCGATCATCTCGCCGCCACCGTGCCAGGGCTGCATGGTTGCCAGCATTTCAGCCCGGCCATACAGCGCGCCGATGCCGGTGGGTGCGCACATTTTATGACCGGAGAAGGCGTAAAAGTCACAGCCGATATCAAGCACATTCACTGGCAGATGACCGACGGCCTGCGCGCCATCAATCAGTGTGGTGACGCCGAGCGCGCGGGCTTTGGCGCAGAGCTCGCGCACGGGATTGATGGTGCCCAGCGAGTTGGAGACATGCACGCAGGCCATGAGCTTCACCTGCCCGTTCAGCAGGGTGTCGATCGCTGTCAGATCCAGCGTTCCATCATCGAGGACGGGGATGTGCCTGAGGACGGCTCCGCTGCGCCGTGCGGCGAGCTGCCATGGGACGAGGTTGCTGTGGTGTTCCATGCCTGTGAGCAGGATCACGTCACCTGCCTTGAGGAACTGTGCCGCCCAGACTTGGGCGACGAGGTTGATGCCCTCAGTCGTGCCGCGCGTGAAGATGATCTCGTCCGCGCTGGCCGCGCCAATGAAACGGGCAACCTTTTTGCGCGCAGCTTCAAAGGCATCCGTCGCGCGGTTGCTCAGTTCATGCAGTCCGCGGTGCACGTTCGCGTTATCCTGCTCGTAATAGCGTGTCAGCGACGCGATGACCTGGCGTGGTTTTTGGCTCGTGGCGGCGTTGTCGAAGTACACCAGAGGCTCGCCATTGACCTGCTGATGCAGGATGGGGAAATCGGCGCGCAAGTGGGAGAGGTCCGTCATGTGGAAGGCTTGACTACCATTCCGATCCCTGTCCTGCAAGCTCCCGCATCTTTGAGGAGCGTAGTATGACCGGGTTTGTGGCTCAGGCCAGGTGCACGGACCTGCCGGGGATCAAAGTGTGAGCGCGGCGATCCGCTGCATCACTTCATCTGTCACGGCTTGATAAAGGTCACGGCCGCGTGCGGCGGCGGTGGTGAGGTCGGGCTGATATTTCTGACCAATCACGAGCGTGACCTGAGTCGGGATGGGGAACTTGCCGCCGCGGGGCAGGGACTCAAAGGTGCCAAAAATGCGGACAGGAAGCACGGGCGCGCCGGTTTTGGCGAGGAAGAGTCCGACGCCCGGCGCGGCTTTTTGCAGCTTCCCGTCGGAACTGCGTGTGCCCTCGGGAAACATGAGGATCTTTTTGCCGGCCTTCAGCAGACGGATGGTGGATTTCAGGGCAGACGCATCCGGCTTGTCGCGATCCACGGGGATGGTCTGCCAGTCGCGCATGACCAGGCCGATGAGCGGATGATCAAACAGTGTCTTGCGGGCGAAAAAATGCAACGGCTCATCAAAGGCCTGGCCGATGAACGGAGGGTCGAGAAAACTGACATGATTGGCAGCGATGATGGCCGGTCCGTCGAAGTGCAGGTTCTCTGAGCCAACGATTCGGAAGTCGAACAGCCCGCGTGCAAGCTCCCGAAAAACGGTGTGTCCGAGCCAATAGGTGAAGTGCATGGCAGGATTCTGT
>CAJCCF010000528.1 GCA_903960845.1 uncultured Verrucomicrobiota bacterium | reverse complement strand
GATTGTGCGCGGCTTTTTAAAATTACACGTCAGCATGATCCGAGAGGCTGGTGTCTCGGTGAGCTTTCACCCTCGGAGCGGAATGAAGATTGTTGAAAAAAGTTAATGAAAAATCTGGATTATTTAAAAGATCTGTAATATTTCTATCACTAAATTATAAATTACGACCACTATGGCCCGTAGAATTTCCACAACTGCCTCCGCTCATTCCTCCTCGGAAGAGAGTGTTCTGCGCTTTGATGATGCGCCTGAATTCAGTGTCGGGTATGCCGAAGAAGAGCCGGGTGATGACATGGAACAGCAGGTAAGAGAGGCGCAGCACCGTCTTGCTGCACTGCGCTCACAGCAGGAAGAGGTGGAGCGTCAGAAACTCATCCTGGAGACGCTTCGCCATAAACAGGAGCGTTTTGTTGCCGGTAAAAAAGAGATCACCGACAAACTCGACCGCGCGCTACGCATCATCGCCGACGAGCTTGAGGACGCCAATCGTCGTGCCGAAGATCTGTCCGTCACCCAGCAGGATTTTCAGGAGCGGTTGGAGGAACTGAAGACTTTTTTACCAGAGCGCTGGCAGCGCGGGCAGCTTGATCATGAGCTCGACCGCGCGCTGGGCTCTTTGGATGAAGCCGAGACCAGTTATGAAAAAGGTGTCCGGCGTTTGATGGTGCACCGCCGTGCGGAGCCGGCGTCGAATCCGTCACACGCTTCCATGTCGACCGAAGATGTTGCCGGTGCAGGCAAGGTGCT
The DNA here is from genome assembly GCA_903960845.1 of uncultured Verrucomicrobiota bacterium. Classification (GTDB taxonomy): domain Bacteria; phylum Verrucomicrobiota; class Verrucomicrobiia; order Verrucomicrobiales; family Verrucomicrobiaceae; genus Prosthecobacter. Next base: position 1,890 of record CAJCCF010000528.1, on the reverse strand, counting down.
TTTTGCCTCATCCAAAGATGATTTCATGGTCTGGTTGCGTCGAGGCATTGCCTTCAATGCGGCGCTGATCGCCACTCTCATTCTGGTTCTCATCCTGGCCAAGCTGATCTTCTAAAACTCACGCCTCATCTTGTCATGAATAAAAAAATTCGCTCCAGTCGTCCACGTTACGCCTCAGAACTTGCCAAGCCTCTCGGCCCGGCAAAGACCGTGCAAATTCGTCAGCTTCAGCAGTCTTCACGCGCTTTGGATGAGGAGATTCACCGCCTCGAGTGTGCCATTGCGGCAGCTCCTGCCACGATTCGTCGTCAGCGTCTGGCGGCGATGGACACCCTGCCGGCTCCTGAGCCGACATTTACCCAGACACGGCGTCGCACCAGTCGTGCGCCGTTGCAGCAGCAGCGCGTTCAGCGCAACCGCCGCCTCGGTCTGTATTTGGAACTGATCCTGGTCTTTACTGCGCTTGCCGCCGCGATTGGCTGGATGAACCAGTGGTTCCATTGGTGGAATTGATGACCTGAGGTGAAGGCTCAACCGCCAATGGGTGAGCCCTTGAATCCTTCTGATATCGTCATTCTCTCCGCGCCCCTTGTCATTCGCGGGCATGCGGCTAAGAGTCGCCATTCGCATTGCGTGATTCTCTCACCATGCTTTCTGATCCCTACCTGCACATGACCGCCGCCCAAGCTCCGATACCGACCGAACACACCGAAGAAACCAACGCCCGCATTCTCGCGGTGAGCGAGGACTGTGTGAAAGGATTCAACCAGCATCCCTTTCAATTCATTGCCGAGCAGAGCGGGTTGCCTTTTGAAACCGTTGTTGAGCGCATCCGTGCCATGCTGGCCGCTGGTGTGATCCGCCGCGTGCGCCAGACCTTGCTGGCGAACAAGCTTGCTGAAGGTGCGCTGGTGGCCTGGAAGGTGCCAACTGAAAAGCTTGAAGCCGCCTTTGAATTTCTCTTCAAGCAGGACCCGTTCAGCGGACATGTCGTGCTGCGCTCCACCGATCGCGAAGTCAGCGGCAGCGACTTCCGCCTTTGGACCACGCTGAAAGTTCCCCAGGACCGCGCCATCAATGAACACTGTGACGTGCTGAAGCGCCTCATCGGTGCCGAGGATTACTACACCATGCAGGCGCACGGCATCTTTGCCCTCGGCGTTGGCCACGTCCGCCGCAAGTCCATGGAGCCCGGTGAAAAGGCCGACGTGCCCGCCGTCATGATGACCACCAACATCGCTGACCTCGATGCGGAAGAATGGAATGTGCTGCTTCACCTCAAAGGCGATCTTTCGGCGGAAGAAATCTGCCCCGAACCATGGGCGGGCCGCGCCAGGGATGCTGGTGTTTCTCTGGAGCGCTTCTGCGAAATCGCCAGGCAGCTCGACAAGAAAGGCGTCATCGGACGCTTCTCCACCTTCCTTGAGCATGTCAAACCCAGCGCCACCGGCGTCCGCGTCACCCGCTTCAATGCTTTGTTTCACTGGAAGGTGCCAAAAGGCATGGAGGAACGCGCGGGCGGAGAAGTCGGACGTCATCCGATCATGACCCATGCCTACTGGCGTGAAGGTGGTGACCGCTTTGCCAATGTGAACATCATGGGTGTCATTCACGGCACCGACAAGGATACCGTGCTGGCCCACAAAGCCGCGATTGACAAGCATCTCGCCGATGTCGGTATCCCGCTTGAATACACCAATGTCTTCTGGGGTGGCCGAAGCGAGATCAAGCCGAGCGAGATCAGCCCCATCGTCTTCAAGGAGTGGCACGCCAAGTGGGCCAACGAAGCCGGACCGGTGATCTAAAACATCACAGCCGGAACAGTCGCTTGCTGTTTTCCCAGAGGATCTTGCGCTCCACCGCCTTGGTGGGCGAGAGCTTGCGAATCAT
>CAJCCF010000527.1 GCA_903960845.1 uncultured Verrucomicrobiota bacterium | reverse complement strand
GAAAAGCACTTGAGGGTTTTGATCCCAAGACCGGTTTCTTTCCAGGATCCGTGGGACCGCTGATGGCATCACCTTTTGCATGGAAGCAGCATGGGCAGAGCGGCACCTGGGCCAGTGAGCTGTTTCCCAAGACCGCCATGCATGTCGACAAGATGGCCTTCATCCACTCCTGCTGGACGGGCTCGAACAATCATTCACCAGCGCTCTTCATGATGAACACCGGCGCGACGCGAATGGGCTATCCCTGTGTCGGTTCATGGGTGAATTACGGCCTCGGCAGCGAGAGCGATTCGCTGCCGTCCTTTGTCGTGATGAGCGATCCTCTCAATCGCGGCCTGCCCAAGGGAAGCGCCGCAAACTGGGGCGCGGGTTTCCTGCCGAGCATCTATCAGGGCACCTGGTTGAAACCGAAAGGCGATCCCATCGACAACCTTACGGTTCCGGCGTCGCTCACCCCGAAGCGTCAGCGCGCCCAGCTGGATCTCCTGGCCAATCTCAACCGCAGCGCGCTCGCCAGGTCGCCCATCGAGAGCGAGCTCAATGCGCGCATCGAGAGCTTCGAGCTTGCCTACCGAATGCAGACTGCCGCGCCGGAGGCCTTTGATGTCAAAAGCGAGCCGGAACACATCCAGAAGCTCTATGGCCTGAACGAAAAACACTGCGGCCATTTCGCCGCACAATGCCTCACCGCACGGCGCATGGTTGAACGCGGCGTGCGCTTCATTCAGATTTACTCAGGCGGCATGGAGAATCAGCAGAGTTGGGACGGTCACAACGACATCGCCGGCAATCATCGTGGCTTCGCTCTGGAAAGTGATCAGCCGGTCGCCGCTCTCATCGCCGATCTGGAACAGCGCGGGTTGCTCGATCAAACGCTCATCGTCTGGGGTGGTGAATTCGGCCGTCTGCCCATCTCTCAAAAGGCCGCCAAACCCGGCCGCGATCACAACCCGCATGCCTTCACCGTATGGATGTGCGGAGGCGGAGTCAAAGGCGGTTACCATCATGGTGAGAGCGATGAAATCGGCTTCAAAGCCGCCGTGGATAAGGTCAGCGTCCACGATCTCCACGCCACGATTCTCGCCGCAGCAGGATTGGATCACGAGCGACTCACCTTCAAATTCCAGGGTCTCGATCAGCGACTCACGGGGGTGGAGAATCCCAAGGTGGTGAGCAAAATATTTGCGTGAGACGCTTCACTTCCGTCGCAACCGCACTGCCCGCACATCCGCGAGTTCCTGCTTCAGCGCGCCTTCGGGCCGCATGAGCAGTGATTGCACGCCGGCCTTGAGCTGGATTGTTCCTGCCGACTGTTCTTTGAAGCTCTCGTAACCACCGGTCGATTGCACCACGCCTTTCACGCTGGTGTTCGCGCTCTCGATCACATAGGCATCGCCAGCGGAGGCTTCGTCGGCAGCCAGAGTCACCAGCACTTCATAGGCACCACTTTCCGGCACCTGGATCAGCCACTCAGCGACATCCGTGTCGATGCGCCATGGGGCGAGCACATTCAGGGAAGGGCGATAGCCGAGCTTCTGGCCGTAGGTCTTCGCAGCGCTTGCCGGAAGCAGCATCACGCCATCGCGATCGGCCTGAATGGCGTTGCCGCCTTTCACATCCACCTGCATCAGGGTGTCGGCGGTCCATGGCATTTTGCGCGTCTTGGTTTGCTCACGCACGGCTGCCACCTGAGCGGAATCGATCACGCTGGCTTCATTGCCCCAGGCATTCCGCACAAAGCTCAGCACATCCGCCAGCTTCGCATCATCGAGCGCTGGATTGGTGCCCTGGCCGGGCATGGCGAGATTCCATTTTTGATGGTTCACTTCGATTTCGCCATACAGGCCATGCAGCGCGATGCGGATCATGCGTTCCGGTTCACCCATCGCCCACTCACTTCCAGCCAGCGGCGGGGCCACGTTAGGGATGCCATAACCCGTCGGCTGATGGCATAAGCCGCACACGCCCTGATAAACCAGGGCTCCGCGCTCGATCTGTTGATGGGCTGCATTCGTGAGCGGTTGCTTGCGTACCAGGGTCACCACGTTATCTGCGCCCGGCCAGGTCAGGCACATGCGCAACCGCTGCACACGTTCGCGCGCGGCGATTTCGCGATTCGAACTGAGTTCATCAAGAAACCTGGGTTTCGCCTTCAACTTCACCGGCTTGATCTGTCGCGGATCGTTTGGCTGCGTCGCCAGGAAACCATCGACCAGGGCCTCGCGTTGCCAGTTCGATGTCCGTTCGATCCGCGACACCACGGCGTCATGCTGATCATTCATGCCGATGAGTTGGGTCAGCAGCCGCAGCGTCTCGCGCCGACTCGCCGACTCCTTCTGCCAATCATCACGCGTCAGCAGCAGGTCCAGCATCGCTGTCTCTGATCCATGCAGTCCGGTCATCACCGCGATTCGATTCAGGTCATCCTCATGCCGCGTCAGGTGCCCGGCGAGCACTGGCAGCATTGCCTGATCCTTCCTCGCTGCCACGGCCATGGTCGCGTGCAGCTGCACACTTTCATCTCTGTCATTCAGCAGTGAAACATCGCCGCCAAACCTGGCTGCAAACGCGCGCACCCGTGCATCTTCATCCTTCGCGGCGACTAGCAGATGTTCCGGCTTCAAGGCGCTCAGTCCCTCAAGGGTCCACAGCGCATGCAGGCGATGCAGCGGATCTTTGAAGCGATTCGGATCGCCCACCGCAGCCGCATCCCCGTGCTCCACCAGCAGTCGCTGTGCGGTGTTTCGCTGCCAGCCATTGGCATGTCCCAGCGTCTCCACCAGTTTTGCTGTGTCCGCCCGGGATAATCCGGGAGATTTCCTCAAAGGCTTGCCCTCATGCACAATCCGCCAGATGCGCCCGTGATCGTTGCCTTCATACAGTTTGCGTTGCTCGATCTGTTTGGTTAGCCACGGGACAATGAAGATGACGTGCTCGATGATGCCGTGGTACATGTCAGCCAGATACAGAGCTCCATCCGGACCCACGCGGGCATTCACCGGGCGGAAGCGCTCGTCGGTGCTGGCAATCAGTTCCTGCTCGGACGGGAAAAAGCGCGTGGCTTGTGGAGCGATGCCCGGGCTCAGTTTCAGCGTGCCCACCAGATGCCCGGCTGAGTCCGGCACGAAAACATTGCCGTGCATCCCGGTCGGGAATTGATCGCCATCATAGAAGCAGGTGCCGGAGACGATGGTGTAAGTCCGCAGTCGTCCGTCATCCCGCAGTTCCAGCGCGCCCAGCGTCACCGCCGGTGTCACACGGATGGGGAAGACCTCCTGCGCATCCTTCGCCACATTCACATTCACCCCGAAACTTCCGCGTCCGCCGCGCTGTGCGAGTTTCGCCAGATTCGGATGCCGCAGGATGGCCTCCGCCGGCATCAGGTCCATGTGCATGGCACTGTTCTCGTAACAGCCGATGAAGCGGCCTGTCTCGTCAAAACTCACGCCGAACTGGCCGCGGTGCAGGGTGGGTTCATCGATGAGTTTGCCATCCTTCCATTGATAGCGGTGCGGCCAGTCCGCGCAGTGCAGCCAGTTGTCCATGCCACGGCGCAGGCCGTTTGCCGTGTGCTGCGGGTTTCCACCGACGCCCATGGTGCCCACCTCCGTGCGCTTGTCACAGCGCAGGTCGCCATCCGCATCCGCGCAGAACCACAGCTTCGGCGGCTCCTGCAAAAGAATGCCGCCTTTCACCAGCGCAAAGCTTCGCGGCATCACCAGTTTGTCGAGGAAGACCGTGCTCTTGTCCGCCGTGCCGTCACCGTCCGTGTCCTCCAGCACCACGATGCGGCAGATTGGATCGCCCTCGCCCGTGCCGGCCACATCGCGCATGTAGCCCTGATACTCCACCACCCAGATGCGCCCCTCGGGATCGAACTCAAAGAAGATCGGGCACTGCACCATCGGCTCACAAGCCACCAGTTGCGCGCGGTAACCCGGAGCCAGCTTGAAGGTCCTGGCTTCCTCCGCAGCGGAGAGCACCGGGGCCGGTGGCACCTTGATGCGCTTCAAGAGTTCTTCCCCCTTCTCCCAGTCCGCCCATCCGGTCAAAGCTGAGGCAGGCCGGGCACGCGGGCGATCCGCAGGGACTGTGCCGGTTTGGGCGAAAGCCTGGCTGGTGAAAAGAAGAGCAAGGAGGAAGGCGCAGCGAAGCATGAAGTTACTACGTTGTGAAGCGTGATCCTTTGCATTGAGCCTGAGGCACCAAGCAAAGCGTGAACGACTCCCAAAATTCACCGTGCCAATGACATGGCGATTTCATCCACTGCGGCCGAAATGCTGAGATCGTCTCAGCCTCTGACCGAGATGCGTTGAGTGCCTCTCCCTATTGTCCTGGGGAGGGAAATCGCTCCATTACATCATGTGGGACAAGATTCAGTATTGATGCCGAGCCCATGACACAGACCCGAAACACCGCTGTTCCGCCTTGAGCGTTACAACCAAAACATCGCAGACAGACATTCACGAAGATGAAAACACCGGGCACCCATCAGAACCCTATGAGGATTCAGCCGCGCTGGTCATGGCACTACCAGCAGCTTCACACTCTGCATGAGCGACTGCTGGAGAATAAGGCGGAACAGGCTGCCGAGGCGGTTCAACCCCTGGAGACTCACAGCATGGATGATGCTGACAGCGCGACGGATGAGTTTGATCATAATCTGGCTCTCTGCCTCCTCTCCAAGGAGCAGGACGCGCTGTATGAGGTGGAGGCAGCGATAAACCGGATCCGTGCTGGAACATACGGCATCTGCGAAGAGACTGGAAAACCGATCCCTGAGGCAAGATTGCGCGCGGTTCCATGGACACGTTACACAAAGGCGGTGCAGGAGCGTCTGGAGCAGGAAGGTCTCATCAAGAATGCTCACCTCGGAGCTGTCGCCTCCATTCAGGGGGCAGGGCCGGAAGGCATGTCTGAACTTGAAGAACCGGAGAAGGAGGAACTGCAGGCCCGTGAAGTGCTCCGGCATCAACGGGAAGCCGATCTTGAGGCCATTCAAAGCGGTCGCGACACGGGCAGCATTGCAACCAACCTCACCCGACCATGAAAACGCTCTGCAGGCTTCCGCAGCGGGCCATCCAAACATCGGTCACCATCACAACGGATGATGCCAGATTGGATGGCGATCTGCACCTGCCTCAGGATTCATCTGGAATCGTGCTGTTTGTGTACGGCAGCGGTAGCAATCGCCATAGCCCGCGCAATCAATTGGTCGCCCGCACCCTGCGTGAGGCAGGAATGGGAACGCTGCTGTTTGATCTCATGACAAAGGAGGAGGAAGCCGAGAATGGCAAGGCTGGCGCTCCAACATTCAACCTCGATTTGCTGGCGAAACGGGTGGTTGGCGTAACCAGATGGTTGGAAAAACACCCGGCGGCGTCCAGGTTGAAGGTTGGGTATTTTGGCGCGCGCACGGGCAGTGCCGCTGCTTTGATGGCAGCTGCGGAACTCGGTGACAGGGTGAGCGCGATTGTCTCACGTGGTGGACGCCCCGACCTGGCTGGCCCGGTGCTGAGAAGAGTGAGGAGTTCCACCCTTCTGATCGTCGGAAGTTGTGACTGCATCGTCGGCGCCTTGAATCAGGATGCATTCAACCTAAAAGCGTGAATGGGAAAGATGACAGATTGCCGTGAAGGCGCATAGAATGGGCTGATGGTGCGTAAAAACATCCCCGTGGAAGCTCACTCAATAGGTGAGGCAGCAGTCACCCCATCTGGGCCCGTTGACCGCTGG
>CAJCCF010000526.1 GCA_903960845.1 uncultured Verrucomicrobiota bacterium | reverse complement strand
CCGCACCAAGCTCGCGCCTTATGATGCGAACTACCGCAGCCCTTTGATCATTTCCCGTCCGGGTTCACTGCCACAGGGGGAAGTGTGTGAACGACCTGTCAATGGAACCGACCTTGTCGCCACCTTCAGTGCGGTGGCAAACATCAAAATCCCATGGAAACTGCACGGCCGTGATTTGACGCCGCTTCTGAAAAATCCCGGCACTGCCGCGTGGCCGCATGCCTGCTTTTATGAGGCGACGGGTGACCACTTTGGAAGTGATGTGACCCGCGTGGTCAAAGATGATCCTGAGAATGCCGAGCATCATCACGTGCCCTGGTATGCGGCGCTGAATGAAGGCCGCTTCAAATACATCCGCTACCTCAAGCCCGGAGTGCCTGAGGAACTATACGATCTGAAGGCAGACCCGGAGGAACTGCATAATTTGGCGACTGAAGTGGCTCATCGAGCAGACCTTGAGCGACTGCGCGCAACCGCTGTGGCTGAACTGCACCGCACGGAAGCTGGATATGCAGACGCTCTCCAGCCGCCACGCTGATCATGAGTGAGACCAAGCCGCCCATCCACGTCGTCTGTGGCATCATCGAGAGGGAAAACAGGATACTTCTTGCTCAGCGGCCTGCCGGGAAACGCCTCGCAGGATTGTGGGAGTTTCCAGGCGGCAAGGTGGAACTGGATGAAACTCCAGTTCAGGCCCTGCACCGGGAATTGGCTGAAGAGCTTGGTTGTGAGGTCATCATCACCCGTGAAGGACCTGCCGTTCCTTGGGTCTACGAATGGGGGAGCATTGTGCTTCATTCCTTTGTCTGCCGGCTTGCAGACAACAGTTCGGAACCACACGCCCATGAGCATCAGGCGATTGGCTGGTTGCCCCAAGCTCAGATCAGGACTTTCGATCTCGCTCCTGCGGATGGCCCCATTGTTGACTGGTTGCTCCAGCCGGAGGAACCCGGTTAACAGATGGCGGTGAGGGAGGGATTCGAACCCTCGGTAGCTGTTAAGGCTACGCATCTTTAGCAAAGATGTGCTTTCGACCACTCAGCCACCTCACCAAAATCTGTTCCCCGCACTGCGGGAGTCGGGCGGCTATTTATCCCGACACCAGCGCTGGCGTCAACGCGAAAGATGCATGTTTGAAATAGAATCTCCACTTCCCTGAGGTGGTTCTGCTGCGTAACCTCCGCGCGCATCACTATGAACGGCACTCTCAACGAACGATCAGACACTCTGGAAAAGGCTCTCAAGTTAAATCTCGCGCACAGTGTCTATGGTACCTTTGCAGAAATCGGGGCGGGGCAGGAGATCGCGAACTGGTTCTTCCGGGCCGGCGGTGCCTCAGGCACGGTGGCCAAGACGATGTCGGCTTACGACATGACTTTCAGCGACGAGATCTATGGCAAGAGCGCACGTTATGTATCACGCCAGCGCATGGTTGCGATGCTTGATCACGAGTATCAAATCGTGCAGCAGCGACTGGCTGCCAAGCGCGGTGAATCAACCACTTTTTTTGCCCTTGCCGACACGGTGCGTGCCAAGGGTTTTCGCGACACCAAGGAAGAGTGTCACGGCTGGCTGGGACTGCGGTTTCAAACTGAGCCTCAGGGACCGAGTCATGACATCCAACTGCATGTCCGCCTCCTCGATGCCACGAATCAGCGCCAGGCTGAAGCATTGGGCATTCTCGGAGTGAATCTCATCTATGCAGCCTTTCATCTGCGCGATCACCTGCCGACTTTCCTCCGCAGTTTGATGGATGAACTGACGCGCTGGCGTGTTGAGATCGACATGATCGACTTCACCGGACCGGCCTTTGCTTCGCCCGTGTTTCAGGATCGACTTGTAGCTCTGGAACTCGTCCGCAGCGATCTGGCTGATGCAGCATTGTTTGGCGCGGATGGTGAGATTCTTCAGGCTTCGGATGTGCTTTACCGGAAGCCGGTGTTTCTCAGCCGCGGCACCTTTGATCCGATCACGCGACTGAATCTTGACATGCTTGATCAGGGCCGGAAAGCATTTGCCGAGGACTTTGGCGCCGATGCTCAGGGCCACCTTGAAATCTGTGAGATCACCATGCACAACCTGCTCTGCATGGATGACTGCTCCGTGGAGTATGACAATTTCCTCGCGCGTGCCGGGATCCTGCAAGCATTGGGAAAAAATGTGCTCATCTCGAAGTATGCCGAGTTTCATCGCCTCAGCGCCTTCCTCTCAAGGCACACTCAAATGCCGGTGGGCATCGTGCTCGGACTGCCATTGTTTGAAGAGCTTTTCAATGAGCACTGGTATGCCGATCTGGAGGGCGGATTGCTGGAGGCATTTGGACGTCTCTTTAGAAACAAAGTGAGGCTCTACGTCTATCCCGCCGGTGATCCGACGACTGGCAAGGTTCGCAATGCCACGCAGGCGCGAGTCAGTCCCGAACAGCAGCATCTGCTGAACTACATGCTGCAAACGGGATGCGTGCATGTGATCAAGGACGGGCTGGATGACTGCCTTTTCCATTCAAGCGCCAGCGTGCGGCAGATGATTCAAGACGGCGATATGAAATGGAGATCACTCGTGCCTGAAATCGTCTTGAATCAAGGTCCCTGGGCGTCCAAGTAAAACAAGAAATCATCATGCGAATCGAATTGGTCAACACCGGCGACGAACTGCTCCTTGGAGACACCATCAACACCAACGCCGCCTGGATCGGTCAGCGTATTGCCGCGCTTGGACTCATGGTCGCCCGCCAGACCATCGTGTCCGACGGTCCCGTGATCAAGGACGCCATCGCCGAGGCTGCCGCGCGCTCCGATGTGGTGCTTGTCTCGGGCGGTCTTGGCCCAACCAACGATGATCTCACTCGTGAGTCTGCCGCTGAAATTCTTGGATTGCCACTCGTTCAGGATCCGGGCATCACGGCGCACCTGGAGGCTTTTTTTGCCAAACGGAATCGCGTGATGGTGGCCTCGAATCTCCGTCAGGCCATGGTGCCCGCAGGGGCGCTGGTTTTGGACAATCCCTGGGGCACGGCGCCGGGCCTGTATTTCCCGGCGGAGTTGAGTCATGCCTGCGGATGGAACGCTCACATCTTTCTGCTGCCAGGACCACCGCGCGAACTGAAGCCGATGATGGAAAATCTGGTGGAACCGCGTCTTCGCGAATTGCTTCCTGACGGGGCCTCGCGCCGCGTACTTTATTTGAAAATCACCGGTGTGGGTGAGTCTGATATTGTCGAGAAAGTGGAGAAGAAACTGGAGGCCGTGCCGGGTCTGACTCTGGGTTACTGCATCCGCCAGGGTGATGTCGATGTGCGTCTCTCCGGCCAGTCCGAACCTGTGGAGACCGGCGCAGCCATCGTGCGTGAGCATCTGGGGCCCTGCATCGTGTCAGAGGACCGGCGGATGATAGAAGAAGTGCTGGTGCAAACACTCGCCGATCGCGGTCAGTGGCTGTCCACGGCTGAATCCTGCACTGGTGGCTTCATGGCCAGTCGCATCACCGACGTGAGTGGAGCCTCGCGCGTTTTTGGTCATGGCATCGTCACTTATGCCAATGAGGCCAAACAGAGGCATCTGGGGGTTTCCGCCCAGCTTTTGGAGCAGCATGGCGCCGTCAGTGAGCCTGTGGCTGCAGCCATGGCTGAGGGCGTCCTAGCGGTGTCCGGTGCGGATCACGCGCTGGCGATCACCGGCATTGCCGGACCGACAGGCGGATCCGAAGATAAACCTGTTGGCACGGTGTTCATCGGCCTTGCTTCCAAAGGATCAGCGACCGTCGTGCGGCGGTTCTTTTATCCGGGTTCGCGTGACCGTTTCAAACTGCTCAGCAGTCAGGCCGCTTTGGAAATGCTGCGGCGCAGACTCTTTGAACTGCCGCTGGCTTAACCGCTTTGGGCTCACTTCTCCTTCGCGTATTCAGCAAAGGCATCAGCGATTTTGGCGGATTTCTCATCGCCATTATGGAAGATGAAGCGATGCCGCAGAGTGATCTTTCCACCCTTCTTCAAGGTCATGGCACCACTGGCTTCCTGCACCTTGAGTTGTGAGAGGCCAAAGGGATTCGCGGTGAACAGGCCGTAGGTGCGGACGTGCCATGGAGTGGGGTGACGGAAACTGCCCGGATGATTGAGCATCGCGACACCGACGGCCTTGCCGCCCACGGTGCCGTGATAGTCCACCCACGTGGCGCGCTTGCCCCAGGCGGCTTCATCGGTCAGCCCTTCACTGGTGATGATATGGCCGGTGCCTTTGCCGCCTTCTTTGCCTTTATCCACAGCCATTTCGGTGGGCACGCGAATGCTCAGGCCGGCGTCTTTTTTATCATCAAGGAGGATGTCGCCCTCACTGGCGATGATGTCGATATCAACGTCGATCACCCGGGTGTCGCCCTTCACAGCGAAACGATACCTGCGGATTTCCTCGGAGGTCTTTTTGCCGGCTGCATCGACATAGTCAGAGAGGGTGGTGAGCGTCCCATTTTCGCCACCTTTCATTTCGGTGATCTCTCGCAGTTTGATGGCTCCGAGATGGTTGACGCGCTCGGAGGTCTTGGCATTGGCGCTTGTGCCAAAGGTGGCACGCTCAGCCCATGTGTCGTAACCGGCAATGTTTTCATGGCCGAAGCACAGGCCGCGATGGTGCGGATGATCGTGCTGCTCGCCGTCCACTGTTTTCATTGGATAGGCACGGGTCATGGTCACGCCGCTCGTGCCGATGATGGGCCAGAGGTAGGTCTTGTTTGCCTGGTCCGCGACGAGTTCGGTGAAGAACTCTCCATCGATCTTCACCACGGCGCCACCGGTGGGCGTTTTATCCAGGGTGAAGGTGGCGGCTTGGCTCTGCGAATAGACGCAAAGAACGGAAAGGACGAGGAGTGACGTGATCTTCATGGCGGATGAGTGCAAAGGAACGCCTCATTGGTTGCGTTTCTTCCGACCACTCTCATGCGCTCTCTCCTTTCGGCCCTTTTCGCTCTCTCCGTTCTTCCTGCCGCGGCTCAACTCGGTCCCAATGGAGCCACCGCCTCCTTCAAAGGCAGTCTGCCACCCAAGCCCACCGCCACACTTTCTGCCGAACAGGAAGCTTCCATCGAGAAACAACTCTCCGGTCTGAAGGCGGATTTTGATTCGGTGAAAAAACACCCACGCTCGGCGGATGCCGCCATCTTTCTCAAGGCGGTTCGTTATGCGCTCGATTTCGATGAGTGGTATGACAAGAAACCTGAAGACGCCGTGAAGAAGGCCTCCGCGTTGCTTGATGAAGCAAAGAGCCGCATCCTTGCGCTGAAAGAAAACAAGACACCATGGATGGATGGTTCCGGTCAGAAGGTGCTTGGTTATTACTCACACATCGACGACTCGCCACAGCCCTATGGCGTTGAGGTGCCGGAAGGATTGGAGATCGGTAAAAAGGAGATTCCAATGTGGATCTGGCTGCATGGCCGTGGCGACACCGCCACGGATTTGAATTTTGTTTACAGCCGTCTCATGGCGAAGAAGCCGGGTCAGTTTCAGCCGAAAGGAACCATGGTCATTCATCCCTTCGGCCGCTTCTGCAACGGCTGGAAATCCGCGGGTGAAATCGATGTCTTCGAATGCCGCGATGATGCTGTCTCCCGTTTCAAGGTGGACAAGAACCGGATTGCGCTCGCGGGTTTCAGCATGGGTGGAGCCGGAGCCTGGCATCTCGGCGCGCATTACGCCGACCAGTGGGCCTGCGTTCACACCGGAGCCGGTTTCGCGGATGTGAAGCGCTATCAGAAGCTCACACCAGACAAGTATCCAGTCTGGTATGAACAAAAGCTATGGGGTGTCTACGACGTTCCCGATTACGCACGCAATTTTCTGAACGTCCCGCTCATCAGCTACAGCGGCGAGTTCGATGCCCAGCGCGACAGCGCCGAGTACATGATGGAAGTGCTTGGCAAACAAGGCATCCACCCGCCGCATCTGATCGGCCCGGGCATGGGGCACAAGTATCATCCCGAAGTGATCAAGGAGGTGCAGTCGCTGATCGAAAAATCCGTGGAGAAAGGACGCGATCTGTTTCCCGACGAAATTCACATTCAAACCAAGACGCCCTACTACGGACGGATGAAGTGGATGAATCTGCACGGCATGGAGGAGAGCTGGAGGGAAGCACGTCTTGATGCAAAAGTGCTTGATGGCCAGACGCTGGAGATCAAGACCAGCAATGTGACACGCATCGTTTTCTACCCGCCGCCACAAGTCCGCAAAGGCGGCGGCAAATTGAAGCTGATCCTTGATGGCAGTGCCTTGAGCCTGGCGCTCGGACCTGAACTTCCGCAGTTCCAAACGATGGCTCAGGCAGGACCCAAAGTTCCGGGCACACTGTGCCGGTTGATCAAAGAAAACGGTGTATGGCGGGACTTTGGCAGTGCTCAATCCTTCCAGCACGACAGCCCTGCCGGAGGCAAGCCCTCCTCGCATCCGGGCTTGATGGACATGGCGTTCATGAAGCGCTTCCTCGTCGTGCTGCCTGACGGGAAATCATCTTCACCAGCGGTCGACGCCTGGGTGGAGTCGGAGTCGACTCATTTCCTGACGCGCTGGCGCAGTTTGATGCGCGGAGATGTGCGCGTGGTGAAGGCTTCGGAAGTGCCTGACGTGTACGAGGCGGGCAAGACGCAGAATCTAATTCTTTGGGGCACGCCCGAATCGAACTCATGCATCAAAGCCGTTCTGGGCAGTCTTCCTCTGGATTGGAATGCCAAAAAGACTGGCATGCGTGGCAAACAAACTTTTGATGCAGGCACACACATCCCTGCGCTGACCTATCCCTGCCTGAAGTCCCCCGGCTTTGAGATCGTGATCAATTCCGGCCTCACCTTCAGAGAGGCGCATGACCGGACAAATTCCCTGCAAAATCCGAAGCTTCCCGATTGGGCCATTCTGGACATCACCCAGGCGCCGGGTGCGGAGAGTGCGGGGAAGGTGGTCGCTGCAGATTTCTTTGATGAGAAGTGGCAGGTGAAGTGAGCCGTGCTGTGCAATCTTTGTCGTGGAATCGGAGCTTGGCAGACATCCGCCCAACGGCCCGCATCCTCCTCTGCTACCCCCGTTCTGAGGTGGACTGTCTGCGAATGAGTTTCCCGGCAGTGCAGTTTCCCTTTGCTACCGGGCGCGCTCTTCTTTAAGCGTTCATGGATATGGAATTAACCAAGCAACCTTTTCGAATCGGCGTGGCCGGTGTCGGCGCCATCGGAAAAAATCATGCACGCATCATGGCGGAGATCGCCGGGAAGAGCGATGGCGCGGTGGTCTTCACCGCAGTGTATGATGCCGATCCGGCGCGTGCGGCGGATTTTGCGGCGCAGTATGGCACGCAGGCGGCAAGTGATCTGGCGGACTTCGCTTCGCGAGTGGACGCGGCCACGGTTGCCGTGCCGACGATTTATCATCGCCCGGTTGCAGAACCCCTCATGCAGCATGGCGTCCATGTGCTGGTTGAAAAGCCAATCTCGGAAAGCTACAGCGAGGCGCAGGCGATGATTGCGCTCGCACAATCTAAAAATGTGATCCTGCAGGTTGGGCACATTGAGCGGTTTAATCCGGTGCTGCGTCAGCTTGAGGAGCGCATGAGTCATCCGCGCTTCATCGAGTCGCACCGCCTGTCACCATTCCCGAACCGGAGCATGGACATCGGGGTGGTGCTGGATGTGATGATTCATGACATTGAGATCGTGCTGCATCTGGTGAAATCACCGCTTATCCAGGTCGATGCCGTGGGCATCCCCGTGCTGACGAAGCGTGAAGACATTGCCAACGCGCGCATGAAATTCGCCAACGGTTGCATTGCCAACCTCACGGCCAGCCGGATCAGCCCTGAGAAAATGCGGAAGATCCGCGTTTTTCAGTCTGACTGCTACCTGAGCCTCGACTATCAGGAGCAGAGTGGCTGGATCTACCGGAAGGACGGCATGGCGATCGTGCGTGAGGAGGTCGAAGTCGAAAAGGACGAACCGCTCAAGCTGGAGATCGCCGCCTTTGTCGAATGCGCCCGTCAGGGTAAACGCCCAGTCGTCAGTGGCCAGGAAGGTGCTGAGGCGGTGCGCATTGCCCTGGAAATCACGGATCAAATCGAGAAGAACGCTGCGCTGGCAGGCTGATCCGGAATTTTGCAATGGCTGTCGCAAGTTGGCAGTTGTCTCTCACTGTTTTCTCAGCCAAAGCAAAGCATCTCAATAACCGCCAACGACGCAAAATTTTCCCAACATGCATCTCCACATCATCGCCGGCGAAGTCAGTGGGGACACCCATGCCTCGGGCTTGATTCGCGAGTTGTTGGTGCTGGATCCGACTGTTCGTTTTACCGGTCTGGGCGGGCCGCGCATGAAGCATGCTGCGGGGCAGGGGATCACGGACTGGGTTGAGACTGCCGGTGTTGTTGGCCTTTGGGAGGTGCTGAAAATGTACTCCTACTTTAAGGCGAGACTTGAGATGACACTGAGTCAGATCATGAGCGAGCGGCCTGCGGCGGTGATTCTCGTGGATTATCCGGGATTCAATTTACGCGTTGCCAAAAAATTGCGGGCGCGGGGTTACATGGGCAAGCTCCTCTACTACATCAGCCCGCAGGTTTGGGCCTGGAAGAAGGGGCGCGTCAAAACCATGGCCAAGACGCTTGATCTCATGATCTGCATCTTCCCGTTCGAGAAGGAATTTTATGAGAAAAGCGGTCTGCGAACGGAGTTCAGCGGCCATCCCATGGTGGATCGCGTGGTTGAGTTGAAGCGCGACTGGCCGCGTGAGCGCTGGCTCGTGGGCTTCTTTCCGGGCAGCCGGTTGAATGAGATTAAGCGCCTCTTTCCCGTCATGCTGAAGGCTGCGTATGCGATTCGCCTGCAACTGCCACAGGTCAGGATCTGTGTGTCTGCGGCCAATGAAACCCTGGCCAATGAGATGCGCCACATGGCCGGTGCGGCCGGCATGCCTGAGGCCAAGGGCTGGGTGGAGACAGGCACGGTTTATGATCTTATGCAGCGCTCCCAGGTTGGGGCTGTGGCCAGTGGAACCGCGACACTCGAGGCGGCCTGCTTCGGTCTGCCCTACGTGCTCGTTTACCGGGTGAATGCGATCACTTTCGCCGTGGCCAAGATGGTCGTGAAAATCAAAAAAATCGGCATCGTGAATGTTCTGGCCAAGCGTGATGTGGTGCCCGAACTCGTTCAGGGGGATTTGACCAGTGATTCGCTGGCCGCTGAAATGGTCAGTCTTTTGACCGACGATCAGCGACGCCATGCTTTGGAGGCCGACATGGCCAGTGTCGTGGCCACACTTGGAGAGGGCGGCGCCTACCGCCGGGCTGCTGAGGAAGTGCGGCGCGCTTTGTGGTGATGCTTGTCAGGCTGTGTGGCATTTGGTGGCGTCACGCCTAACCAAAGTTGCCGTTCATTTTGACAGGCTGAATCGGCGAAATACAACGTGGCATGGATTCGTATGCTTACGATGCTGTCATCTCTTCGCCCGCTTGGTATCGCCTTTCTTGCCACCTCACTTTTTGCCGCAGAACCGGGCTTTGAATGGGTGGCTGCCGGTGGCGGTGCTAAAAGCGATAAACCTAAAAGCGTGAATGGGAAAGATGACAGATTGCCGTGAAGGCGCATAGAATGGGCTGATGGTGCGTAAAAACATCCCCGTGGAAGCTCACTCAATAGGTGAGGCAGCAGTCACCCCATCTGGGCCCGTTGACCGCTGG
>CAJCCF010000525.1 GCA_903960845.1 uncultured Verrucomicrobiota bacterium | reverse complement strand
CGCCGCGGTTAAGAAGTCGCTATCAGTGCTCGTGTTCATGATTGGATCTCAGCTTGAAGACACCTGACACGGTTGGCCAAAGAAAACGGAAGAAAGTTCTCCACTACCCCCGCGAGACGCCGGAGCTGTTCGTGTCGCAGCAGCTTTTCACCGCCACCGACGCCATCGGCTTTTCCTGCGGGGTGAGCTGGAACACGGTGCGGCGGAACCCGTTTAATTGGAAGCTGGATGGCCCACTGAACACACGGAATGCACTGAAAGAGGATTCTGATTCCGTGTCCTCTGTGTCTTCCGTGGGCAGTCACTGGCTTGGGAATCTCGAAGCAAAGGTCAAAACGTTCTGCGCCACCCCGCAGGTGCTCGCCTTCATGAAGGACTACATCGTCTTTGCGGAGAAGGATGAGGAGCTGAACAAATACATCCTGCGCCAGCACCAGACCGAAGCGGTGGAGGCGACCGTGAGCCGCGCCCTCGATCCGAAGCGCACGCGAGGCCTGATCTGGAACACGCAGGGCAGCGGCAAGACCTTCACCATGATCAAGGCGGCGGAGATGCTCTTCCGCGCCCCCGAGGCGGACAAGCCGACCGTCCTGCTGATGATCGACCGCAACGAACTGGAAGACCAGATGCTCAAGAACCTGGCCGCGCTCGGCCTAGGCAACCTGGAGCACGCCAGCAGCATCGCCCGGCTCAACCAACTGCTGCGCGACGACTACCGGGGCATCATCGTGACGATGATCCACAAGTTCCGCGACATGCCGGCGAACTTGAACCTGCGGAAGAACATCTACGTCCTGATCGACGAAGCCCACCGCACCACCGGCGGCGATCTGGGCAACTTCCTCATGGCCGCGCTGCCGAACGCGATCTTCATCGGCTTCACCGGCACGCCCGTGGACATCCCTGGCCGCGCCTGCGGCTGAATACGTGGTGATCGACCGCAGCACCATCGAGACGATCGAGCTCAAAGACGAAGGTGCGGCAACGGAGGTGATCAACCTGATCAAGGCCATCCAAAAGGAGGCTGAGGAAAAGAGCGATGATCCTTTCCTGCTGGCGATGGCGGACCGTGCCCGCGCCGTGCAGGAAGCCTTCGAGGCCCGGCAAGATACCCCGGAGCAGGCGCAGGATAATCTGCTCTCAGCAATCGCCAAGAACGAAGAACGCAATAAGGAACAGGCAGCCAAGGGGCTGGACAGTTTCACCTACTTCATGATGTCCAAGTTCACGGAGGAAGGCATCCCGAACCCCGAGAAGGTGGCTGGCAAGGTGCGTGTATCCTTCGAGAAGCATCCCAACTGGAAGACCAGCGAGGCCGAACTGCGGGAAGCCCGCAAGCAGGTGACCTTCGCGATCTTCTCCGAGGAGGATGACCTCAACAAAGTGACCGCCACGGTGGATGCTTTGTTCACGTTACTGCAAAGGAGCTACAAAGCATGAAGCGCTGGCGCGACAGGGAACAGTTCAAGTCCCGCGTGCTCGAATGGGCCGAGAAGCTCGACGTGAAAGCACACTCCATCTACGTCCGCCCCATGCGCCGCAAGTGGGCATCATGCTCCACGGCTGGCACCCTGAGCTTCAACGATGAGCTGCTCGGCATGGACACGAAGCTCGGCGATTACGTCATCGTTCACGAACTGCTCCATTTCTCCGTGCCGAACCACGGCAAACTCTGGAAGATGCTCATGCGGGCGCACTTGGGAGATTATGAGAAGCTGGAGGATCGTTTGAACACCCAAGGCATCTGACGAACTCCTGCATCCTCGAACGAGAGGTTGTTGGTAGGGCGGATGATCCTGCATCGGCCGTTCGGGGACGGCGCGTTGAGGACAACGTGCCCTACCCATTGCTCCTCCCGCAACTGCACCGCAGATGCGAAACAAGCGATTCAAGGCGTGTGAGGAAAGGTTGAGCTGATCGGGGGACGTATCTTTGGCTTCGAAGAATCCGCAGCAACCCAGAGAGCCCTCAACAAGCCAGGGGCCAACACGTGCCATCATGAACTCATCTCCAAATCAAATCTCAGGTCAGCTCAGCCGGCGTGACTTTCTCAGAACTGCCGCAGCTGCCTCCGGGATCAGCATGATGTCCGGCGCGCCGTTGGCCCGGGGCAGCCTGGTGCCGTATGAGCGCACGCTGCGTGATCGTTTGTGGATGTGGGGACATGATTCAGGCTCGCTGGTCAAAGGCTATGGCATTGGGGACAAAGGCACCGACATCGAACCGGCCGCGGCTCTTGAGTACATGGGCATCCCGAATGTCTGCATGGTGCGCTTCACCGGCACACCGCTGCCACCCTTTGATGAGTATGTGAAGCAATTCGCCAGGACCAAACGCCTGACCTGGGGCTTCGTCGATGGAGCCAAAAATTTCACCACCGAGGAAAAGAAACGCCAGGCGCTCGATCTGGCCACGAGGACACCGAACCTGGTGGGCCTGGACATGGATGATTTCTTTATCGGTGATGCGGTGCCGAAAACTCCAGGCGGAGAAGCGCAGGCCAATCTCACCGTGTCCCAGGTGGAGGCGGTGACCAAGGAACTTCATGTCGCCGGTCGGAGACTCGATCTGTCGATGGTGATCTATTCGAACCAACTGCATCCGGCCATCAAGCGGCACGTCG
>CAJCCF010000524.1 GCA_903960845.1 uncultured Verrucomicrobiota bacterium | reverse complement strand
CTGCCATACCAGCGGCGGATGTCCTCGCGGACTTTCGATTCAGCCACCTTGAATGGCAGGACACTGCCGGGGCGGATCGGAGCCTGGATGTCATCCACATTGATGAGCGAGGGCGAGCCGCAGAAGTCGCGGCGCTGAGCTACACGCGTCTCATTGAAAACGGAGATGGCTTGGCAGCTCTGGCAGCGCACGGTCTTCCGCTCCGCCGCCCAGCCACGCTGATCTTCGGGAAGTGATCGCAGCGCGGTGACGAGGTCGTTTTCCTCGATCAAAGAGCCATCAGCCTTCAACTCAGCAGGTGATTCGGTGCCGCAGTAGGGACAGACGAGCGCGTGCTTGGAAGGTGTCCACACCGCCTCCCCTCCGCAGCCGGGGCAGGCGAATTTTGAAATGGCGGTGACTTCAGGCATGGCGATGGACTGGTGGCTACTCTGTCAGGTAGTCAAGAGGTCAAGCATCGTCAAGCGGGTCAAGGCAGGGGCTTGCGATCTGACATCATTGCTGCTTTCCCCCACATGGGTGTCCGAAGCTCACAAGCAGAGAGGTTACAGTTTTGGGTATGCTCTGCGACCTCCAAACACAAATGACAGAATTGAATTGAGAGCCGATCATGAGCCCTTATCTTCAGCAGTCTGTCGGTCTTGCTACTCTCGCATGGCCGAATTTAGTCGAGCAAGTTCTTAGCCTTGTTGTTATTTTCGCCATCTCAGGTTTCCACCACCTTGGAAATCAAGGTGGTGGAGGCGAGGGGAATCGAACCCCTGTCCGAATGGCCATAAGCCGAGGCTTCTACATGCTTATCAGATGATTTAATCTCGGTGAGGGGCTTCCGTCTGCAGAATCCCGTTCACCCAGCGTCCTGTTAAATCTCGCTTTCGATCCGGTCGCCCGATCAGCCAGCCAGCCTAGTGGTGTCATCTTCGAGGCTACCAGACATTGCCTCGAAGATGTCGCGGGGCTTAGGCCGCGAGAGCTAGCTCAGAAGAGTTTGCTGTTGTTTGTTTGATTCGATTTTTTACGAGGCCAACGAATCATCCTCGGCATGCCACCCCGACCGCAGACTACCCGTCGAAACCAGGACGCCCCCAATCAGTATTACACGCCTTTATCGCGCCAGACAGGCGCCAAGTCAAGCGCCCGTTCGACTTGCTGCAACTCCGTCCCTGGCCGCCATCACTCAGGTCAGACAAGGCCCTTCTGGCGTTTGGCATGGACCGCCGCAGAGTACTCACTGCTGTTGAAGTCGACATAGGCTTCGGAGAGGTCGGTGGTGTAAACGATGTGGTTGGCGCTGCCCAGATTGAGGTCAATGGTCACGGAGAAGCGTGGTTCCTTGACCACTTTTTCCAAATCAGCAACGGGCGTTTTGGCGGTCAGTCCGCCGACACAGGCCTGAATGCCGCCAAAATAGATGTCGATCAACTCTTCACGAATGCGTGCGCCGGAATAGCCGACGGCGTGGATGATGCGACCCCAGTTCGGATCACTGCCGTTGAAAGAGCACTTCACAAGCAGGCTCTTGGCCACGGCTTCTGCGGCCTTCTTGGCATCGCTCTGAGTCCGGGCATTGCGAACGCGAATCTCGACAAATTTCGTCACGCGTTCGCCGTCGCTCACAATCATCTTGGCGAGTTCCATCATCACTTTTTGCAGGGCACAGCGGAAGATTTCCGCTTCAGGTGATCCCTTCTTGATGGCTGGAGCATTTGCCTGACCATTGGTCATGACGATCACGGTGTCGTTGGTGCTGGTGTCCCCGTCGATGGTGATGCGATTGAAGGATTGGTCGACGGCGAAGCGCATGGCGCGCTTGAGTTCGTCCTTGGAGACCTTTGCGTCCGTGGTGATGAACGACAGCATGGTGGCCATGTTTGGGCAAATCATGCCGGCACCCTTGGCGATGCCTCCGACGCGGAAGCTATGGCCTTTTCCCAATGGCACTTCGATGGCGTAGACCTTGGGTTTCGTATCGCTGGTCATGATGGCGCGCGCGGCATCGTCATTACCAGCGGGAGAAAGCTTCTCAGCAAGTTCACCCACGCGCGGAGTGATGCGCTGGATGGGCATGTTCATGCCAATGATACCCGTTGAGCAGACGAGGACCTGCCTCATGCGCACGCCGATTGATTCTGCCGTGGCCTTGCACATGGCCTTGGCGTCCTGGATTCCCTGAAGACCGGTGCAGGCGTTGGCATTGCCGCTGTTGGCGATGATCGCGCGCGTGTCACTGTCCCTGATATGCATCTGGGAGACGCGCACACAGGCGGCGCGGACTTTATTGGTCGTGAACGCGGCATCGGTGATGGTCGGTACATCCGACGTGATCATCATCAAATCCAGCCTCGTGGCTTCTGGATTCTTGATGCCGCAGGAGATGGCGGCAGCTCTAAAGCCCCTTGCGGCGGTGACACCACCATCGATGACTTTGAAAGGCACCTTAATGGAAGGGCATGGATCGAATTCGGCGGATTTCATCAGATATTCATAAGGCCTGCGGTGGGCTCGAAACCGCAAACAAGGTTCATGTTTTGAACGGCCTGACCGGAGGCGCCTTTTCCAATATTATCTTCCGCACTCATCAGGATCAGCCGGCCGGCGCGGGCGTCGTAAGCCCAGCCGATGTCGACAAAATTGGTACCGACCACATTCTTGGTATCGGGCGATTGATTGAGGCCCAGAAGCCGGACAAAGGGCTGTTCATCATACGCGGCGTGAAGCACCGCACCCACTTGTTCGGCGGTGATGCCGGGCTTTGGCGTGGCGAAGATGGTTGTGCAAATGCCTGAATGAGTAGGCATCAGATGCGGCACAAAAGTCAGCTTCACAGGACAACCCGCAGCGATCTCCAATTCCTGACCAACCTCGCTGAGATGGCGGTGTACCGGCACGCTGTAGCTGCGCACACTGTTCTGCACTTCGCAAAAGAGCAGCGGCACGCTTTCCTTCCGCCCCGCTCCACTGGCACCACTCATGCTGGAAACGGCGAGCGGGTCAGCCGCAAGCAGTCCAGCCTTCAGCAGAGGGATCAGGGGCAAAAGAATGCTCGTCGGATAACACCCCGGGCAGGCGATGAGACGCGCTTTTTTAATCTCTTCGGCACGCACCTCAGGCAGGGCATACACGGCTTCATCCAGCAATTCAGGAGCCGGATGTTCGTGCGCGTAAAATTCCTTGTACAGCGCGGCGCTGCGCAGCCTGAAGTCAGCGCTCAAATCGATAACCTTCAGCCCGGCTTCAAGGAGCGGCTTCGCATACTCCACCGACACGCCATGAGGCAGGGCCAGGAAAGCGATCTCAGCTCCCGTGGCCTTGAGAGCAGCCGCGTCCGGATTGCTAAAGGTCAGAGAGTCCGCCACACCCACACCGCGGAAACGCGGAAACTCGGCGGACAAGGCTTTACCGGCAAGAGTGCGCGACGTCACCGCCACCAACTCAGCACGTGGATGCCGCAGCAGGAGCCGCAAGAGTTCGATGCCAGAGTATCCACTGGCACCCAGGACTGCAATTTTAACGGATGAAGCCATTTGAGAGGGGGGGCGATTATGAAGTTCATCAGACTCCGTGCAAGAGCGATTTGGCAGCATTCAGCGCAGAGGGCATAAAATCAGCCTTGTAATACTCGTTCTGAGTCCATATAAACGAATATCTTACCTAACTATTTTTATGAAAAAAATCATGCTTCTGGTGCTGTATTCAACAGGGTTGGCAGCGCTTGCCACCGCTGAAGTTCGTGTCTGGAAAGACAGCCAAGGGCGTGAAGTGCCTGCAGAAATGACCGGGATGCAGGGAGAAAACGTTTTGCTGAAAATGCGCGATGGACGGATCATCCCCTTCCCGTTAGCACAACTCAGTGTCCCGGATCAGGAATTCGCGCGGAACAATCCTGGAAGAAGCGCGGCGGCAGGCAGTTGGCAAAAAGGAATGCATAAAGGAGATCTGGCCCTCCAGAGCGCCAGCCAGCTTACCTTTGGTCCTGCAGGTGTGTTGTTTATCGGTGATACACGCGCTGCCGCCATCATTGCCCTTGCCACTGGTGACAGCAGTTCCGCCGCCCCTCGTGAGGTGAAGGTGGAGGCGATTGATCAAAAGTTGGCTGCCCTCTTGGGAACGAGCGTGGACCAAATCACGATTCAAGACATTGCCGTCAATCCATTGTCGAAAAATGTCTATATCGCCATCGCGCGCGGCAAGGGGCCGGAAGCTGCGGCACTGATTGCCAAGGTAGATGCGAAGGGGGATATCCAGCCGGTACCTTTAAAGAACGCCCTTTTTTCACGCGCTGAACTGGCGGATGCACCGGGCACAGGACAACGTCAGGAAAGCATCACGGACATCGCCTTTTTCGAAGACCGCTTGCTCGTCGCGGGGTTATCCAACGAGGAGTTTTCCTCCTCGTTCCGCGCGATTCCGTTCCCATTTCAGAAAGTGGCCAAAGGAGCGGGAGTGGAGATTTTCCATGGTGCGCACGGCAAGTTCGAAACACGCTCCCCTGTGCGCACTTTCCTGCCGATTAAGATTGGCGGGCAACCCTCCCTTCTGGCCGCCTACACCTGCACTCCGCTGGTGCAGATCCCCATCAAAGACCTGATCCCTGGTGCCAAAATACGTGGCAAGACCGTCGCTGAACTCGGCAATGGCAACCGCCCGCTCGACATGATCCTCTACGAAAAGAGTGGTAAACAATTTGTGCTGATGGCCAACAGCAGTCGCGGAATCATGAAAATCAACACGGATAATTTGGAGAATTTGGAAGGCATCA
The DNA here is from genome assembly GCA_903960845.1 of uncultured Verrucomicrobiota bacterium. Lineage (GTDB taxonomy): Bacteria > Verrucomicrobiota > Verrucomicrobiia > Verrucomicrobiales > Verrucomicrobiaceae > Prosthecobacter. Next base: position 29,476 of record CAJCCF010000524.1, on the reverse strand, counting down.
CAAGCCAGACCGGGGTGGCCGGGCAGCCCTACGAAACCGTAAAGAACTGGTCTGGCGTTGAGCAACTTGACACCTTCAATGCCCAGCAAGCTCTGGCCCTGAGGCGCGAAGGCAGCACACTCAATCTAGAAACGTTGAGCCTGCCCTGATCATCATGTCATGGACAGTGCCAATTCTGAGCGCTGCGTTACTCCTGATAACGACGGCAGGGGCAGCATCTGAAATGGAGTTAGTCTGGCTCGTTGATTCTGCGCAGCCTGCGCGTGCCACAGTGCATTGCCGGGGACTGAGTGATGCGGTCAGCCTTGAAAAACTTTCCGCTTCCAGGTGGACTTTACGCGATTGGCAGGACCTCATGCCAGTTCATGCGGACCAGTCAGAACTAGCCATAGATATCAACCTGCCATCAATGGCAGGCAGTTACCAGGTGAGTGGCCGGGAGATCATCTTCACGCCGCTCTTTCCGTTGCAAACTGGCGTGTGTTACCGGGCTGTTTTCCGACCTTCGGCGCTGTCTGAAGGCAAATCTACAGGTGAAATATTGACAGCCATTCACCGAATGGATGAAACGGCGCTGAGTCCCTCCACCGTCATCACCGCCGTGCTGCCGGATGCTGAAACGCTGCCGGAGAATACCTTGAAATTTTACCTGCATTTCTCCTCGCCCATGAGTGGCGGCGGCAGCCATAGGCATATTCGTCTGCGGGATGCCGGGGGGAGAATCGTGACGCAACCCTTCCTGGAGATCGATCAAGAAATGTGGAACCACGCGATGACACGATTAACTCTGTTTATCGACCCCGGCCGCATCAAACAAGGATTGGCTCCACGCGCTGATCTCGGCCCGGTTCTGCTCCAGGGGCAGCGGTTCACTCTTGAGATCGATGAGTCCTGGCAGGATGCACGTGGCCAGCCTTTGAAAAGCGGCTTTCAGAAAACGTTTCTGACCGGCCAACCTGATCAGCGGTCTCCAATACCTGGTCGCTGGTTGCTAAAAGTGCCTGCAAAGGGAGGTCGTGAACCGTTGCACGTGCATTTCGATGAACCGCTAGACCATGCTCTGGCCCTTCGCCTGCTGCGCATCGCAGGCCCAGATGCCGCCGTGGAAGGCGTGTCCGATCTAACAGACCGGGGACGTTCATGGCACTTCATTCCCAGCCATGCGTGGAAGGCTGGGCTCCATCACGTGGAGGTGCCTGACATTCTCGAGGATCTGGCTGGCAACAGTGTCGGAAAACCCTTTGAAGTGGATCTCTTTACCAGTGCGCAGCCGCCTGACAGGATCAAAACACTGCGGCTACCTTTCTTGATCCAGTGAAACCCATCACGGAAATGTATTGTAGAGAATTTTTTCACCAAAAGCCCCACTGCTGTGTTCGCAGTGCATACAGGCCTAACAGCAAATTACCAAGGCCATGCATGATCAAGCAGGCACCGAGGCTGCGCGTCCGCACCGCGAGTGCATACACCAGTGAACCCCAGATGAATGCGGTCAGGTAGTCCTCTGGATTGTGAATCAGCGTCACCATCACGGTGACAATCCAAAAGCCCTTCCAGCTATGCGTGCCAAACGGCACCGATCGCCAGCCCGAATCGCCGGCATTCACATAGCGCATGAGAAAACCGCGCCACATCAGCTCCTCCACCAACGGCACTATGACCACCATGCGCACAAAGCGCATTCCAATCGCCGCCGATTCCCAGACAGGCCACTTGGAAAGGAGGGTGGGATCAAATCCGTCACGCCGCTCCACCAGACCCAGCCAAGCCCACCACTCCGGAGCTTCAACACCACTGGCAAGCTTTGCATAAAGCCATGCCGGAGTGATCCATAGCACGATGCCGGACAGGGCAAAAAAGCACGCCAACGCGAGCCCGCGCCAAGGAGCCATTTGATAGTGCCTACGGAACCAAAGCAGCAAGCTGCCACAGAGCATGGTCTGCAATGGGTACACCCAATGCTCGGGCGCCTGCTGATACCAGGGCAGTTCGGGGTTCTCGATCTTAAACCAGCCCGGCACCGCCGTGAGCAGCGTGAACAGCATCAGGGGCAGCACGTGCGCTGCGGTTGATGATGCGCGGAGCTGGCTCAGCCGGAAGGACATCACTACCGCTGAATTTTAAGGATGCGGTTGTTGTAGCTGTCGGTGATGTAAAGATCACCTGATTCTGGATGCACGGTGACACCGTGAGGCCGCGCAAGCTGGCACTTCAGCGGGTCACCGCCCACGCCTTCCCTGCCCTGCTTTCCCGTGCCTGCGACACGCTCGATCTTACCCGTCGCAGGCACATAACGCCTGACCAGATGACTCTCCGCATCGGCAATGAGAACGCTGTCATCCTTGTCCACACACAGATGTTTTGGACCACTCATCGTGGCATCAAGCGCAGGGCCGCCGTCACCTGTACCACCTTGTTTACCACTGGCATTCACCACGGTTCGGATGTGGCCGGTCTTGTCCACCACGCGGAGAGCATTGCCGCCACGCTCAAGGACGTACACATTTCCCTGCCGGTCCGGCGCCACGGCGCGCGGATCCACAAGCGGCGCTTCGGCGGCCACATCACCATCTTTTGGCATCCCCTTCTTGCCATTGCCCGCCACCACCTTCGACCGGTTGGTTGCCAGATCGAGTTCATGCACCTGACGCAGGTCTGCGATGTAAAGCTTCGTGCCTTCAAAGTTCAACGTGATGCAATAGGGCCCGTTACCACGAGCTTTTTCAGGGGGTGCCTGCCAGCCTTCGCGAGTCTTCACGGTGCGTGCCTTCACATCCACTTCACGGATGCACCCGTTCCAGGTATCCGCGATCAGGATGTTACCACCTGGAAGTATGGCAAAGTTGTGCGGCCCATTGAACTGCGCTCGAATGGCCGGGCCACCATCACCACTGAACCCGGGTTTGAGCTGACCCGCGAAATGGGTGATCTGGCCGCCGCCATCCACCTGCAGGAGCCGGTTTCCGGAAACCATCTCAATGATCCACATATGCCCGCCCGAATCGAACTCGGTGCCGAACGGCTCGCGCAGCAGCGCCTCGGTGGCCGGAACGTCCACCGCATCCTTGGTTCCTCCCGCGACAAGGAGGATCTGATCCGCGTCGATCACGTGAAGCAAGGCAAACAGATGGAGGGCAAGTAAAGCGGGCAATTTCATGGTGGTGCGATCTTGAGCAGTTCCCGCCCCTCGCGCCAGTGAATTCAGAAGCCCCAAACCCAGACCGTGATCCCGCAGCAACAAAAAAGCCGCGCCCAGTTTCCTGAGCGCGGCTTTTCAAAAACGACGTGGCGGTTATTCGCTGATTTTCACGCTCTTGATGGTGACCGCATCCACAGGGACATCACCATGCGGGCCTTTCCGCGTGGTGGGCACGGCGGCAATGGCATCGACGACATCCAGACCTTTGGTGGTCTTGCCGAAAACGGTGTAACCAAAACCGTCGAAGCTCGGATAGTCGAGATTGGCGTTATCTTTGTGATTGATGAAGAACTGGCTGGTGGCGCTATTTGGATCGCTGGTGCGGGCCATCGCGATGGTGCCCCGGGCGTTTTTGAGGCCGTTCTTGGACTCGATCTTGATCGGAGCATCCACGGACTTCTGGTTCATGTCGGCGGTGAATCCACCACCCTGAATCATGAAGCCCGGAATCACGCGATGGAAGATGAGACCGTCGTAATGGCCCTTCTTCACGTAGCTGACGAAATTGGCGACAGTGATGGGGGCTTTGGCGGCGTCGAGTTCGAGTTCGATGCTGCCTTTGCTGGTTTCGATGGTCACTTTTACGGGTTTGGCGTCACTCACGGGCTTGGTCTCCTGGGCTTGGTTGATTCCGGTCAGGCCGGCAAACGAAAGAACGAGGGCAGCTAGAGTCGGTAATTGGATTTTCATGTCGGGTTTGGGGGTTGGAAGGATGGAATAGGCGCGGGAATTTTAGGTTTGCAACTCTCGATCAAGCAATGAACAGCCCCTCAAACATGAGGCAAAGTTCAGATCGCAACCCGTGGCGACCTTTGCTTCTTTGGGGGTCTCTGGCGACTGCCTCTTCATGAACGATCTCCTCCAGCTTGAAAAAAGCCATCTCTGGCACCCCTTCACGCCAATGCAGGCGTGGTGTGATGAGGCGCATGAACCGCTGATGCTCGTCTCAGGAAAGGGCTGCATGCTGACCGACCAGCACGGGCGAGAGTACCTTGATGGCAACAGCTCCATCTGGACCAACATCCACGGCCACAGTCATCCAACAATCCAAGCCGCCATCCACGCCCAGCTTGAGCGCGTGGCGCACACGTCGTTTCTCGGCTTCACTCATGAACCGGCAATCCGGCTCGGCAAGCAGCTGGTGGACCTGCTGCCGGACAGTGCACTGACGCGGGTGTTTTATTCCGACAACGGCTCCACAGCCATCGAGTCGGCCATGCGTATGGCCTTGCAGTTCTGGAAACAAAACGGGCATCCCGGGCGCGATACGATCCTGGCCTTTGAGCGCGCTTATCATGGCGACACGCTGGGTGCGGCAAGCGTGGGCGGCATTCCCATTTTCAAGGGCAGCGGCAATGACTTTGGTTACCGGGTGCAGCGCGTGCCCTGCCTGGAGGCGCTGGATCACCTAACCAAAGAGCAGACTTCACGTCTTGCTGCCGTCATCGTTGAGCCGCTGGTTCAAGGCAGTGCCGGGATGCGAATGTGGCCGCACGGCATACTGGCAGCGCTCAGTGCGTGGTGCCGTGAGCGTGACATCTTTCTCATCCTGGATGAAGTGATGACCGGCTTTGGCCGCACAGGAACCATGTTTGCCTGCCAGCAGGAGGACGTGGTGCCGGATTTTCTATGCCTCGCCAAAGGGCTCACCGGAGGCTGTCTCCCGCTCGCGGCAACGATGACGACGGAGCGCGTTTTTGAAGGTTTTCTCGGTACTGGCCGCGCGTTTTATTATGGCCATAGTTACACCGCAAATCAGCTAGGTTGCGCCGCGGCGCTTGGCAGCCTGCAGGTATTCCGTGAGGAGCGTGTGATGGAGGCTCTGCCGGCAAAAATCCAGCTCATGGCAGGCTTGCTCACATCCCTGCGCGATCTGCCCGCGGTGATCGACATCCGGCAATGCGGTCTCATCGCCGGCATCGAAATCACGCCCGGCTCACCTAACGAACAGCGCGGTGTTAAAATCTGTCTGGCGGCCCGGAAGCACGGTCTGCTGACACGGCCGGTGGAGGACACGCTGGTGCTCATGCCGCCGCTGTCGGTGACCGATTCGGAAATGCAGCGGATGGTCCACGCACTCCGTCTCGGCATCGAGGAAGTGTGCTGAGCCAGGACTCAGGCGATCTGCGGCTGGGGAACGAGATGTTCTGCGGCTTTGGCCGCCTGCTCGCGCAATTCGGGATTGAGATTCTTCTGCTCAAACTCGCGGCACCAGCCCTTGATTTCGAGTTCGTTGAAGATCTTGCCGATCACGCGGCGCAGCAGGCCTTTCAAATTCGGCAGTTCGACTTCCTGAAGGCTGCGGATGGCGGCTTCCTTGTAGGTTTCGAGCATGAGTGTGGACTTGTCATAGGCGCCGGTTTCCTCCGCCCATTGACGGATCGTTGGTTTGTCAGGCAGGGTGGTGGCCTGACCATTCCAAAGTGCTTCCATGGTGTCCTTGACCGCACCTTTGCCGCGCTCGCGCAGGAGGGCCAGAATGATGCTGGGACGGATGCTGACATTGTTGTCCGCAGCTGAGTCGTCGCCAAGGTCGTCGAGGTCATCGCGGATCTGATAGGCGATACCGAGGTTCTCGCTGTAAGTGTGCAGGGCGTCTGCTGTCTCATCTAGCTGACCAGCCAGGGCTGCGCCAATCTTCAGGGCAACCTCAAAAGCGGGAGCCGTTTTGCTGCGGAAGATCTCCAACACCTGGGTGTTGCTCAGCGCCACGGGATGATTATTCCAAAGCAGTTCAGCACCCTGCCCGCGACACAGTTCACGCTGGCCTTCAGCGGCGACTTTTAGACAGGCGCTTCTCAGATGACTGGCACACTTCATTTCGGCCAGCAGGCGGTAGCCTTCACCGATCAGCAGGTCACCCACATTCAAGGCCACGCCAACGCCGTATTCGGAATGCAGTGTCGGCTCACCATAGCGCTCAGCATCGTTGTCTTCGATGTCGTCATGGATGAGTGAGGCTTTGTGGAAGGCTTCAACCGAAACGGCGGCCAGTTTGAGATCATCCGAGATCGGGCCTTCTGGATCTTCACGCAGGGCCTGATAAGCGGCAATGGTGAGGAAGGGCCGCCAGCGTTTGCCAGCTCGGCCCAGCCAATCGCGGGCGATCTGTTCGGTCTGGCAGGACGGTTTTCCAAGCAACGCATCGAGAGCTTCAGCAGTGAACCATGTCTTCACTTCATCATGCAGCGCGTTCAGATTCAGACGGCGCGTCTTGTCCTCGCTGGTCAGGTGAATGTAATCCCAGACCCAGTCCACATCGACGGTCGTGTCGATGCAGTCGTCCTGAAGAAGGGGCACCGCCACGGCGGGAATAGCCGCAGCCTCAATGTAAGGGAAGGTGCGCTCCAGCACTGGAAGGCAGGAGATGCCAACGATGGCCTCGATCTTGCCCGTCTGGATCAGCGACATGACAATCGCACTGCCCTCGGCCACCAGCACCGCGTAGCCCAGTTTTTCAGCCTCATTTTGAAAGTCCTGAATGCTGCACAGACCGCACTGCTTGCAGAGCAGGCCGAATTCATCAAAAGGCGCCGGGCACTTGCTCTCGATGCGAATGCATTTCGGCATGAGCAGTAGACGTTTTTCAAACGGCACACTGGCCAGAGATTCACGCCAGGTTTCATTGGCCAGAAGCACGCCCGTGTAATCGCGGTAAACCTTCTCGATGCCATTGAGCGCCATGATTTTTTCCGTGTGAACCTGCAGTTCATCAATTGGCACTGGCGGCACCAGTTTGTGCTGCTCGGCGTACTCGCGCACTGCTTTCAGCACAAAGTCCCGATCCTGCTTGGTCTGCGGGATGTTCTTCTTGGGTTGCCTAAAACGGCGCACCAATCCGGGGATGGCGGGTGGCAGGGCAGCAGAGCGGACAGCGACGGTGGACATGGGGGAGGATGACAAAAAGTAATGACGAAACCAGAATGAGCTCAGTTTCTCGGGCAGGTGTAACCGTGGCGCGCAGGCCCAGTCTTGCAAGGATTGCGCTTAGATGTGCAGGAATTGCGCAATCTCAGACCACGGTGCCCTTATTACTGCTCTTTTTCTTCTTGGGTTTGGTGCCTTCGCCGGGGATGCCTTCGTCCTGGAGGATCGTGTCCTGAGGCAGGGGCGCGGCTTCAGTTTCGACCTTGGGTTCAGGCTCGTCGTAGGGACTCTCCTGCTGGTAGAGTTTGAGACGGCCCTTGAACTCGGTCTCAAGAGATTTGCGCTCTTCTTCAGTGAGGTCTTTATCCTCAGGGAGCAGGGCCAGCGCCTTCTTTTGCCACAGAATGGCCTCCAAAAACTCACCGTTGCGGGCGAGGCAGGCCGCCTTGGTGTCGATCATTTCATAGCGCTGGTCTTCACCGGCCTCGTCCATGATGCGTAGGGAACGGGCGGCAAACAGAACGGCTTGCTCGCCGTTTTGCAGGCTTTCTTCCGGACAGGTGGCAAGGAACCAGGCGAGGTTGTTCGAGGCCCAGGGATCGTCGCTTCTGGCTGCGCGCTGATACCAGGCTCCGGCGCGGCGGTAGTCGAGTGGAACGCCATTGCCGGTGTAATAAAGATTGGCCAGACGGCTCATGGCCTGCACGTGATCCTGCTGGGCGGCGCGGAGGTAGAGGAGGGCCGCTTTGGATGGATTTTTGGCGATGCCGACACCGCGCTCCATTTTGGCGGCAAGGGCGGTCTGCGACTGCGGGTGGTTCTGATCGGCGGCCTTTTGCAGCCACTCGTTGGCCTTGACCGTGTCCTGCTTGATGCCACGACCGAGGTCATAGGCCATGGCGACAGCGAACTGCGCTGGTGCAAAACCGCTTTCAGCGGACTTGCGATACCAATCGACCGCCTTGGATTCGTCCTTCTTCACACCGGTTCCATCCTCATAGAGGGAACCCATGACAAACTGGGCGCGAAGATGCTTTTGGTTAGCGGCTTTCTCCATCCACTCCACACCCGCCTTCTCGTCCTTCTTCATGTCCTCTCCGGTAAGCAGACGCAATCCGAGTTCGAACTGCGCGTCGGCATCACCGCGTCCAGCCCAGGTTTTGAGGTCGGCAAGGCCGAAGCGGGAACCTCCCTGAGTCTGGGCAAAAGAAGACAGAGCCGAAAGGGCGAGGAGAATGGAAAGGATGAAGGGCAGACGTGTCATACGGGGAAGATAACGTTCGGTGAATTTGGTATCAGACTGCCAAAAGAGCGGAAAGCTCAAACTCAGCCAGCTTAGCGTGTCCAGCGCGCACCTTCAGCGAGGGCGACCTTCCAGTCACGAAGGTGCATGAAGGAGTAGTCGGTCTTGCCGATGGCACCGATCATGGGAACACCGGTGGCTTTTTTCCAGGCCTTGCTCATGCTTTCACCCGTGTGGCAGCCCCAGCTCTGGCAATAGGCTTTGCGGGCAAAGGCGCTCCGGTTCAGCCGGTTCAATTCGGTCTCATGCAGCCAGACGGTGGAGCCCGCGTAAATGTCGGAGCTGTAATCGAGAAGGAAGCAATACTTGTTTGAGTGACCGAAGTACTCGAAGCCGGAGATTTTGATCTGCGAGCGGGACACGGCACCACCCCCTTCATTGATGTAGCGGATGACCTCATCACCAGTTCGGAACCAGACGAGATTGATCTTGTAGGTGTCCCGCACGGATTCGACATGCGCGGTCAGCGGATCATGATCTGCGGCTGCGCGGCGCACGTAGGCGTCACGATAAACAAGCCAGGTGATGATGGTGCCCTTCGGCGTGGTCTTCTGGATCTCCTGCATCCGCACGCGAGCCGTGCGGACGAAATTTCCCCACCACCGGTCATGCTGCTGCCCAGGCTGCCTCAGATCCTCCCACTGACGGAGGGCGGGCCCCCCGGAGCAGATGATGTATTCAGTCTGCTGGGCCGCAGCAACTGAGACACCACCGAACCAGAGTGCGAGGAGAAGAAGGAGACCTGGATGAACTTTGACAGGGAAACGCATGGGAAAAAGGGAGCAGCAGTTGCTGTGCCGGACTTCTACTTCTGCGTGGCGAGTTTAAAGTTTTTAAACTGCACCTTCATCGGAGGACCTGCATGAATCTGGAGGGCGAGAAGACCTTCCTTTGGCGCGTTGGCTGCATCTTCGTCGGTCACATCGATGGTCTGCATGCCGTTGATGAAGTGCTGCACATGATTGCCGATGGCGACGATTTTGTAATCGTTCCAGTCTTCCGATTTGATGCTGGCCTGGATGGCGGCGCTGTCGCCAACTTTGCCAGCCTGCTCGACAACCGGCTTCTTGCCATCCGGACCGGCTTTGATCACGGTCTTCTCACCACGCTTGGCCAGGATGCCACGACCACGCTCTTCATAAAGAATGCCGCTGTAAGTGGTGCCGGCTTCAAAATCGGCCTGATAGCCGCTGATGATCGGGCCAAAGGCTCCAGGAGCCAATTCCTTACTGCGATACTGGACGCCGGAATTTCCCTTCTCGATGCGGTATTGGAAAGTCAGGGTGAAATCGCCCACCTTGCCGCCTTTCCAAACGAGGAACGTATTGTGCTTGATGATGCCCTTCTTCGGATCAGCCGGGTCAGGGGGTGTGATGCCGGTGATCGTGCCATCCTGCACGCTCCAGAGATCCTTGTTACCTTCCCATCCGGTCAGGTCAGTGCCATTGAAGATGGTGACGTCTTCCGCCAGGGCGGGCAGGACAAAAGCGGCGAGTAGGGCGAGGGTGCGAATCGGTTTCATGGAGGGTATGGGTGGCAGCGTTCGTCGGAACGCAGCATTGGATGGTGGGCCGTTTTAACGCTCACCCCGCCTTTTGTCTATCGCTTTGCTCCGCTGGCGAAAAACCTCCACGAAAGATACGGCAATGCCTCACAAATCCAGCGCATGGAAATCTGGCTGTGCTTTCATGCGTTCTGTCCACTGAACATGCCCCCCCTGCGTTTCATTCCCCTTCTCTGCCTGCCAGCCCTGGCGGCTCCTGCTGCGGACCTCCTGGCCACGCGCGGTCAGGCGGCTTTTGATCAAAAGATCAAACCGCTACTGGAACAATTCTGCTACGACTGCCACGCCGACGGCACGGACAAGGGCGACTTCGCCTTCGACGAGCACAAGGACTATGCGGCGCTGCGGGCCGACTTTGCCCTCTGGGATCATGTGCGCCAGCAGATGGTCACCCACGTGATGCCGCCGGAGAAGAAAAAGGAAAAACCAACTTTGCAGCAACGTGATGAGATCGTGGCATGGATCGATGACGCCGTCTTCTGGTTCGATCCGTCAAAACCCGATCCCGGCCATGTCACCGCGCGCCGCCTGAACCGCACGGAATACAACAGCACGGTGCGCGATCTACTCTTTGTCGACACGCGTCCCGCGCGTGAATTTCCGCCGGATGACACGGGCTATGGTTTCGACAACATCGGCGACGTGCTCAGTCTCTCGCCGATGCTCATGGAAAAATATCTGCGCGCCTCGCGAGAGGTCGCGGAGGATGCCATGGATTTCTCCATCCCCGAGCATGCGGACATCGAGCTCGCTGCAAAAAAATTCTGGAACAGCAAGGGTGAAACCAAGGAGTGGGAGGGCGTGCGCTGGTTTCACAGCCAGGCTGAGGCGACGGGAAAATTCAGTGTCCCCGCCAGCGGCACCTATGCCGTGACGCTGCATGTGGCCGCGACCGAAGCCGGCAATGAACGCGCCAAGGTTGCCTTGCGCATCAACGGCAAGGACGTGTCCACCTACGACATCACCACCCGCTGGAAAGGCGACAAGGGGCCCTGGCAAAAGATCACCCAGAGTGTGCAGTTGAATGGTGGCGAATCAAAGATCTCCGTAGCTTTTCTAAATGATCACGCTGAGCCGATGAACCCTGATCCGGACAAGCGTGATCGCAATGTCGCCCTGCAGAAAATTGAAATCGAGGGTCCCTTTGGACTCCTGGCTCCGCGTGGCAGCAGATTCCTGCGCTGGCTCATCGGCGACAGGCCTGTCGGCCAACCAACATTGCAACTCACCGGCGAGCACTTTGACCAAGGTGAGGGTGATGCATCCAAGGACACCGGCACCATTGAACTGGCCAGCAGCGGCTATGTGAAGCATGCGATCGAAATCCAGACGGCAGGCAAATACAAATTCACTCTCATAGCAGGCGCCCAACAGGCTGGCGACGAACCGGCAAAAACAGAAATGCGCATCACCGGCAAAACCATCGGCGCGTTCTCCATCACCGCGAAAAATCAGGCAGCCCAGGAATTCCACGTCGAAGCCGATCTGCCCGCAGGCAAGCATGAGTTGCAAGTGTGGTTCTTGAATGACTTCTATGACCCGGCAACCAAGCAGGATCGAAACTTCTGGCTGCACCAGGTGAAGATCGAAGGCCCGCTCGGCAAAGGCTCCGGCATTCAGGCAACCGATCTGCCGGCTCTGGTCGAAAAGATGGGGGCGCGCCTTTTCCGCCAACCAATGCGTGATGAGGAAAAAGCCAAATGGCAGGCTTTTGCCGCACTGGCCATCAAGGAGGGCGAGTCCGCACTGGGTGCGCTGCGTTACACGCTTGAGGGCCTGCTCGTCTCCCCATCCTTTCTTTTCCGCACCACGCTCCAACCAGCGGGACCTGCTGCCAATGGCATTGCCGATATCGATGAATTCAGCCTGGCCAGCCGGCTCTCCTACTTTTTCTGGGCGGCACCGCCGGATGACCGCCTGATCGAGCTCGCTGGAAAAAACGAACTGCGTAAAAATCTCGCCGCTGAAATCAAGCGGATGATTGGAGACTACCGGGCCCAGTCCCTCACGGAGGATTTCGCCGGTCAGTGGCTGCAACTGCGTGACATGGACATCGTCGATCCTGACACCCGTCGATTCCCGGAATGGAAAGGCGGCATCGCCTACGCCATGAAGCGAGAAAGCCAGACTTTCTTCGATCACATCCTTCGGGAGAACTGCTCCATCATCGACTTCCTCAACGCCGACTACACGTTCATCGATGCCAAACTGGCAAAGTATTACGGCATCCCCAATGTGAAGGGTGACAAGATCCAAAAAGTCTCGCTGCAAGGCACACCCCGTGGCGGCATCCTCACTCATGGCAGCATCCTCACGCTCACTTCGACACAGACCAGAACCTCACCGGTGAAACGCGGCAAGTACCTGCTTGAAAACATTCTCGGAACCCCGCCGCCACCCGCGCCGGGTGGCGTGCCACCGCTGGATGACACCAAGGTCCGCCAGTCCAATCTTACCCTGCGCGAGCAGTTCGCCGAGCACCGCAGCAATGCCTCCTGTGCAGGTTGCCATGCTTTCCTCGACCCCATGGGTTTTGCGTTTGAAAACTACGACGCCATTGGTCGCTGGCGTGATCAGGAAAAGAATCACCCCATCGACGCCAGCGGCACACTTGTCCGTGGACAGCAGTTCAAGGATCTCAGTGAACTGCGCACCATCCTTGCAAGGGACATGGCCGATAACTTCACCCGTAACCTTGCCGAAAACCTGCTGACCTACGCACTCGGCCGCGGCCTCAGTTATAGCGACAAACCCGCCGTGCAGGAAATTGTCGTCCGCACCAAAGCCTCCGGTTACAAGTTCCAGGACATGATCCTTGCGGTTTGTGAAAGCGTGCCATTTCAAAAAATGCGTGCTGATGGCACCGCAGTGAAATGACAGGGCGCATTAAGGATTGCGATCAATCTCGACCAGACCGCTGACGGTGGTGCCGGGAAAGAAACCGGAGCCAAAATTTCCCTCCTGAAACAGAACGCCTCCCAGAGTGCGGGTGATGATACCATCTTTGAAGCTGCCGCTGAAAGCACCGGTTGCGGGGGTGAGAGTGAGCTTCAATGCCGCCGCATCCACAGGGGTGATGAAAACGTTCGCACTGTTGAGCGTGACTGAACGCACCAGCGGAGGAGCGGTGAGATTTCCACCCGTGGCGGTGAAGGTGGCATTTGGCACCGTGCCGAGCAGATCCAGTGCACGCTGCCCCGCCAGCGGTGCGTCATACCTGGAGCCGATGAGGCTAAGCCAGGTCATGAAAGCAGCGGTATGAATGCCTCCAACCGTGACCGGTTTCAGCCAGGCGATGCCGCCCTCAAAAACACTCTGACCCGGAATTAAGTTAAAAAACACCTCCCCGGCGATGTAGCCCTGATTGGCATGCATCGGGACAAACAGAGGCCACGAACCGGGCCCGACAATGAGACTGCTGTGCGTAATGGTGACATTGTTGGCCAGCTTCCCGGCCAGCGTAACCGCGCCAGTGCTGGTGATGGTGACCGTAGCGTAACCATCGCTCTGAGGTGCATTGGCGACGGCTGGCATCTCGGGTTGGAAGAGTGCCGTGTACTTGCTCACGAATCCGCCGGGCAGCAGGTTGGTCGTGGCATTGTAGAGCGCAGGTTCAATCATAACATGCGAACTGAAGCCTGAACCATCCAGCGTGCCGGTGATTCGAGGAATATCGCCGCGAACATCCAGACTCAATCCCAGCTGAAAATCAGTCAAAGGCGGAGCACGATCAATGACGATGGGCGCATTATCCAGAGTTCCATCCTGAAGAAATTTCCCGGCGAATGAAATAGAGACACCTTGAAGAGTGAACTTGCCGCTGAATGCTCCCGTGCCCAGCAACTTCAAGGTGATGGAACCCATGTTAGCCGCCGTCGGAATCATGTTGGTGATGAGCCCATTGTAGGTGCCGGCCAGATGCGGCGGCGGCATGGGTGCCGGGGTGACTGTGTTGATGCGCGAAAGCAGGCTCCCATTCTTGTCATAGTTGTAAGCCGTGCGGCTGGCGCCGTTGTAATTGACTGCCGTTAGCCGCCCCGCCGCATCATGATTGTATGCGATTTGGTAAGTGATGGCTTGGGCTGGCAGAGCGGTTGCTGCGAACAGAGTAAGGATGAGCGTTTTCATGATCGTCGGGTTCCTGTTCTGATTCATTGTCCACGAGCGGTTGCTGCGCCGAGGTCGAGAACATTGTTAGGGTCTGAATTTGCAGTCCGCCCAACGAGAGCATCCAAGGCTGCTTTGTGCCGTCCGGGTGTTATGATTTTTGGAGCGGTAGCGTTGACAGCAGCCGCGCCTGTTCCCATAACTTTCGTAGGGCTGGCCGAAGGAACTGTGCCGCGATCAGGAGGCATGGTGGGTGTGTTTGCATAAGTTGGTGCTGAACCTGGAAGACAGCCTCCAGGCGGCCCGGCGGGAATTTCCACGAAAGGATAATTCGTAAAAGGGTCAATGGGTAACGAACTGTAGTCACCCCAGCGATTGGTGTGATGAGGGAAGTTTGACCCGAAGAACCAAAGATTATCTTTGACAATTGGCCCGCCAGGATTTCCCGGGCAGGAGAATCCGCCGAAAGGACTGGAAGGGAACCCAGGGCCGGAATGGAATGGGTAACCGCCAAGAAAATCATTGGCGCAGGTCCCCCCATAGCCAAGGGGTCTACCAAAGATGTCTCCACCACATGGCGTAGGTGGTGCTAAGTCCGACCACGTTGGCGAACCCCAATGGCCTCCCGCCGCACACGGCCACCGCGATCTCCCCCATCGGTGTCTTCGATGCAAGACCGTCCAACCCGAATGGCTGGGATAGCCGTAACCGCTATGGATAAAGAAGCGATTGATCGGTTGAGAATAATTACCAGCCGGATCGATGTAGCGCATGGGATTTTGGGAAGCATAGACATAGGGGTTTACTGATTTCGCATCGCCCAGTCGCGGACCGGATGGATCACGCGATATAAACCGTGCGGTTTTAGGATCGTAATAACGGGCGCGCATCTGATACAACGAGCCTTCAGCACGCACACCATAGGCTCCAATGTATTGGAAGGGCTGCGTGCTCGCCCCGGTATGTCCCATAGGCTCACCATAAGGACCGTAAGCGTAAGAATCCGTGACCATGTCGGTCGCATCAGTGAGTGCGAGGGTGGAGCCAGTCCGATCGAAATGATAGAAAGTCGGGGCACCGGTTCCCATGTCCACGCTGTAAAGCAGACTGCCCTCAGGAGTCCAGACATAGGCGCGGTCACTGCCCGCCGGAGGATCCTCATAGACGATTGGAGCCATGCCGAGCGCATAATGATTGTAGAAGCGGGTGACGCCCGACCCATCCGCGCGTGTGGTTACATCGCCCAATCCATTGTAGGCCAGAGTCACCCCATTGGCATTGATCAGCCGCGCCGCGGCATCCCACGCATAGGTAACGCCAGCGGGCGCTGCAGTGAGCCGGCCCCGGGCATCATAAGTATAGCCAGGCGTGGTGATTTGACCGGCCTTGCCGAACAAAAAGCTCTGCGTCGATGCAGTTACCGATGGAATCAGCGGCGCACTATAACTCACGCTGGCGACCTCACCCGCAGGAGTCAGCGTGTATTGCAGATCCATCATGGCAGCCTCGTTGATGTGAACAAGCCTGCCCGCCGTATCATAAGCAAAAGAGGCATCGACACCCGGAGTGCGTGTCATGCCAGTGAGTCGACCCGCGTTATCGTAGGCGAAATCAATGTCCACCATACTCTTCGTGTCAGAGACCTGAATCAGGCGGTTACTGCTGTCGTACTGATAATCCACCGTGATGCCACCGCTCATGTAACTCACGGAAGTCAGCCTCCCATCGTCATCGTAAGTGGCATTGAAGTTTTGACCATTCTGCGCCGCATTGGTCAGGTTACCCTCGGCATCATAGCTGAAATCGACCCCATCCACACTCTCCAAGCGGCCCACATCATCGTATGCTGACGGCAGATTGAGCCCACTCGTATACTGGCGCCCGGTCAAGTTGCCGGATACATCATAACTGAAGGTGCATTTCGTCGAATCAGGATAGGTGATCGACGCCAACCGACCGCGTATGTCATACGTGTATATCCATTTTTTAAGAAGCGGATCAATCATCGTCGAAAGGCGTCCGGATTTCAGGAAGGTGTAGGACCAGGCTCCGGCGTTCGGGTCGGTGATTTTAATCACGTTGCCGAGACCATCACGATCATATTTGACGGCACCGGTTCCCTGCTCAGCGGCACTGATGAGCAGGCCGCGCTTGTCATAGGCATAACTCGTCTGACGCCCCAACGGATCAAAGACCATCGTCACGCGCTGCATCGCATCTCTCAAGAGGTGTGAGGTGTTGCCGAGAGGATCACTGATCTCTACAACCTGCCCAAGATGGTTGCGCTTGATCAGACTTGGCGGATCGACTGGATTCGCAACCCCTGTGAGCAGGTCTTCATCATCGAACTGTCGGGTCCAAATATGACCGCCCGCATCCGTGGTGCTGATGGGTCTCTGACGCGCATCGTATTGATAGGTGGTCACGTTGCCATTGCGGTCAGTCATGGAGGCAATCGCATTACGTGGGTTATACGCCATGCTGCCGGTCTTGCCCCTGCGATCAGTAACCGATTGCACGCGGTCGAGCAGATCGTACGCATAAGTCGCGTCGTTGCCATTCGGATCCGTGACCATGGTCACCCGGTCATTGTTGTCATAAGCGTAAGTGACCACCTTGCCGCGCTCATCCGTGATGCTGCTAACACGATCTTTCGCGTCATAAGCAATGACCACGGTGGAGGTATCGGGCCGTGCGATTTGTGTCAGGCGGAACCGCGCATCATAAGTGTACGTAGTTGCTCCCTGATCCGGCTCCTGGCTTGTCGCGAGGTTCCCATTGGCATCATAGGTGTATGTCGTCACGCCAAGAAGAGGATTGGTTACCGTGAGCACCTGACCGCGCGTGTTAAATGTGTACTTCCAGATTTTACCCGCCTCGTCGGTGATCTGAGTGATGTTTCCCTTAGTGTCGTAGGTGAAGGAACGCGCCGCTGTATCCGGGTAGACAATTTTGATCAGATACTGAAAAACAATGCCACTGAGTGTGCGTGGGCCATAGGTAAAGATGGTGCTTTTCCCCTCCGCATTGGTGATTGTCGCCGGCAGGCCGCTAAGCGCATGGTACACGGTGGTCGTCTTGTCGCCGAGGCGGTCGGTCACCAGGCTGCGGCGACCGGCGCTATCATAGGACATGGTGATCTGCTTGCCCGCTTCATCCGCGTGACTGATCAACCGGCCATCAGCACCATAGTTGTCCACAAGTGTCTCCAAAGTCGGGTCGGTGAAGGTGGTGGTCCCCACCCCGTAATTCAGGGTGCTCGTGTCTGTCCCGCGCTCCACTTGACTGGTGACTTTACCTCCGGTGTAGACTTGGGTGAAGAGCGTGTTGCCCACAGGTCGCGTCACCGATGTTGGCAAGCCACCACTCTCTCCATAGGTGGTGACATGACCTCCATAATCCGTCGACGAAGTGAGCACGTTTCCCGTGTAGCCAAACGTGACCTGCCGGGTGGTCGTGTGATCAGTCACGCTGACAATCCGGTCGGATGCGTAAGCGAAGGTCAACGTTCGTCCCAAGCCATCACTCACGCTGGTGAGCTGGGTGCCGGTGTACGTCAGCGTGTGCGCGTTGCCCTTACCATCTTCAATCTTGGTGAGTTGCCCGGTGTTGTTGTAGGTACAAATTTGTTTCGTGTGCGGGTGACCCAATAAAAAATTAGTTCCCGATTCCAACAAAACAAAAGGCACATCCAGAGGATCCTGCAGATTCCACTTTGTGCCGGTTTTCTGGAATGTCAGCAGCCGGCCATTGGGCAGAACCACCTGCTTGATCATGGTTCCGCTGGAGGTGATTTTGGATGCATAATTGTGCAGCCGGTTCTGCCCAAGATTGCCATCGGCCACGCCATCACCCGCCAGTTTTGAAGCCACGTAGCGCTCAAAGATCAGTGGCATCGGGCCACCCAAATTCAAATCCACCGATTCACGGCCAAAATATTCGCCAGTGCTGGTATTGACCGGGTCTCCACCGAAACCAACAAAGGGATTTTGCGCGGTGCTGGTGCTCCCCCGGGGCACTATGATCGTCATGTTTGTACTTACCCAAGAGCCGTTGTATGTGCCCGAAAAATTGACGGTAGTGGTGCCCGGATTGATCGCGGTAAAATGAACAGAGACGGTGCCATTGCCCGTCAGAGGTAACATCGAATCGAGCTGAACGATTCCGGGGGTTCCAAAATTAACATTTTGAAGCACTACAGGCCCCCTACCCCCGGGTGGACCATTCACAGCAACGATCAACGAATGTAAAATAATTAAATAACTCAGGGAAGACTTGAGAAAAAATGCTCGTGCCGTCACTACTAACAAGAAGAGACCAATAAGTATCCCGTAGCATCTACGGCTTCGTGACTGGCTGGTGGATGCAAGGTTCATAAAATGACATAATGCTAGTTATTCGTTGAACCTCGTGAAGGAACACGCCCATGCCGCTTCATCAGAAGGTGAATAGGACGCCCAAAAACCACTGCCCATTGGGCCCGTAACAACACCGCGCAGATGCCGCCAATTTTCAGCGGACCCAAGAACCGTGCTGCATGTTGCACCCACTTTCATGGTTAGAATCTATTGGCTCAACCGGATATTTGCGAGTCGTAATTACAATCTCGCCCCCTCCGCACATCCGCCAACCAGGCATCCATCATCAGTATCAACGAGATAGAACTGCTGCACATGCTGACACACCAAAGCAGGATCACACTATCGCAATTGCAGCACTACCGCCGGACTGATGCATTTCCTCAGGACTCTGTCCGCGGAAAAGTCCACCGGCTTCGCAATAAACTGCCGAAACAAATTCGGAGGGGCTAATCTCCAAAACGTCGGTCTCCTATTGCATCCGGTAATAACCGTCGGGATTGTATAACCAATAGGCATCCAACGGATTGAGACGCGGCAATAGTGAGATTGGTTTGCCACGCTCATCCTGGGCTTCCACGGCACCCGTCGACAGTGGGTCGTGAAGCAGGCGGCCTGGCGTCGCTGCAGGCTGCTGTGCTTGGCTGTTTGGATCCCGAAGCAATGCAGTTTCTTCGATCTCTTCCACAATCACATCCACCCACTTCAGCTTCTGCGCGTCATCGGCGAATTCATTCCAATCACCGGACGATGACTCTGCATACATGCGTTTGATGAACTCATCCCGCGTGATACCCATCTTCGCTGCGACCGGATCAGCGAGACGTTTCCACCACTCTTCAAGTTCCTGAACATTTTCGCGATGCTGCGTCAGGTTTCCCATCACCCCCATGCTGAGCTGGTGATGCAGGATGATCGCGTTTGGATAGGCGAATGACTTCTTCGAAAGAGTGGTGATGCACGCAGCCATGCTCGCGGCCATTGATTTCACGACCGTGTAGACTGGCGCCTTGGAGCCCTGCATGGCTTTGAGTATTTTGTAGCCTGCCATCACGCTTCCGCCGGGACAGTCGTCGATCACAATGAAGACCGGCGCTTCAGGATCGCGGTTGTTAAAGTAGGCAATGCGATCGGCCAGATTGTCCGCCGTCTTGCCCGTGATCACTCCATTGAGCTGGATCGTGCGGTCTGAAAGCACTAATTTTTTTCCGATGAGCGGATCTTTGGGATACGCCGGGGCCTTGCCCACGGCATACGTGCGCGCTTCCACTTCCTTCTGCTGCAGTTCCATCTGCATCGTCAGCGCCGTGGTCTTGCGCCGCACTTCATTCTCCTCCCGGCGCATTTCAAATGCTTCGATTTCGACCTCATTCTTGGAGATGGCATAATCCATCATCAGTCTCTCGTTCTTGCGGCGCAGCTCCATCAGGGCCGGGTCATCCTTGAGCTTTCGCTCCGTTTCCGCGAGATCGAGCTTCGCCTTCATTTCCTCCAGCTGTATCTGGATCTCTGCCACGGCCCGCTTCCGGGGTGCCATTTTCTCGTCCAGTTTGGACTGCTCCAGAGCGATCTGCGCCACGATCTTTTCACGATCTGCATTCAGCTTCGCCGTCTCCGCCTTGATGGCCTCCAAAGGGTCGGGCTTGGCTGGCTGTTCCGCAGGCTTAATCACAGTAGCGGGCACCCCCGGTGATACCTCACCCATGGAAACACCGGTGATCAATAGAGAAGTGGCAGCGAGGGTGAAGCGGTTCATAACGACAGACATTACACGTGACTCCGCGTGATCGTTCAAGATTGTTTTAGCCGCAGGAACAGGACTGCTCACTTCAATTGCGCACGGATGACCTTCACCACTTCCGTGGCGAGCACTTCAGAACCCGCTGGGACGAAGTGGACGTTGGCTGGCTGGATTTGCAGCTCTTTCATGCGCGGCCGCACCAATGCATAAAGATCATTGACGGGAATACTGTTATCCTTCATCACACGCAGCGCCGCCTCATTGTAGAGAATAACATCCGCGTTCGAACGATACACTTTCATCGCCTCATCAGGCACTGGTGTGGTGGCGGCAAAAACCAGTTTGGCCCCGGTCGCCTTGAGCTTGGCCACAATCTCTCGAAGCTGCTGTTCATACACTTTCACCGTAGCCTGCGGCGGATCGGTGGGGAGATCGGAGGTGGTCTTGCCATCCGCCTTCATGTGCTTGAGGTCGTGCAGTCCCCAGTTGAAATGGATGACATCCCACCTGCCACCGTCAATTTGCAGCCAGCGGTCAATATTTGCCACACCCGACGTGGTGCCACTGCAGTTCTCCGCCCTGCCGTTCTTTGCCATGGGGCGCAGCACAGTCATCTCATCAGACAGCATTTTCTGCACAACCGGCGTGTAGCCGATGGAGATGGAATCACCGAGAAGCAGCACTCGTTTCTTTCCGGCAGCATCCACTGCACAGGTGGTGCCCGCGAGAGCAAGTAGGACGCAATAAAGAAAGAGGTGACGGCTCATGGATAGCAGTCAACGAGCTAACATGGCCGGCCTATCACTTTTCAAAAGTGTCGAACATGATGCCGCGCATGACGTGGTGGTTCATGTTTGGTCAACCGCACCGACTTGCCTTTAAGCCGACACGGTCAGGCCCTGGGTGCCCGCCCCCATGAATTGGCGAATCGCCATCGCGCTTTAAAAAGCGAGCTCCAGAAAAAATTTCTCTTCACTATCGGCGGCGGCATCGCTAGACCGTGCAGCATCATGAATGCACGTCTCGCCCTCGTTTTGATCTCTTTCATCCTCAGTGTTCTCACCGGACTTGTTCTCTCGCGAGGCAAAGGGACACCTGAGCGTGGCGGTCGCAATGGCAGGCTGGTCATCGGCCTGAGCATGGACACACTCAAAGAGGAACGCTGGATCGCCGACCGCGATCTTTTCACCGCCCAGGCCAAATTGCTCGGAGTCGACGTCGAAGTCCGCTCGGCAAATAGTGATGACACACGCCAACTTCGCGACGTGGAGAGCCTGATCACCTCAGGGGTCGATGCCCTCGTCATCATTCCGCACAATGGTGCCGCCATGGCTCGCGCCGTTGAAATGGCCCATGCCGAGGGCATCCCGGTTCTGTCTTACGACCGTCTCATCACGGATGCCGAAACCGATCTCTACATCACCTTTGACAACATCAAAATCGGCGAACTCCAAGCGCGATACATTTCCGACCATGTACCCGCGAACGGCAAATTGCGCCTCGTCCGCATCTACGGCGCCAAGACTGACAACAACGCCAAACTCTTCAAGCAGGGGCAGGACAACATCCTGCAACCCCTCATCGCTGCAGGAAAAATCGAAGTTGTCTTTGAAGATTGGGCGGAGGACTGGAAGCCTGAAAACGCCAAAAAGATCACCAACGCCGCCATCACCAAAGCAGGGCAAAACATCAATGCCATCCTTGCCAGCAACGACGGCACAGCCGGTGGCGCCATTCAGGCCCTGATCGAAGAAGGGTTGGCTGGCAAGGTTATCGTCACAGGACAGGATGCCGACCTGGCGGCCTGCCAGCGCATTGTCGCCGGCACTCAAACCATGACCGTCTACAAGCCTCTCACTCAACTCGCAAAACGCGCAGCAGAACTCGCCGTGAAACTTGCCCGAAGGAAACCAGTCATAGCCAAGGCCGAGACAGATAACGGCAAGATCGCCGTTCCCAGTGTGCTTCTCGACATCGTCTCCGTCACCAAAGACAACATTCGCGAAACCGTGCTGGCTGACGGCTTCAGAAAAGAGGCGGAAGTATTCCAGCGGCAGAAATGAGGATAATCAATCACCTGCCCGAATTAAGGGCGAAGGGCAATCAAGCCCGCTGGTCAAAAGGGTAACTTTTGCGAGCGGGCTGGCAGTTAGAACTCTTCGCCACCCACGGTGAAGGTCACATTGGTAATGCGGGCCTTGGACATTGAGTTCAACACATCAATGACACGCTCATAGCGGGCCTGCTCCTCAGCCTGAATGGTGACCATCACCTTGGCATTGCGGCTGTCAGCCTCCTGCTTCAAGCGCATCAGTGTAGATGTGAAGTTAGGAAGAGTCTTGTTATCGGGCGAATCAAACTCCTCTTCGTTCAATGTTACAACCCCAGCCTCCTCAATGGTGACAATGATCTCATCGGGCGGCGTCTGCTCGTCATTGAGAGCCGGAGTTCCGATGCCCGGGAGTTGGGTTTTGAGTTCACGCTCCACCTTCACGGCACCAGCCATGACCATGAAAAAGAGCATGATGACAAACACGACATCGATCATGGGTGCGATCTGGAAACCCATGACGACATTGTCCTCGTCGATGCTGTGGTGCTTTTTCTTGCCGTGAGCCATGTGATTTATTCCTTGTTGAGTGCAGAGAAAGAAATGTCGTCAATGCCCGACTGGGCAATCAATGCCATGACTTTCTGAATCTCCACCGCCGGCACATCGCGGTCGCCGCGAATGATGACCCGGTAGGTGGGGTTGCTGTTTTTACGTTGGGTCAGTGCCTCAATGATTTCCTCATTGGGCAGCTCTCGATCGTCGAGTTTGATTTTGGACTTCTGTTGACCCGAGAGCCAGCGGACATTGATGGCGGCTTCGAACATTGCGTTCTTGCCCTCCTTCTTTTTTGCGTCCGCTGCCACGGGCAGCTTGATGTCCTTGTCGATTCTCAACACCTGCGCTGAGGTGATGCTCATAAAGAAAATGAGCAGCACCAGCAACACATCAATCATCGGAGCAATCTGAAACTCCGGTTCGCCGTCTCCTCCGCCGCCTCCTCCGCCCATAATGGTTGTAGTTTAAGGTTTAAAAAAGCCAGGGTGTATCAACTCAACCAGCCACAGCGCTGGCAACCTGCTCCCCGCCTGCCACCCAGTTGGGAATGGCCGCATAGAATTCTTCTTCACCGACATGCGCGTCTTTAAGATGCGAGTAGGGCATCTTACGGAAAAGAGCGCCGACCACTTCCTGCAGGCCGCTGACGGCTGATTGGAGGCGATTACGCAGGAAGTAGAAGAACATGAACGCAGGCACGGCAATGAAGAGGCCGGAAGCCGTGGCGATGAGCACCTCACCGATAGCTCCGGAGAGCTTGGACGGATCACCCACGCCGCTGGAACCCAGTGTGGCAAAGGCGCTCATCATCCCCGTCACCGTTCCGGTCAGACCGATCATTGGCGTACAAACACCGATCACTGAAAGGTAATTGATGCGGGTTGTGATGGTGGAATTGACTTTGTTGAGCTCAGTGAACAGTGCGGTTTCCACAGCCTCATCACCATCACCCACAAAACTTAAAGCCACTCGGGACACGTCGCAGAACGGTGAGTTGTTGTTTTTGCAAAACTGGTAGGCACCAACGTAGTCACCGGCACGGAAGAGATCCTGCACCTGGCTGACCTGTCCGACCGGGGCCATTTTCTTGAAGCTTGTGCGCATCCAAAGATCGACTGTAAGCCAGATGAGAGCCACAGAGCAGACGCCGATGGGATACATCACCCAACCGCCTTCATGAATGCGGTCCATGAGAGTGTGCTCAACCTTGCTAGGAGCGGCAGCTTCACCAGCAGCAGGAGCGGCGGGCGCAGCGCCTTCCTGAGCGTGAATGGGGGCCAGGACGGCAAAATTACCAAACAACATCATGGCGCAAGCAGAGGCGCGGACGACGGTCTGAATCAGTGTGGCAGGGGTACGGTATTGCATGGGACTAGTGGGCTTGGGTGTTTGGAAAAGGGTGGTTTACTTTGCGGGGGCTGCGGCGGCCTGAGCAGGCTTGGCTGGTTCTTTTTTCTCAACGGGTTCTTCCTCGGGCTCGTTTTTCATGCCGTTGATGGCAGCCAGTTCTTTAGTGGCCTCAGTGGCCACAGCAGAGCCGGGATAGCTTTCAATCAGGCGTTTGAAGGTCGCTTGAGCATCCTCAAAGCGTTTCATTTTAGCGAGCATTTGTCCGGCTTTATATTCAGCGTCCGGGACACGTTGCATCTGGGTGCCGTAAAAAACAGGGATGCGCAAATATGCCATCAGGGCTTTTTCCCATTCCTTCTTGCGTGAATGAATATCAGCGATGATTCCCCAAATTGAAGCTCCCACGGAAGAATCATCGGTTTCTGAAAGGATGCTTTCAGCCTCGGCAAGAATACTCGCATATTCCGAGGATGTTTGGCGGTCGATGTCGAGTTGGATGATACGCAGCTTCATCTTCTGGCTATCCGACAACTTGAGAGCTTTAAGCTGCGGAATCAGTTTGATTGTATCCTCAAACTTCCCCGCCTGACTCAACGTTTCGACATAGGTGAAGAACACTTCAACATAGGGAGTGCCGGGCAGGTCTTCAAAAGTGGCAAAAAATTCTCTGGCCTTGGCCAAAATGGCCAGCGCCTCCTCGCTCTTGCCCTGGGACATCATTGTGCGCGCCTCAGACAGTTCCCCAACATCCGTCCAGTCAAGCGAAGCGACATTTTGTTTGGGGAGTTGCGTGGTGGCTGTTTTGTTGTCGCCGATGGCGATGGTGCGGATGATTTTGCCACCCTCAACGGTGAATTCAGATTGAGGAATGCGGCTGCCATCCTTGAGGATGATAAACTGACCATGAGCTGCACCGGCCAGCAGGCCGGTAACTGTCAGAAGCATGTAAACGAAGCGTGGCATTGGCTGGGTAGGTCGGAAAAAGTTTACAGTTTGCTGAGTTCCTGCTGGGCCTCTTTCATCTCCGGTAAGGTCTGGAGATCCTGGCGCTTCGTCATCTCAATGAGCAGTATTTTAGCAGCTTCACGATCCGAATACTTGCGATCCGGCGGTTCGCCCGGGCGGTTAAACTGAACAAAGGCTCGGGCGCATTGAACATAAGCCTTGGCCATGATCGGCTTCCATTTCTGGTAGGCAATGAAAACGCGCTGGTAGAAAGGAATGGCGGTGCCCCATTTCTTCTGGTCAAACTCCATCTCACCCTGCATGAACAGCGCCGTGGCATGGGCTTCACCACGCCATTCCTTGGTATTGATGATGTCTTCGTAGATCTTCTTCGCCTCATCATACTTCTTGAGCTTGTAGAGTGTTTTGGCCTTCCCGAGTGTAGCGTCAAGCAGGCGGGAACTCCCCTGATAGCCCTCGATGGCCTTGTTAAAGAGCTCCAGGGCTTTGGGATTTTCTCCCTTTTCAAAAGCGATCTCAGCAAGGCCCACGGCGGCGCCGTCAGCATACTCAGTGTCATTGAAAAACTCGTTGAGGCGGTTGTAGCAGCCCGCCGCTTTGTCCAGATCACCCTTTTTGCGGGCATTGTCACCCACGGTGGCGAGAAGCATCGGGCTGAGGTCGTCCGGCTTGGCCACTTCAATGATAATAGTGAAGTATTTCTCTGCCTTGGCCGGCTCACGCATCGTTTTGGCCAGCCATGCCTTGGCAAACAGGATGCGCATCTGAGCCGTGCCGTTCATGGCTTTTTCAGGCGGCGTCAGCAATGTCTCCAACTGCTTTTCGACTTCTTCAAAAGTGATCACTGGCGCAGGCGATGGTGCCGGTGCCGGTGCCGGAGCGGTTTCAGCGGGTTTGGCGGTATCAGCCGGTTTTTTGGCGGCACCATCGGCGGTAGGAACCTCAACAGGCACGGTTGCCGGACGAGCGCGCCGTTTCGGAGTCATGAGGGTCACTAGCTGTTGGATGAGACCTTCGACCTGTTCGTTGGCGGGATTCGGAATCTTTGGCCTGATGGCGTCAGAGAGCAGCTTCTTGGCTTCGTCCGGCTTGCCTTCCTTCACCCGGGCGCGGGAGATCCAAAGCACCGCTTTGAGTTCCTGCTCTTCATTGTCCTTGTGAGTTTTCAAATACTTTTCCCACATGTCACCGAGCTGTTTCCATTGATTTTTGGAAGCGTAGAGGTCGGTGGCCTGATCCATGGTGTAGCCCAGCACGTCATCCGATTTGGCCTTGTCCACGGCCAGCGCGAAGTTCTCCAGCGCCTTGTCGTAATCACCCTTCTGATTGTATCCGTCACCCAGAAGAGCATACACTTGGCCAATGTTTGGATCATTGGGTGCATCCTTGACGATGCCTTGAAGATCCGACATGGCATCATCAACATCACGAGCCTGGAACTTGATGAATGCCAGACGGTAACGCGCATCCACGATGTACAACCCCTTCGGGTTTTCCTTCATGTAGTTCTTCAGTGCTTTCGAGGTATTGATCGAATCGTTCTGGTAGAAGTAGATCAGTGCGACGCGATAAAGGGCATCATCCTTATAGGCTGACTGCGGAAACTCATTCACCAGCAGTTCAAAAGTCGTGCGGGCATCATCGAAACGCTGCATTTCAAAAAGCACATTGCCGCGCAGGAAACGCAGGCGCTCCTTATCAGCCTTCGGGAAACCCTCCGCCTTGTTGAAGGCATCGGCTGCGTCTTGCAGTTTGCCATTTTCATAGGCCAGCATGCCAAACATTTCAGACACAGTCCCCAAGTCTGCTCCATCCGGGAAATCGGAGATGTATTTCTCGCAGAGTTCACGGGCTGCCTTCACGCGCTTAAGTTGGGCGTTGGCGATAATCATGCCGAACATGCAGCGATCGCGCTGAGGGAACTCCTTAAATTCCTTCACAATCACATCAAAGGCCAGAATGGACTCCCATAAGCGGCCCATTTCATAATAGCAGCGGCCCAGACGATAATAGAGTGAGGCATCGTAGTCGCCGCGCTTCTCGATCTCTTCGAGCAATGAGTTGTTGGTCTTCAACTTCTCTTCTAGTTCTTCCTTGGTCCCTTTGATCGCGCCTTTTCCGGGCGTCTTGAGGCTTTGCTCCAACTTGGCAATCACGTCCTTCTGCAAACGGCTGATTTCGGCCTTCCTGCGAACCAATTGATAGGCTCCCAAAGCTTCGCGGAAACTCTTCTTTTCGAGCATTTGGTCGCCCAGTTTCAGGTAGATGTTGTTCATCTGGGCCACGTTGTCCCCGCCGCTGGCGAAACCTTTGATGTTCTCCATCAGCTTGCCCGCCTCATCCAGATCACCTTTGGCCACATACAAGTCAGCAGCCATCATGGCCGCCTGAATGCCTTCCGAACTGCGGGTGCCATCAGTGATGATCGATTTGAGCACCGTGAGAGCATCATCCGTCTTCCCCTGTTTCTTTAATGCCTCGGCAACAAACAAGCCAGCCTCGGCTTTCATGGCCGGAGCGCTGTTCACCACCGCTTTGAGAATCTCGATGCCTTTGTCCGGCTCTCCCTTGTTAATATAGCTGCGACCAAGTGCGAGACGCACTGGATTGATATACTCGCCATCAGCAAAATTTGCCTGATAAGCTTCGAGCGCCGTGATGGCGTTGGGGTAATCGTTCAGATTGAAATACGAAGCTCCTTTGACAAAAAGGATCTGCGGAAAGGGCTTGTTATTCAGGTTCTTTTCCGCTTCGGCGATCTTCGCCAATGCCTCGGTGTACTTGGCTTCCTGAAAGAGGGCCAGCCCGGCATTCATCAGGGCTTCAGTCGCGGCTTGAATGCTCAAAGCTCCACCGGCCAAAGCGGGAGCAGCAGGCGCGCCGGGAACTGCGGGTGCGCCAGGGGCAGTTGGAGCGGCGGCCGGGGCAGCGCCCGGTGCTGCTGGAGCAGCGGGCTTGCCTGGAGCGGCAGGTGGAGCAGCCTGACCGAGGACATTTTCTGTCCCGGCAGCAAGAATCAAAACGGCGCAGATGGTGTTACGCATGACGGTCATCGGACGATAAAACAGGGGAGACTGAAACAAGACAATTACGAATCAAGCACCTCGTTTCAGGCATGTAATTGGCGGGATGTAACCAGCAGGATTGTCTCACGGGAAGGGGCACTAGGTGACGATTTTTTTGGAAAAGGAGAATTAGCCTAGCAGTCGCACATTTTTTGTCACTAAAGAATGCTTCGTGCAGTGAATAATCACAAAATAGACTCGGTTTACAACCGCCCTTTGAGTGCCTTCATCGCGGCAAGCGTGGCAGGCGCATCATGAGTTTCAGGAAGACTTTTTACCGCTGCCCCAGTCTGAGCCGCCCGGAAGGCCTGCCCAATTTCAGAGAGCAGCGCATCTCCCGCCCCGCCGAGAACCAAAATCTGCATCAAGCGTTCGCCGCGCTCATTCGCCGCGCCAGCCAACCGTTCCAGCGCCGAGTGCCCGCTCTGATCCTTCACTCCCACCGGGACAGCCGCAAACTTCACCGTGATCTCCTCCCGCTCACCCGCCATTGCATGAGCCAGCACCATCAGGCCAGCCAGGGCATGAACCTCCGCATCGATCCGGGACCTGTCGCCGTAGGGCATTAGAAGCAGACGCACCTCGCGCGGACGCTGCCTGCCCGTCAGTTCTGCCTCCACATTTGAAACTTCCACTGCGCCCGTGTAAAAACGATCCCGCCTCGGCTCGTATCCCATGTTTTCCGGACTCATTGAGGACTCTAAAAAACTGGCCACGGCGGGGAGACGTTCGGTGTCAGGCTGATTCAACACCTCACGCAAAATGCCAACGTAGCGCTCCAAGGCGGACGCCGTCATCTCCCTGCGGAGGGCCGAAGCGTAGGCATAGCCACGTTCCTCAATTCCCTGTTTCTTGTACCACCAGATGCCAAATGAAAGCGCACCCAGTAAAATGGTGCCCAATGGCAGGATGATCAAAGCCGCGCGCACAATGCGTCCGGAGGTGGTGATAGAAGAAGTGGAATCGACAGTCTCTGGCATGGGGCCACTAGGAATCCAAAAGCTGAAAGCTGAAAGCTGAAACCTCAAAACTGCTAAGATATCAACAGCCTCCGGCGCACTCTTTTGCGGAATCCCCAGATCCCTAATTGGCTTTAAGTCATCTAATGTGCGCGCAACTTCGCTCAGACCTCCACAGCGTCACACTTGTCCCGCCAGCCCGGAAAATTCCAGACATTCGGGAATCCTGAGCACTGGAGAGGTTTCACCGATTGGATCAGGCAGATGTTCGTGCCGGCCAGAAAAAGACACTCACCATTGGGCTTGTCGATGATCGAAAGCCCTGTGCGGTTTGCATTCAGTCGGGTGCAGTTTTCGACAAACTCAGATTCTTCCCTGCCGAGAAATGT
>CAJCCF010000523.1 GCA_903960845.1 uncultured Verrucomicrobiota bacterium | reverse complement strand
TGACACGAACTGGTGGCTAAACGTAGATTCACACACAAACAGCAGTAAAGGAGAACAACAGCAGGAGGATCGTGGGGACACCAATCAAGCTTTATTGGAAGATGTCTCCGCAAACTTTCGTCACACTGCCATGACGTCACTCCAGCGCCTTTTTGCTTGCCTCATTCTTACCCAGAATCTTACCCACGCCGCCGAACCCGCCTTTGAAGCCATCTTCGACGGCAAGACGCTTGATGGCTGGAAACACGATGGAAACTGGGCGGTCGTGAACGGAGAGATCGCCCGGGTAAAGAAAGGTGGCTCGCTGGTTTTTGAGAAGGCGAAAGTGCCGGACGACTTCGAACTGCGCTTTGAGTGGAAAGTCGCTAAAGGCTGCAACAGCGGCGTGTATTACCGGCCGGGTCAGTATGAGTATCAACTGCTCGACAACGCGAACAGCCCCTACGGCGAAAATCCGCGCCAGGCGGCCGCGGCGCTCTTCTTTGGCATGGCACCGACGAAGGACATCGTGAAGTCTCACGGCGAATGGAACGAAGGCCGCATCGTGTGCCGGGGATCGGTGATCCAGCACTGGCTGAATGGCGAAAAGGTCATCGATTTTGATTACCGTGACCCGCGTTGGTTTCACGAACTCGAAGTCCTTCGCATTCGCGGCGGCGATCTGACCAAACGCGGCGCCCATCTATCACTGCAGGATCATGGTGCGGATGTGTGGTTCAAAAACCTGCGCTGGCGGGCCATTCCAGACGCCGAAGTCATTGTTACGGAGAATTTGACGCCGATGCCGATTCCCGATGTCGCTCTGCGCAAAGAGCAGGCACGCATCGACAAGATGCTCGCCGGTCAAAAGGGCGAATGGCGACATGAGGAATTGAAACGCTTCAAAGCCGACGAGGCGCATCAAGGTGTCGCTGTCGATGCCGAGCATTTTTATGCCATCACGAACGCCGCCATTGGCAAATACCGCAAAGACAGCGGCGAACGTGTTGGTGGCTGGAAGGAGAGTCAGGGCCGCATCAAGCATCTGAATGCCGGCATCGTGCTCGATGGCAAACTGTGGTGTGCGCATTCCAATTACCCCGAGATGCCGATGAAGAGCTCGGTGGAGGTCTTTGATACGAAAACGATGCAGCATCTTGAAAGCATTGATCTGACGAGTGCGGGCGGTTCGCTCACCTGGGTGGATCGTCGCGATGGCTGGTGGTATGCCTGCTTTGCCCAATACGCGAAAACCGGTGATCCGGCCCGCACGCGGGTGGTGCGTTTTAATTTAAACTGGAAGCCCGCCTCAGAGATCAGCTTCCCGGCCGAAGCGGTGGCCAAATTTGGCAAGAACAGCAGCTCTGGCGGTGGGTTCGGCCCGGACAGACATCTCTTCATCACCGGGCATGATGCACAGGAGCTGTATGTGCTCGACCTGCCGGTGGAAGGTGATGTCTGGGCGTGGCGGACATCAATCCCCATCACCGCGCATGGCCAAGCCTTTGCGTGGGACCTCGGCCAGCCGGGCACTTTGTATTCCATCGACCGGAAGACGAAGGAAGTGATTGTCTCACGAATCAATTCCAAGTGAACCCAAGCCGGCTACTGATGCGGCCCGTCCTTCACACTGAGCACCGTGGCGGTGGAGATGCCTTTTTCATTGCGTGATAACTCCACGGTGATGGTGCCTTCGACCACATCGTCCTCGGATTTGGGAATCTGCGCCGTGTAGGCCACACGGAGCTTAATCGGGTCTGATACGGACACGCTGGCCGCGGGATTCACAAAGCCGAGCACCTCGTAACCGATCTCGTAGTCCTCGGGCTTTTTCTTTTGAGCCACGATGGATTTGCCGGAGAAGCGGTCGAGCAGCGCACGCATACTGGTGACCTTTGCGCTTTCTCCGTCGCAGTTGACGAAGAAGATCTCATTGCACCCCCACCGCCCGGTGTAATTGAGGACCCCGTAGTGCCAGCCCTCCTGGTCCGGCCCCCAGAGCGTGGAAAAATAATTGTGATTCTGCCCGGCATGATAGGCTCGGAAGTTTTCATCACTGCTGCGAACCACACCGAGGCGTTTTTTATCCTTGATCGAGACGATACAGTTTTCCATCACATATGTGCCATCGTTGTCGGTTAAAGTCGTGCCGTTGATCGACACGCCGGCGATGATGGAGGGCCAGTTGGCTGGTTTCAGCGTCTTTTTGCGAGCCACAAAAATAACCGACATCCGCCCATCTTGAGAAGTCGAATCTTCGAGGATCGTGGCCGGCTCAAAGCCGTCGGCGAGTTTCTTGTCAAAGATGGCTTCGGGTTCCTGCGAGCGGGCTGACAGATTGAAAACAATCGCCAGCAGCGTGGCAACCAGGGAGAGACGGCTTGCGAATCGGAGGAGCGATGTGTGTGCACTGTTCATGATTGAATGAAAGTATGTCCCGGCATCTTCATCTCTTCCAGAACTGGAATCACTTTTCTAACGACTTGTTTGCCCCAACCACGCCATGCCGCAGTTTTATCCACAATGTGCGCGGCGGTGGCTGGATGTTAGTTCCTGAACCAGCACAAACGAGGTCGTTGGCTGAAGGAAAAGTGAGACGGATGTCATGACTGCCGAGGCCCTGGTTCAACGCCGTGTGATGGAGTTCATTTCTTCAAAGCGGGAGGCTGGATCTCCGAGACGAAGACCGATGTGTCAGGCGATTTGCCGGAGTAGAAGGACAGGTAGTGCATGCCCTGGATCACGGTGGCATTCACATTGCCGGCGTCGATAGAGGCCGCGCTTCCTTTGGCCACCGCATCGGAGGCGGGCCAGTGGAGCGGATTATCGAAGACGCGAGCGGGATCGACGACTCGACGCCGCAGGACGCCGCCAGCACCGCGCTGATAGTAGTAGTTGATCAGCAGACCGGTTTCAGGGTCGAGGATCAGGCTCGGCGTGGAGAGAAAGACATCGCTGATGTTGGTTTGCGCGCGCGTCCACGTCTTGCCGTTGTCCAGGGACACCATTTGGAACTGAGCCCGCTCAGAGGTTGAGCTTCCCTGCTCCGTCCGTGCAATGGCGAGGATCTTGCCGTCACCAAGATAAACGGCGGAGGGCTCGGTGGGCCACTGCGCTTTGCTCAGGCCGGATTCGATGGTGGTTTGTGTCCAGGTGGTGCCGCTGTCGCGGCTGGTCAGCGTGCCCCACGAGTGATTGTTGTCTTCAGCGTAGTTCCCCGCGAACCACAGAGCCATTAGCCCGATCTTTGGCACAGTGAAGACATCAGTAATCTGCACGGGGGTCGGCGATAGTTTCGGCGTCGTCACGAGCTTGAAGGTCACGCCGTCGGTGGTGCGGTAAAGATCATGCTGCCAGTCTTTGCCCACGCGACGCACCCACAGAAGCATCGCGCCCGAGGAATCCATCCCTTTTCCAATGGCGACGTCACCGTAGCCCGGCGAGTTCGCAACGATTGTCTCCGCAGTCCACGTTTTGCCATGGTCCGTGGAGGTGCGCGCATAAAGAACACGGGAATCTTCACCAATCGTGTGACCGGAGCCTCGGCTGTAAACGCAGACCAGCTTGTCACCGATGGCTTGCAGCATCGGCCATGAGTTGTAGCCGCTCACCTGCTGCACGATGTGCGGTTTCGAGGGAACATGCACGGGTGTCACCATCATCATGGCGAGGCCCGTGGGGCTGGTGAATGTATCGGCCGGATCGCCAGGCTCGCGCTGCACTCGAACCCAAAGAGGCACGTTGGGCACGACTTCGTAATACGACTCCAACAGAATGGTCCGCGAGTGGAGCGGAGCAGCAGGCAGCGCGGTGCGCACGGGACTGCCCTGATAATATCGATTCGTGAACGGCGCCCCCTCCACCAATTGCGAAAGGTGCACCCGGTAGACATCCTCAGCGGCGGGCATCGTCGCCGCATCCGTCGTGGTCACGACAATCTCCACCTTCACCGCAACACAGTCGCTCGGAAGTCCCGTCACCACACCCGCGACTGATTGCCCGACGGTGCCACCCGACAAGGACCACACCGGGATGTGCACGGAGCCACTCGACATGAGCACCAGTGAAGGCTGACCCGTCGCGATCGAAAGAGCATTCGCGTTGAGTCCGATCGAGATAGGCTCCGCACCAAAGCTGGTGATGGAGAAAGCAAGCAGCGTGACGAATGGAAGGAAAGTCTGCAGACGGTGAATTTGGATTCGCATGATGGGTCGAGACTGGCTCAGCGAGGAGCTGATCTCAAGCGCGGCGAAAGCTCACCAACGTGAGGCGAAGAACCGCAATGAGGTGCTCAACGCTCCGAGCCGAACGTGGAATAGCATCACTGCACGCACACACGTCCACTCCAATTTCAGAACTTCCGCCACGGAGCCTTTTTTCAAGGAAGGAAATGGTCAGGCGTCGATTCCGGGCAGCCATTGCGTCTTTCAGTCGGCGATGCTGGCACTCGTCCTGCTTTAAGGACGATTTACCAGCCATGACTCCAGCGCCGCATGACACGAGCATCCCCACGCTCGGCCCCTGTTTGTTTGATTCACCCCTTCAACGCATCGGGGGAGTGGAGGCTCCGTATAAGGAGGATGCTCTCGATCGCATTTTGTATCACAGCCACCTGCTGGAGGACGGCAGGGATGTCTCGACGCCGAGCTACGAGGAGGCCGGGCCGCGTGAAAAGATCTACTTTGATCCAAGCCGCACCACAGCGGGCATCGTGACCTGCGGCGGGCTTTGTCCCGGGCTGAATGACATCATCCGCGGATTGGTGAATCAGTGCCACCGGCAATACGGCATCTCGCGCGTGTTCGGTTTCCGCTACGGTTATGAGGGACTCGTGCAGAGCTACGGGCACACGCCGCTGCTGCTGAAACCCTCCTCCGTGGAGCAGGCGCATCACTTTGGTGGCACGCTGCTGGGCAGCTCACGCGGGCAGCAGGACATCGGTGAAATGGTGGACACCCTGGAGGACATGAAGGTGGACATTCTTTTTGTCATCGGTGGCGATGGCACACTGCGAGGCGCCTCTGGGATCACCAAAGAAATCGAGCGGCGCGGGCTGAAAAAAACCATCGTCGGCATCCCGAAGACCATCGACAACGACATCCGCTACCTCGACAAGAGCTTCGGCTTTGAGACCGCGTTTGAAGCAGCCGTGCAGGCGGTGAATTGCGCCTATGTTGAGGCGAACGGCGCGGTGAATGGCGTGGGGCTCGTGAAGCTCATGGGACGTGATTCCGGCTTCATCGCCTGCTATGCGGCGCTGGCAGGCAGCAATGTGGACTTTGTCCTGATCCCTGAGGTGCGGTTTGAACTGGAAGGCGATGGCGGCCTGCTTGAGACGCTGCGGCACCGGCTCATGAAGCGCGGCAGCGCCGTGGTCGTCGTCTCGGAAGGCGCTGGCCAGCATTTGATCCCTGAGGCTCAAGGCACGGATGCCAGCGGCAACAAACGCTATGGCGACATCGGCCAGTTTATGAAGGACCGCATCAATGCCTTCTTCAAACAACGCCGCACGGAGGTGAATCTGAAGTACATCGACCCGAGCTACATCGTGCGCAGCGTGCCTGCAAACGCGCAAGACAACGTGTACTGCTCACGCCTCGCTCAATCCGCCGTGCATGCGGCCATGGCGGGCAAGACGGGCATGCTGGTGGGCCGCTGGCACGGCTCGTTCGTGCATCTGCCGCTCGATCTTGTCACACAGGGCAGGCGGAAGGTCGATCCCACCCAGGAGCTGTGGCACTCCGTGCTGCAATGCACAGGACAGCCGGCGGTGATGCGCTGAGCGCAATCAGCAGTTCGGCAATGCGCCTTATCTGAGGATTTCTGATGCACGGCGTGCGAGTCGTTCATTCTTCCTGCCACAGAGAAACAGAGTGGCAGAGAATCCAGTGTTAGAAAGCTTCGCCCACTCAGCTTCTCGGCCCCGCTGCGGCAAATCGAACCAAAAGCACGACACGGACAAAGACGGCTCCACCTGCCGTGCCGGGTTCATCGGGTGCGGAGAAAAATGCTTTAACCAGGCAGCAATGCCTTGAGCCATGAAGGGCGCTCTTCATTCTGGCTTATGATTCGATTGTTCCTTTTTGCCACTCTGCTGACATCTTCGTGGACGACTCTTCATGCCGCGGAAGCAACGGCTGATGCCCCTTTCAATTTCATCCTTGGCACGCAGGCCATCGGTGGGCGTTATCACTTCACGCAGGATGCGCCGCTGCTTGAAAGTGCCAGGATCATTGCCGAACTGGGGTCGGGCATCATGAAGTTTTCGATCTCAAGGCAGGCGGTGTTTGGCAAGACCAAGGCCAACGTGACCAATCCCGATCCAAGCCTGAAAACACTGACCGATGTCGCCTCCAAAGAACCGGCGCACCGGGCGGTGCTGGACATGCCGTTCACGCATTTCTTTATCTGG
>CAJCCF010000522.1 GCA_903960845.1 uncultured Verrucomicrobiota bacterium | reverse complement strand
GGCCTCTCTTCATTCTCCTCACCACAGCCATTGCAGCCGAGTCGCTGAAACCGCATCCCAAAGCCATCGCCAACATCCATCCGCCAGGCGAGGTGGATCGGCCGGAGATGGTGAAGTTTATCGTGAGTGATCCGGCGACACTACCGGGCATTGTGGTGGATGAGACGGAGGCGGAGCTGGTGGGCGAGTGGCAGTATTCCACGCATACGCCGCCGTATGTCGGGTTCGGTTATCTGCATGACATGAAGTCGGGCAAGGGCGCGAAGTCGGTGACCTTCACGCCGGAGTTGCCGAAGGCGGGCTGGTATGAGGTGCGGATGGCGCATTGCTACAATGTGCGGCGCTCCACGAAGTCGCCGGTGACGATTCATCACGCGGATGGCGAGACGACCTTGCGGATCAATCAGCAGGAGGAGCCCACGCATGGCCGACTCTTCCGCACGCTCGGGACGTTTCGTTTTGAAGCGGGTCGCGTGGGCTGGGTGCGTGTGTCCAACGACGGCACGGAGGCCGACAAGGTGGTGATCGCTGATGCGGTGCAGTTCCTGCCCGTGGCGGGAAAGTGAACCTTAACTGAAGAACACGCGTTTTGCCGTGCCGTGTAGCATCGCGGCTTTGTCACTGGCGGTGAGGAAGTCGAGGCGGTCGCGGACGAGGGCGATGGAATCGTGATAGTTGTGACCGGGATCGACCTGGAAGGGACAATCGCTCGCCCACATGAGGCGATCCGCGCCGAACTGGTCGCGGCACTCTTTGATCATGGGGCCGAGATCGAGGTAGGGCGGCTGCTTTTTCCCAAGGGCGTAGAAGGCGGAGGTTTTCACCGTGACCTTCGGATACTTCGAGAGGTGCAGGAGGCGGTCGAGCTGCGAGCGATCCGGCGGGCCTTTCATGCCGAGGCGGGCGAAGTGATCGATCACCACGGGCGTCTGCGGGTTCTTTTCACACATCTTCGCCACGGGCCAGAGCGCTTCAGGATTGATGAGCAGGCACATGTTCAGGCTTTCATCGGCGGCCACCTTCCACATCTCCGTGATGCCGGGCGAGGCGAGCCAGCCCTCGACGTCGTTGCCCTGCGGATAGAGGCGGAAACCGCGCACGCCTTGGGCTTTCAGCGCCTTCATGCGGCCACGCACATCGGCGGCGGTTTCATCGATGATCGCCACGCCGGAGAAGGTACCGGGATGCGCGGCCATCATGTCGAGCATGTAGCGGTTGTCCGTCTTGTAGTAGCTCATCTGGATGAGCACGATGCGGTTCACGCCTTCCGGTTTGCAGTGGGCGAAGAGCTGTTCGGGCGTGAAGCTCGCAGGCTTCATCTGAGCCTTCGTGAAGCCGGTGGCGAGCGGATACTTCTCCGTGTCCGGCGTCCACACATGCACATGCGCGTCGATGTGGCCTCCGCCCGCGAGTGTGGCGCAACTGCTGACTTGGGTGCTGAGCGCGGCACTAAGGCTGGTGGTGAGAAATTGGCGGCGGTTGGTCATGGTGGTGAAACGGTTACGCGAAGCTGAGAAGGAATCTTCGTTGGAACTCAAAGGCGCGCTCCACCTGATCCAGCTCGATGTATTCATCGGCAGTGTGCGCACGGTCGATG
>CAJCCF010000521.1 GCA_903960845.1 uncultured Verrucomicrobiota bacterium | reverse complement strand
TGAACATCAGCAAGTGCCACGGGTAGGCTGGATTACCCGGAACAACAAAATCGTTGGGCGGTTCTGGCTGAGAGTGGTTGACTGAAGGTAGCAATACATGGCCGACCTCATGGGCCAACATTCGATGCCTCTGCGCATTGTCGATATGAGAGTTCATGATGATAGTGCCATCATGCCCCATGTAGTCGATGTTCTCTCCAAGGAGTGTATATGCTCCCATTTCGAACACGCCCCCTCCACCGAAGACGCCAACTCTCGAAGCCGTATCAAATGGCGCGAATAAAACTCGAATGGCGTCCTGCTGCCATTGTATCTGAGTTGCTACTTCATCCAACGCAGCTTCTGCTTCATGGGAAAGAGCGAGCGTCTTATTTGAGTCGAATGGTCTTGGCTTGAACAAGAAGATGTTTCGATCACGGGAGTCTTCGGCGTTCGGCAATACCGCTAAACCAATCTTGTTTGTAGCAGTGAACGGCACTGCATCTGCATTGCCAACAAAAGAGACATCGACCAAGTGCTGCGCCCATATCTCTTTGGTCTCCCGCTTGATCGTGTCTAGTTCCCCCAATACGCCAGCGCGAGAATACGCTCCCTGTGCATCAACAACGGCTAATTGCACCTTCACCGTCCCCTTCTTTTTGCTGATCGGGAACTCGATTTTTTGATTGTTGGCGTCGGTTAGCTCAATCTCAATCTTGCCGTCCATCCAGCCAATATGCGTTCGATCATCAAGGGCATTGTTGGCACCTCCAATTCCGTTCTTCGCCTCGTCGGCATCTTCCTGATTCGTAACGAGAACCATCGGCTTTGATTCAAACCACTGACCTGATGCGTCTTTTGTTAGCGTGACTTCGGTGGCATTGTCCTCATAGGTAGTTCCGTTGGTCAATCCTTGAGGCGCTTTGGTCTTGAGTTTGATCTTTGTGGTTACCTTGTCCGCCGCGAATGCAGTTGGAACACGGATGACGAATCGGTCTGCGTCGTTATCAACCCAATTTGGTTTCTGAGTGAATGGAGCTGCAGCCGGGTAGGCGTTGAACCAGCGGGAAAAGCGAACTGAATCGACTCGGCCAAGTTCACCGGCAGTTCCATCTTCGTTGACCTTTGGCTGGACTATCTCCACCGGGAGGAGGCGGATTGAAACCGTTGAATTGGGGCCAGCAACTGCGGTCTCCACATCGATTACGTCTGAAATATTAGCATTTGGAAGGATGACGCAGTCAATGGTTTTGAGGACTTCAACTTGCAGTGGTATTTCTGGCGCATCATCCCAAAAGTCCGTTTCTTTAATTACCAGACATTTTAGCGTGTGCCCCTGGGGAAGTTTAACATTGGACATGAGGCGGACTCGCCGCTGGTCAATGCGCTTCCCTGTTAAAACGCACAGACTGCCATACTCATCGATGAAATCATGTTGATCCGTTCCGGCTTGTGAGGCGATCATGCCAGAGTAGTTCGAGTGCAGATCAAGAGGCCAGCGCCACTTACCGTCCTGCACGGACAAGTTGGGATAGGTTGCTTTTGCTAATGTTTCCTCGAAGGAGTTAGCGACCTCATCTGGGGGCACTGCATACCCCATGATGACATTTCTAGGGCTGGTCAACGAATGATCCTGATAACTACCCCACCCAACCGGGCTGCCATAAAAGTAGCTTGCAACGGTGGTATAGCTAGCCTCGAGCCTTGGCGCATCCCAACTAAGTTCGAATGTTTCAGGATTCGTGCCAGTCACGGCAGGTATGGTGATCGCGGTTGAAGCGGATTTGCCGGCATAAGTCACGCTTGCTGTTAGAACAGACCCCATGCTCCCGCCCATGACACGCATCGGCGCCATTCCAGAACTGTCGGTGACGGGAGCAGCATATTCGATAGACGCATACGCGGGGGCAGAACCGCTGACTGAAAAACTTACGGAAGCATTGGTAGCTGGCCCGGAAGTGGAATTTCTGGTTTCCGTGTGCCCCAGGTTACTGGCCCAATTTTCCCATGAAGTGTAAGTGACACTGGCACCACTGGAACTCAAAGTCAGTGACACCGCGCCGTCATCACTGACTTTGGTCCAGATTTCCATGGCAGGTATAGCGAGCGAGCTTGTAGCGAATTTGCCAGCAAAAGCTACGCTTGCTGTTAGAACTGAGTCCATGCTTCCGCCACCGACGGCCATCCACGCCATTCCAGAACT
This sequence comes from uncultured Verrucomicrobiota bacterium, assembly GCA_903960845.1. Lineage (GTDB taxonomy): Bacteria > Verrucomicrobiota > Verrucomicrobiia > Verrucomicrobiales > Verrucomicrobiaceae > Prosthecobacter. The sequence continues at coordinate 2,035 of CAJCCF010000521.1, read as the reverse complement.
GTCGGTGACCCGGACAGTCTCATAAGTGGAGCCGGCACCGCTGAGTGAAAAACTAACGGGCGCATTTGTGGCTGGCCCGGAAATGGAGTTTCTGGTTTCCGTGTTCCCCATGTTGCTGGCCCAATTTTCCCATGAAGTGTAGGTAACACTGGCACCACTGGTACTCAAAGTCAGTGATACTGCGCAATCGTCACTGGCTTTGGTCCAGATTTCCACGGCAGGTATGGTGATCGTGGATGAAGCGGCTTTGCCGGCAAAAGTCACGCTTGCTGTTAGAACTGAGTCGATGCTGCCGCCAATGACGCTCATCCACGCCAATCCAGCACTGTCGGTTACGGGAGCGGCATAGCCGATAGTCGCATACGTGGGTGCAGAACCGCTGACTGAAAAACTCACGGGTGCTGAGATGGCTGGCCCGGTGGTGGAGTTTCTGGTTTCCGTATGCCCCATGTCGCTGGCCCAATTTTCCCATGAGGTGTAGGTAACACTGGCACCATTAGCACTCAAAGTCAGTGACACCGAACCATCGTCACTGACTTTGGTCCATATTTCCACGGGTGGGATATAAACGGGGGAAATCGAGACCGAAGCTACGGCGGTCAGGGCGCCAAAAGAGGTGCTGGCTTCCAGGGTAGAGGTGGATGTGCCTCGTGTGATGGTCGTGCTAGCGTTGCCAGCAGCATTGGTCGTGGCGGATGAAGGAGAGAGAGTTGCGTCCCCGTTTTTGATGGAAAACCAAACGCCGACACCAATGGCAGGGCCGGTGCTGGCATTCACCGTTTTGAAGTGGCCCTGGTTGCTGATCATCACGTCTGCCGTTGAGTAGGTCACTGAGGCAACGCCGGAGTCGCTCAGAGACATGGATAGGCTGCTGTCCGTGTGATCCAGCGTCCACGTTTCCAAAGAGATAGTTTCCGCAGTGAAGTCCAGTGATCCTGTGGCGGTGGCCTCGGCAAAGCTGGCGGAGACGGCCAACCGAGTGTCCTGGCTGCCAATGGTGAAAGTGGTGGTCGCATTGCCTCCAACATCCGTAATCGCGCTCGTCGTGGAGATGGTACCGTCTGCTGTTTCAATGGAGAAAGTCAGGACCGCCCCGGCCGCCACTCCACTGGTCGGGTTCTGTGTCCTGGTATTCCCGAAAGTGCTCACCCAGACTTCCAATGAGGAGAGCTGCACATTCGCCGTGATCGTGCGCTGCGCTCCAGACGGCACACCCGTGACTGGGCCATCAGCACCCATAGAGACGGTGATGGTGCTCACCTGATGATCAAAACTCCACTGCTCACCCACGGTCGCTGGTGTGAATGTCACCACTGTACTTGCGCTGCCCGCACTCGCCGTCAAAGTCGCTGCATCACTCCCCATGATGAAAGTCGCACTGGCATCACCATTGCTATTCGTCCGCCAGTCGCCAGAGACGGTCCCGCCACTGATCGACCATACAACGTCGGCGTCGCCAGCGGGGCTGCTGTAGGGGTAACAACTCTGTGTATTGCCTTTGTTGCTCACCCAAACTTCCCAGGAATCAACCTGGGCATGAAGCTGCACCTGCCGGGCCGCTCCATTGGGAACTTCCGTGGTGCCATCAGGCACATTCACAACGGCAGACAGGATGCTCTCCGTGCGCGAGTAGCTCCACGTTTCCGGAACAGGTGCCGTGAAGACCAGCGCACCGCTGGCGGCAGCACCGGCAAAACTGGCGGAGACAATTACCAGAGAGTCCTGGCTGCCCATGGTGAAGGTGGTGGCCGCCCTGCCGTTCGCATCCGTGGACGCACTGCTCGTGGTGATGGACCCATCGCCTGAAGATACGGTGAAAGTCAGCGCAGCTTCAATCGCCGGACCCGTGGTTTGATTGCGGATCTCCGAGTGGTTCATATCGCTCACCCATATCTCCCAGGATGTGTATTGAACATCTGCCGTGACCATGCGCTGCATTCCATTGGTGACATCCGAGAGACTGCCATTGGCACTCAGCGGTGCAGAGATGTACCCTTCGGCATGGTCTAAATGCCACTGCTCAACATGTGCCGGA
>CAJCCF010000520.1 GCA_903960845.1 uncultured Verrucomicrobiota bacterium | reverse complement strand
CACACACTACAACCTTGGCGAATTGCTCAATGCAAACGCGGCGGGCGCCGCCACGAGCAAGCAACACTGAGTTTGTTAGTGCCTGATGAACTGAACAATTCAGTTTGCACATCGAATCACCGATCATGAGCGCGCCGATGAATCAGAAACATCCAGACAGCATGCCGCAACCAACCCATGCGCCGACCCGCCGTGAGTTCCTTTGGAAAACTGCGGCTGCGACGTCTGGAATCGCCAGCCTCACCCATTCGGCTTCCGCTGAAAGTGCGCCATCCGGGGACCGCGTGCCGGTCATCGATTGTCATGTGCATTGTGGCATCGGTCAGGCTTTGCAGGCGCCTTACAGCACCGAAAACTCCCCTGAACATATTCTCCGCAACATGAAACAGGGCGGGATCGACCAGTGCGTGATCTTTCCGATTTCAAACACGACCTTTGAGGAGGCGAACATCGCGATCGCGGAAACCTGCCGCCGTTATCCGGGCAAGTTCATTGGATTTGCCAAGCATGATGCGGTGACGGAAAAGTTCCGCATTCGTTCCATGCTGCTTCGTGAAGTGCGTGAACTTGGCTTGCGCGGCTACAAGTCCCATGCACCGCAACCAACGCCCGAGGTGCTGGATGTCATCGCTGAATTGAAGATCCCCTACCTTTACCACCCGCGTCAGGTTTCAGACCTCGTGGAAGTGGCACGAGCCTATCCGGGCATTGATTTCATCCTTGCCCACCTTGGCAGTCCCCAGAGTCGCAATCCGCAGGAGCACCTCAACGGCATCGCTGCGGCGAAGCGTTACCCGAACATTCATATCGAGACGAGTTACTGTCTCGAGACACGCTACATCGAACAGGCGGTGAGGGAGTTGCCTGCGGAGAAAATTTTGTTTGGCAGTGATGGGCCGGACACGAACAACGCGCTCGAGATTTTCAAAATCCGCATGCTGAAGTTGCCTGCGGAGAAGGAGACATTGATCCTCGGCGGAAACATTCTGAGGCTTCTGAGCAAATACCGGGGATAACCATCATGATGATCATTGACTGCAACATGTGGATGGGTTCGGGTGGCGCCTGGGGCTTTGTCGAAAATCAAGCCAGCGCTGCAGGCGTGGCAACGCGTCAGCTAAACTACGAACCGGAACAGGTGATCGAGGAATGCCAGCGGGCCGGCATCGATCGCGCCTGCGTCATCCCGCTCCGGCATCCGGAATATGAGGCCGCCAACCGCTACGTGGCCGATCAGTGCGCCAGGCATCCGGACCGCCTGATTGGGATCGCCGTTCACAGTCCCCAGCGAGAGCAGGGCAGCCTCAAGAAACTGCTGACCACGGAGATTCAATCGATGGGAATGAGGGCGGTGAGATCGGACGGTCCGCCGACACGGGAATCGCTCGATGTCGCGAGAGAGCTTGGAATTCCTGTCATCTACTATCCGGAGGGAAGGGGAGTGGCGCAGTCCTATCACATGATTGCCAGCACCTATCCCGATGTGACATTCATTCTGCCCCATCTTGGCAGCTATGGAGGAAGCTGGCATCTTCACATGGAGGCGTTGGATTTGGCGCGTCGATACCCCAACGTGTGCATCGACACTTCCGCCATTTCGGTGCCGCCCTACCTGGAAATGGCGGTGAAGGAGATGCCAAACGAAAGGATCCTGTTCGCCTCATGCGGCCCGCACCTCGATGCCCGGGTGGCGGTGGAGTCCATTCGCCTTCTCGAATTGCCGAAAAAGGCGCACGAGAATGTCATGGGGAACAACATCCTCAGGCTGCTCAAAATGTAGCTTGGAAAACGGCTGTGATCCGGCTGATGAATGGAGTCGCGCAGCGCATTGCAGTCAGCATACTCAGGACCAGATTGCCCATGATGAAGACCATTTTTAAATTCTGCCTGCTGGCCACTTTACTTAGCGCGCCTGCCACTTTAGCGGCTGACCCCGAGGTCCTGCCGGCATCGATCTTCACGGTCGCTGAGAACGGGCCAGGCTTTGGGCTGCAAATCCGGGCGGCTGATCTTGACGGCAATGGCACCGGGGACATCGTTTGCGCCGGAAAAAGTAACACACACATCCTTTGGAATGAAGGTAGGTAGGCTGGGCGTTGTCACCGTTCTGTGCATTCATCTTCTGTTCATGCTGACTCGCTGGATCCTCTTATTTCTTCTCACCTTCACCTGCCTTCGGGCTCAGGTGAAGGTGGGTGGAAAGGCGTTTGTGCGCTCTCCCGGCGAGAGCGGCCTCAGAGGCGAATGGGTGCTTTATGAAAAGAATGCTCCGCAGGATGAGGCGAACCGGCGCTGGCTAACCAAAAGAGTGTTGGTTGAACTGTCTGGCGCAACCACCCGCGATCTGGGGCAGGTGCCCGGGGTTGCCAGAACGGAAGCCCGCGATTCCTACGCGGTGGTTACCTTTGCCGGTGATCCCTCTGCCGCCATCGACGGAGCCAGGCGTCTCAGCCGGATGGCAGGTGTTCGCTCTGCGGAGCCCATGCTTGCGCGGCAGTGGCAGCACCGCTTTGTGCCCAACGATCCGCTCATGAGTCACAATGCAGCCAATGCGGGCTATCAGTGGCATTTGCAAAACACGGGGCAAAATGGAGGAGTCAGCGGGATCGATCTCAACGTCGTGCCGGCCTGGGATTCCTACAAGGGCGGCGGCATCCGGATCGGTATCGTGGATGATGGACTCGAAGTGAGTCATCCCGACCTCGCCGCCAATGCAGACACGGCCAATGACCGTGACTTCAACGATCAGGACAACGATCCGTCGCCAGGCGCCGGCAATTTCCATGGCACCTCCTGCGCAGGTGTCGCTGCAGCTGTGGGCAATAACAGTCTCGGTGTCAGTGGGGTCGCACCTGAGGCCATGCTGGTCGGCCTGCGCCTTATCGCAGCGCCGACGACT
>CAJCCF010000519.1 GCA_903960845.1 uncultured Verrucomicrobiota bacterium | reverse complement strand
GAGAATGCGCCCGCTTTTCTTTCTTCTTTCTCAAAATTGACCGATTTAGGATGCAGACATTGCCGCATCGAGTCCACCCTTTGTCGCTTGGGCTGCAACCTTTGCCACCTCGATTGCACTGCCAAGCCCCTTCGGGTGCAGCCTTTGCCGCTTCGGGTGCCATCCCAGTCACTGCGGGCAGACCCGTTCTGGTAGAGAATGCATACCATGCCAACTCGATTGGACCGCTTTTCAATTTTGAGTGCACTCTTTGCCGCCTGGATTGCAATCCCAGCCCCTTCGGGTGCTCCCTTTTCGGTAAAGTAGGCCTGCCAAGTCGCACCTCTGGAGTCGATTTAGGGAGGGGTGGAGCGCCCTGCCCCATGGCCTTCGCCCCTCACAGATCATCCAGCGGGCTGCGCGTCCCTGTGCCACCGCCTGCCATCACATGGGTGTAAATCTGCGTCGTCTCCACACTTTTGTGGCCCAGCAGGTCTTGCACCGTGCGGATGTCTGTGCCGTCTTCCAGCAGATGAGTGGCAAAGCTGTGACGCAGCGTGTGGCAGCCCGTCTTCTTCGTCAGGCCAGATTTCTCCCGCGCCACTTTCAGGGCAGAGGTCAGTGCATTCTCATGCAGGTGGTGCCGCCTTTCGATCCCACTTTCTGGATCTCTGCCGATTTGTTTGGAGGGGAAAAGCCATTGCCAAGCCAGTTCTTTCCCCGCGTTGGGGTATTTGATGGCCAGTGCCTCCGGCAGCATCACTCCCGGCAGGTAAGCCGCTCGGTCTGCCTCCCACAGTGATCGAAGCCGCTCCACATGGCCCGTGATCTCAGCGTGCAGGGCTTTGGGCAGCATCACTTGGCGGTCTTTCCCGCCCTTACCATCCCGCACCATGAGCACCTTGCGGTCCAGATCCAAATCCTTCACCCGCAGCCGCAGGCATTCCATCTGCCGCAGACCCGTGCCGTAGAGCAGCTTTAGGATCAGCCCCGTCGTCCCCTCCGTCACCGCAAACAGCCGTCGCACCTCCTCCCGACTCAGAACCACCGGCAGGTGGTGTGAGCGCTTGGCCCGCACCCCGTCCACGCCTTCCACCGGTTGCCTCATCACCTCACTGGTTAGAAAGAGCACCGCGCTGAACGCCTGGTTTTGAGTCCCCGCGCTCACCTTCCGCTCCACCGCCAGCCAAGTGATAAAACCCTCCACCCCTGCCTTGCTAGCTGGCTCCAGCCCTTTTTCCGCCACCCAGGTCAAAAATCGCCGCTGCCAGCCCAGATACGTCTCCACCGTCCGCAGTGCCAAGCGACGCACCTTCATCGTCCGAGATGACTTCTCCAGCCAGCCCTCCACGCTCATTTCCAAGTCCTCCCCTCGCCCGCCATTTTCAGCCACATTCGTCATTCTGCATTCGTCATTCTGCATTGGCTCCGCTCCCCGCGTCTTCACTCGGAAGCCCACCTCCACCCGTCCCTCCGCATCCGGCGCGGCGACGTGCCAGTTCTCCGTCCCCTTTTGAAAGCACCGCAGCGCCTCCCGGGCCTGTTCGAGCTGCCAATCCTCCGGCGGCGGCACGCTGCTCTTTAAAAAGCGCCCGTAGCCCTCCATCGCCGACCGCAAATCCGTCCCCTCGGGCAGGGTTTTACAGAATTTCAAAAAACGCGCCATTTCCACGCCCCACCAGCCAAGCCGCCGCTCCCCATCCGCGTTGGTCGGCAAAAACACACCCGCGGCTTCGACAGCTCGCCGCACCCAAGGCTTGACCTCGGGAGACTTTTTCGCTTCAGTCGATTCATTCATAAAAATCCTTTCCTTTTCGTGAACGACCTCCTTTTACCCCAACTCAACCCGGTTATTCCACAGAAAACTGTGGGCGAATCTGATTCGTCCACAATTTATTGTGGCTAAACAACGTTGAACTGAGCCGCTGCGCGGAGGGACGTGAAGGGCGTTTGGGTGGGGAGTACGCTGGGGGTCTATGTCACCTCTACGCATCCGATACATCGGGCTGCTGACCCTTCGGGGTTACACGCAGCGCACCCAAGAGTCCTATATCAATGCTGTCGCGGCTTTGAGTCGGTTTTACAACCACTCGCCGGACAGGCTCAGCGATGAGCAGATCCGCGCTTATCTCATCGGCCTGCATCAGCGCGGGCTGAGTCGCAGCTCGGTCAACGTGGCGATCAGTGCGCTGCGTGTGCTTTACCGCGATTTGCTCAAGCGCCCGGTGGCGCGCATTGAGGAGTGTCTGCCGCGTCCGCGTAAGGTGACGCGCAGGGCGCGGGTGTATAGCCGGGAGGAGCTGCGAGTGCTGTTTGTGACGGGCTGCCGCTCGCTGCGCGACCGGGCGTTTTTGATGACGGTGTATGGGGCGGGGTTGCGTCTGAGTGAGGCGTGCCATTTGCGGGTGGGGGATGTGGAGAGTTCGCGCGCGATGCTGCGGGTGGCTCAGGGCAAGGGGAACAAGGATCGTTACACGGTGCTCTCTCCCTGGCTGCTGGAGGTATTGCGGGATTACTGGCGTGAGTTCCGCCCGCCGGGGCCGTGGTTGTTCCCGGCTCCCCGGCTGCAAAACAGGCCGATGGTGGATGGCTCGGCACAGATGATTTTTTGCCGGGCGCTGAGGCGTGCAGGCTTGCCGAACCGGGGTGGCATTCACTGTCTGCGCCATTCGTTTGCGACGCATCTGCTGGAGGACGGGGTAGATGTGCTGACGATCAAGAAGCTCATGGGCCACGCGAACTTTGCGACCACGGCGGGTTATCTGCTGGTGAGCGCGGAGCAGTCGGTGAGGGTGCGCTCGCCACTCGATGTGATGGCACCACAACAGTCATCGGCGGCTGTGGCTGACCTTCTTTCCAATCCACGCTGAACCTGCTGCTGCACACACATCATGTCTGCGCTCTCGGTGAATGAGGGGGCTGCTGGTGTGCGGGCTAGGGATGCGGGCTGCTCTATGCCTGCCTCGAACACTCCGCGTCTGACGGTGGCGCGGGTGATCGGGACGGCTCTGCGGCTCTTCCCCAGGCCTGCGCTCTGCGCTCATGCCTGGAAGGTGATCCATGCGCTGCTGGCCTGCCGCACGCCGCTGCTGGGCGCGCATCGCTACCACTGTGCGGACTGCGGGAAGGATCATCTGGTGCCGCACTCATGTCGGAATCGACACTGCCCGAGCTGTCAGGCAGCGCAGTCGCGTGAGTGGCTGGAGCGGCAGATGCTGTGCCTGCTGCCGGTGCCTTACTTCCATGTCGTGTTCACGCTGCCGCATGGCCTCAATGCACTCATCGCGCAGAACCGCCGCGCTTTGCATGATCTGCTCTTTGAGTGTGTGAGTGCGACGCTGCTGGAGTTCGGTCAAAACAAATTCAAGACGCGGCTGGGGGTGACGGCGGTGCTGCATACCTGGGGGCAGGCGATGCTCGATCACCATCACCTGCACTGCATCGTCACCGGTGGTGGTTTGACTGCGGATGGCAACCAGTGGCGTGGCGTGCGCGGCGGCTATCTCTTTCCCATCCGGGCATTATCAAAAGTGTTCCGCGCGAAGTATCGCGATGGTTTGCAGCGGCTCTTTGAGGAGGGAAAGCTGGAGTTCCACGGCCAGCTCGCAGGCCTCGCCGAGGTCAGTGCGTTCCAGCGGCTGAAGCGTGAAGCCTTGTGCAAAGAGTGGGTGGTGTATGCGAAGCGACCCTTTGCCGGGCCGGAGCAAGTGCTGCGCTATCTCTCGCTCTACACGCACCGCGTCGCCATCGGCAACGGGCGGCTGCTGGCACTGGATGCAGCAGCACGCACCGTGACCTTTGGCTACAAGGACTACAACGCAGACTCGCAGCGCAAGGTCATGACACTGGGGCTCGATGAGTTCCTGCGGCGGTTTTGCCTGCACCTGCTGCCGGAGCGTTTTGTGAAGATCCGGCACTACGGACTGCTCGCCAATCGCGGGCGGCATGAACGCATCGAGCAAGCACGCGCCCTGCTGCCAGCGAGCGCAGCGCCCGTGATACCGAGCACCAAGCCCGCAGCCGATTGCCTGACTCAGGAAGATAAGACCGCCACGAAAAGCTGCCCACACTGCGGCAGTGCGCGATTGAGTCTGGTGGACATCTACCACAAGCCCCATCAGATCCCCGAGTTCTTGCTGCGCGCGCCCGAGCCCGAAAACACCACCTGAGCTTGCCACCGATGAAGCCATTAAACCCATCACTGAACCAACGCCAAACAGCCATCCAGGCATGTATCGAAAGTCCACGTCCTAGAGCCATGACAGGGCACCCTCGAGAGTCAGAATCGAGCGCCAAAGACCCGAACAACAACAGCGCCGAAGCACCGGCAAGGCCCCATGAGGCTGCAAACAAGGCCATCTCTCTGAGCAGACCGCGCACAGGCAACTAAGGCCGCCGATACAAACCCCGATAAGGCAATCCAGCGCGCGCAGCGGCTCAGTCCAACAGCAGTGTATCCGCGCAAGAGGCGGACGACCCGTCCACCGAAAAACAAATCTTGCTGCCGCCTCCTGCACGGATACACTGCTCAACGTTCGGCTTACACAGTGAGATAACCGCCAGTTGCTCCATCTTCACGGAGTTCTGCACGCCATCAAAAACAGCGTCTCGAAGCAGGCAGGCT
>CAJCCF010000518.1 GCA_903960845.1 uncultured Verrucomicrobiota bacterium | reverse complement strand
TCTCACTCTGGACTATGATCCAGCCGCGCTGGGCAATGACGGTTCTGGTTTCTGGACAAACACCGCCATCAGCAAAATTGCCGGCGCAGATTCCAACAGTGTGTTTAACGCTGGATCCCTCAGCAATAACGGCAGTGCCACCATGCATGGTTTCAATATTGGCGGTGGTGACAACACCATGCTGTTCATGAAAAATCCAGGGCAAGTGTTCAACATGGCGAGCTGGCGTGTCAGCGGTGGTGGAACCACCTGGATTGGTGGCATCAACACCACGGGAACAGTTACCTATGGCGATGGTACTGGCAGCCTCGGATTGGACAAAGCAGCCCGCTTTTACTCCATGGATGGCGGCAATGTGGATCTGAATATGCGACTGAACGGTCAGAGCATCCAGAAGATCGGGCGTGGAACGCTAAGCCTGCTGAATACTGCCTTGGCTGCTGGCAGCGATACCCATTCCTTCGAACTTGGGGGCGGCACCGTAGTCGTCGATCACCGTGGCCAGAATGTCGCCCGGCTCGGTAACGCCGGCAACTTCACCTTCCGTGGCGGTAGTTTCCAGGTTCTCGGCAACTCGACAGCTAACACCGCAGCCGGCTACAGTACAGACGCTAATGGCGCACGCACGGTGGCATTCACGGCAGGTGGGAGCGAGATTGAGGCGCGGACCACCGCTGCCTTCAATACGACGGTGAATATCGGCAATACCAACGCCACGAATGGAATTTTTGCCCGCAGCGCAGGTGCTACCGCTAATTTTGTGGAGAATCAGGCTGCCGGAGGTGTTGCGGCCCTCACTCTGGCATTTGGTAATTCGACGGCTATCTCTCGCAATCGTGTCATCTCTTGGGCCACTTATGGGAATCTTGCGGGCACCGCCACGGATTTTGCGATGGTCAATGGCAACGCTTCCAATGGCATTGAAGCATTCTCCCGAGCTCCTGAAGAGTTTCAGAATAACGTGGCTGCCTGGGCTGGCGGCATGGATATTTCTGAAAATGGAGGCGCAGGTTACTTTGGCACGCTCGCTGGCAATCTGGCACTCAACACGCTACGATTCGATACCCTTGCCGAGAGCGTTGTGAATCTTGGTGGAAGGACACTCTCGCTTGTGGGTGATGAGGTCGCCGGAGCTATCCTCGTCAGTTCAAACACGGGAGCGGCCAACAAAACCATCTCGAATGGCACCATCAACATTCTTGATTCCACATCGAGTGATGGCTTCAACTTCACCCGTTCAGGCGACGTAGCCAGCACGAGCCGTGTGATTACCGGCTTGAATAGCACGGTGGACCTTGTCCCTGGCATGCTGGTTTCTGGCACAGGCATCCCGGTGGGCACCACCATTCTAAGTGTCAATCCAGCAGGCTCGTCGATGATCCTGACGAACGTCGCCACTGCCACCAACACAGGCGTCACCATCACGGTGAACCGTTACTTGGGGAATGCAGATGGCGGCAACTCCAGCAGCCCGGCCAACCAGACCATCACTGGCATGCCCACCACCGTCGGTCTGGCACCCGGCATGTTAGTGCGCGGCATACCCAATGTGAGGTCCATCCTCATCACCAATGGTGGTTCCAGCTATACTTCCGCACCTACTGTGACAATCAGCGGGGGAGGTGGCACTGGAGCTACTGCCACGGCCACCGTTTCTGGTGGGGTTGTGACGGACATCACCGTTACGGCGGCAGGAAGTGGATTCACTAGCGAGCCCACCATTGCTTTCACGGGTGGTGGTGGCACGGGTGCCACTGCCAGGGTGATCGTCCCAGCGGCGGTGATTCCTCCTGGAGCTTATATCACACAGGTTACGTCGAACTCGATTACGCTATCTGCCAGATTGTCTGCCACGGCCACAGGTATCTCCCTGCTTAGCTCGATTCCCGAGCTCATCGTCCACCAGTATGGTCAGGGGAATCTGAACATTGGGGCCAGTGTTACAGGCAATGGCATACTTACGATCGCCGGGCCTAACTCAACGAATGTAAGTGGCTTTAACACCACTGGTACTGTTCGCCTCACCGGCACGAATACCTACACAGGCCGCACCAATGTGAATGGAGCAGTGTTGGAGATCGCTTCAGCAGACGCCCTTGGGATCAATCCATCTACCGCTAATAACACCCAGTTGACCTTGAATGGCGGCACGCTTCGCTGGACGGGCGCAGTGTCCACTCTGGGCAATCGTGGCATCACTCTTCAAGGTAGTGGTGGCGTGATCGATGTCACCCGCTCGGATGGCAACCTCATCATCGGTAATGCGGTTTCGGGCACTCAGCCGCAGATCGTTTCCGAAGATGTCTTCCGTGGCGATCTCGTGAAGACCGGTACGGGAACACTCACCTTCATGGGAAGTGGAGCGGGTCATAACGGCGGTTTCCAGGGTCTGCTCGACATCCGCCAGGGTTCGCTGGTGATCATGCAGGATGTTGGCAATGCCAACGCAGGTGGCACATCCATCCTTGGGACCAACCG
>CAJCCF010000517.1 GCA_903960845.1 uncultured Verrucomicrobiota bacterium | reverse complement strand
GGCCAGTTCAGCGATACGCTTCACCAGCTCCGCACGATTCACATTGTACGGAATTTCGGTGATAATGATCTGCTCGCGGTTGTTGTTTTCAACGATTTCCGCCTGACCGCGGACGCGCACGCTGCCGTGTCCGGTTTCCATGTATTCGCGAATGCCGTCGAGCCCGTGAATCACACATCCTGTCGGGAAGTCGGGACCTTTGATGAACTGACTGAGCTCCGTGACGGTGATCTGTGGATTGTCGATCTGCGCGCAAACGCCATCGACAATTTCACCCAGATTGTGCGGCGGCATATTGGTCGCCATGCCGACGGCGATACCCGTTCCGCCATTGACCAGCAGGTTCGGGAAAGCAGCTGGAAAGACGGTCGGCTCAGTCAGACGCTCATCGTAGTTCGGGACGAAATCGACCGTGTCCTTCTCCATGTCGGACATCAGCGTGCCACCCAATGGCGTCATGCGGGCTTCCGTGTATCGCATGGCCGCCGGAGGATCACCTTCGACCGAACCAAAGTTCCCTTGCGGATCGATCAGCGTCTCACGCATCGCCCATGGCTGGCCCATGTGAACGAGTGTCGGGTAGATGACGGCTTCACCGTGTGGATGATAGTTACCTGAAGTGTCACCGCAGATCTTCGCGCACTTCATCTGCTTTTTCGGCGGATAAAGCCCAAGTTCATGCATCGCGTAAAGGATGCGCCGCTGGGAAGGTTTCAGCCCATCCCGCACATCCGGCAGAGCGCGAGAGATGATGACTGACATCGAGTAATCAAGAAACGAATTCTTGACCTCGTCAGCGACGGAGATGGGGCGTGTGTTGGATTCTTGCATGGGGAGAGGCGGGAGTAAAAAGTGTTTAGTGCTTGGTGTTTAGTTTGGAAGGCTAAACGCGGAGTGGAAGTGGTGGTCAGGCAGCAGCCAGGTGGAGCTTTTCGAGGATCATTTCTCGGGTGTCGCGGTCCGGGGCGTGCGTTTGAATGAACTCAAGCACCTCGACATAGTCGTAGGCTTTGCAGTCCAGCCCTTCGCGCATGAAGTCGATATCCTTAGGGCGCCCAGCTTCAAGCTTGTTGTAGGCGAGGTCGAGAGGGTGGAGCGCGAAGACTTCTATGTCATCAACGTGAAGATGGATCGCACGCTCCTGCCATCCGGAGGGCTGCGAGATTAGTTTCCACTCGCCAACCCTCTCAATATAGAATCCATGTTCGATAAAGAAGAGCGACTCAACCGAGACGGTCCTGTCAAGTTCAGCCCAGGCATCGACCTTGGCAGGATCATAAGGAGCAAACAGGTCAATATCGCCTGTGCGGCGCAGATGATCAGAACTCCCAGGCAAAGTCACAGCCACAGAACCTCGTCCAACCACGATGAACAGTTTCTCACCATACACTTCAGCTGCCTTGCGGATCGCAGTCTCAAAGGAGGCGAGTGTCAGTGATTTGGCAATGATGATGTCTTGATCCATCGTGAATTAGGCGTTGAAAGAGCGGGCGAAAGGTGATGTCTCCCGCAGATAACGTGTGCGTTCTGCATCATCTCGAAGGAGATCGGCTATCTCAGCGAGTGTCCGTTGCTCCAGGATTTCATGCCAATCACGAAGAGCCCAATGCAGGGCGGAATGAGCCTTGCTACCAAGGAAACGATCCACATAGCCCTTGGCCTGAATCAGCGATTCCGGGTGTGCCACAATGTAATCCGCGAGATCATGAAGGCGCTCTCTTTCGCGATCTTCGATGATACGGGCCTGCCGCGCTTTTTCAGCCCGGAGAGCAGACATGATCTCAGGCGTCGCTTCACGCGGTGCTCCGAGATTCATGATGGAAGCAGGCAATGGCATTGGGATCAGACGTCGAGGTTGCGCACGTTGAGCGCGTTCTCTTCGATGAAGTGCTTGCGTGGCTCGACGACGTCCCCCATGAGAATGGTGAACATGCGCTCGGCCTCGTGGGCGTTGGTTTCATCGAGCTTGATCTGGAGAAGCGTGCGCTTCGTGGGGTCCATGGTGGTCTCGAAAAGCTGCTTGGCGTTCATTTCACCGAGACCCTTGAACCGCTTGATTTCCATGCCGCGTTTGCCGATTTCCATGACCTTGTCGAGAATGCCTGGAATGCTGAAAACGGGATGAACTTTGGCGTTTTCGCCATCGCCTTCAATGACCTCAAAGAGAGGCTTGTCCTGGCTGCTGAAGTGATCGACGTGCAGACCGAGCTCATCGAGCTGCTGGAAGCGGCGTTTCATGCCGTGGGCTTCATGGATCTCAATCAACCGCGCGCGGCGGTGAGCCTTCGGCGATGCGCCCCCATTGGCTTCGGGATCGGCATCAGGCTTGCCAAAGAGATGCAGGTCATTGTTCTCACGGGCAAAGGTGGCGAGCTGCTCGTTGTTGACGAAGTACTTGATGTTCACTTCGTTGCCTTCGCGAATGGTCACCAGGTAGTGCGGCAGATTGCCCGTGGCTTCATCGCGCCCCTGAAGATAGGCTTCAAAGTCCCCGCCATGCCGGCGGATGATGTCGGCAAATTTGGCGACCGGGACCAGTTGCTCAAGGATCGCCTGAAGGCGTTCATCGGCGACCTTGCTGCCATCAGCGATGTTGCGCAGACTGATTTCACCCGATCCCATTTCAAGCAGCATGGCGTCCATTTGCGCGTCATCCTGCACATACTCCTCGCGCTTTTTGCGGGTCACCTGATAGAGCGGCGGTTGGGCGACATAGATGTGCCCGCCTTTGACCAGCTCCGGCATCTGACGATAAAAGAACGTCAGCAACAGGGTGCGGATGTGAGAGCCATCAACGTCGGCATCGGTCATGATGACGATTTTGTGGTAGCGCAACTTGT
>CAJCCF010000516.1 GCA_903960845.1 uncultured Verrucomicrobiota bacterium | reverse complement strand
GCATGTTGAGACCACGCAGAACTCTCGATCAACCCATACGTGTGCATTTGCGGATGCCTGGCTCGCTCCACCGTTTCGGAGACGAGCGGTCCCGCAGGGACACACTCGTCCTACGATGGCTCACGACAGCCTTTGGATGTGAGGGTTTTTGGGTCCTAACCACTAACCACTAACCACTAACCACTAACTTCACCATCCCTCACCAGCGCTCAGTTCCAATCGCTCAACACTTAACTCCTTCTTTCAAGCCTGCATGAAAGCAGGTCAGATCAGTTTCACGATGATGGTCTCGGCATTTCCAGCCGTGGCGCGGAGATTGGACACGTCTTTGACCGCACCGGCTTCGGGTTCGCTGATGTGCACGGTGTAGAGTCCTTCGGCAAAGACGTGGGGCTGGAACTCGGCGGAGGTGGCGCGGATGGCGTAGACGAGTTCGCCATTGTCGGCATGGCGGACTTCGATCACGGGATTTTCGGCGCCTTGAATGACGAGCTTTGGCAGCAGGGCCACGGTCTTGCGGCCATACTGGTCGCGCTCGGTGGTGACGACGGGCCAGGTTTCAAACTGGGCGGCGCCGATGGCGTCAAATGGCCAGCATTCGCAGGTGATGGTGCGGGCCTTTTTGTTAAACCGCACCATGCCAAAACCGGAGGCCCTGTCGGTGATGTTTTGCATCGTTGGTTTGCGCAGTGTGACGGCTCCGTTCTTGACCGCCAGCACGGTCATGGGATGACCAAATTGATCGATGAAATCGCCCGTGAGTCCCTGGCCGGGCTGGCGCCCGTTCACTTTCTCCGTCGGCTCCCACCAGCGTGGGTAGCCCACATTCACCGCAGGGCCGGCAAAGGCCACGCCGGCATCGCGCGGTTCATCGATGCCGTAATGCACGACGGCCGGCAGATGCTGATCTCCGGCGATGTGAAAGGCGTGTGCTTTGCGAATGACGCGCAGGGCGGCATTGCGGGCTTTTTGCGGCCAGCCATTCTGATCGTAGTCCATGCGCAGCACCTGACGCTCCGCGCCATGCGTCGTCGCCATGCCGGTGAAGATGGTCTGTGAAATCACCGCCTTCATCCGCGCGCCCTGCCAGTCGCTCACCCATTCACTGAGGAATTGAAGCTGCTTGCCGCCGAGCAGTTCCAGGCCATCAACGTCGGAGAGCTTGGGGTCGGTGTCGGGATTGATCACATGATCCGCGCGTTCATCGGTTGGCGGCACGTTGCCCTCAGGCGCGGATTTGAACTGCCGGTCCGCAAGGATGGCAAAGCTGATGCCGCCATAGAGCATGGAGCCGTAGTAGTTGGTGATGCCCTGCTTGCCGGGCTTGGTGTCATAGGCATCCGGGTGATGAGCGGTCTGGGTGCGGTGCACCACATTCACCCATTCGGGCATCATTTCGTAACCACCGGCCTCCTGCGATTTGGTCTGAGCCGCGCCGCCCATGCCCCAGAGATTGCCCTGATAAACGTCGTGATCATCAGGTAGTGAGACACTCGGCCGGTCCCTGGTCAACTCGCGCCAGGTCCAGCCGTGGAAGTACCACTTTCGCAGATAATCCAGGGTTGCGGGTTCGATCGGTGTGCGCTGCACACCGTAGCCCGCCGTGCTCTCGTAAAACTGATCGCCGACAAAGGCCATGAGATCAGGATTCAGCTTCGCCACCGAAGCGACATAAGGCGCATTGGGGAAGGCGGTGTGGATGTTGCAGGAGATGTCGGCAACGCTGAAGACATCCAGATTGACCGGGTCATGACGAACGGTGCCCTCGTAGTGGCAGAGCCTGGAGCCAGCGCGTGATTTCAGCGTGTAGCTCAGGCGATACGGCAGATCCTGGGCGGCATCCCACTCGGAGATGTTGAAGGTGGCGGTGCGCGCCAGGGCATGAATCTGAGCGGTGGCGATGACCTTCCAGGCCTGGCCATCCTCCACTTCAAAATGCACGTCGCGATGGTCATCCGCACCGAGTGGCGGCATCTGTGCCGTCATCTTCATCGTGCCGCCGCTGAGCGTGTAGTGATTGAAGAGGATGGGGCCGAACTGATGGCTGTCATCCGCCACGACTTTGCTGCCATCGATCTGCCAGTCACTGAACCAGAACAAGCCGTTGCCGGCCTCCTGACCTTCCATCTTTTTCTTTTTGGCTCCGGCGCGCTGACCTTCGGGTCCAAAGTTGCAACCGATGGCCAGATTGCCAATCAATTGGTTAGGTCGAACATCCACTTTTTTCAATTCTCCGAGCAGGCTGCCGTCCCGGGTATCATGCACCGCGAGGTGCAGATGATACGCGCCGCCATGTGGCTCGACCGAAAGCTTCAGCTCCACGGACTCCACCCGGCTCAAATCCAGTTTGGGCGCGGCCTGCCGGACATCACCAAAGAACAGGCCGCCCGCCGCGGTGAATCCCGCGTCCCAGCCGCTGCTGAAAGCGAGGTTGTTTCGATAATCCCGCAGTTCCGGTTCATCCCGAAGCGTGCCCAGGATGCCGATCTTGAATCCCGCGCTGCCTTGGCCACCGCCAGTCAGCGGTCCACCGCCGGGGCGGCCAATCTTCACGCTCATGCGCAGGTCACCCTTCCGGTCCGCCAGTTCGCGTGTCAGCAGATGCACATTGCGGTTGGGTTTGGCGGCGATGCATTCGGCCCGGCCATCCCGCACCTGCCAGTCCTGCAGCGGGTTGGCCCAGAAATTCGCCCCGAGCCACACGCGATCAAGATCCTTGTCCCACTGGCTTTTGAAGGCGGGTGTTTCAGCTGTCTGGGCACTGAGGCGTGAGCCGAGCAACGCCGCCGTGGCGAGCGTGGTGGAGTCGGCAAGGAACTGACGGCGGGTGGGATGGCTGTCTGTCATGAGCGCCATTCAACAGAGCGCCGGCCGGATGTCTTGCATGGATTATCCGTGATCACATGGCCCGGATTTTCGCGGCAATCGCCGGACCGAGTTTCGCGTGTTCGCTGGCTTCGAGGTGAATGCCGTCGGTGGTGCTGGTTTCGACGATGTCCTGACTGTTCAGGTAAGCGCAGCCGAGTGTGGCGGCGAGCGCTTCGTAATAGCGCGGGAACTGGGTGCTGCGCGCGATGCCGTTGGGGATCTTGGCATTGAGATCGGGCAGGTGGGAGAGATTACCGATCTGTGGCGGACAGACGAGGAGCAGTTTTGGCGGCTGATTGTCAGGGCCGGCGGTGCTGGTCAGGATCATGCGTGCGAGGATGCCCGCGCCATTGGCGATTTCACCCGGCGGCAGGTTGTAGAGGCTCTTCAGATCATTGGTCCCGAGCATGAGCACGACGATGTCGATGGGCTTGTGACTTTCCAGGCAGGCCGGGAGGAACTCTTTGGCATTGCGGCAAACATTGAGAGGATCCTCATGCACGGTGGTGCGCCCGTTCTGACCTTCTTCGATGACTCGAAATCCGGAACCGAGTTCTTTGGCGAGCAGTCCGGTCCAGCGCACGTCGATGGGATGACGGATTGGGAAGGGGGCCGTGATGCCGGCGGGGTTAAAGCCCCAGGTGTTTGAATCGCCAAAGCAGAGGATGGTTTTCATGGGTGTGGTGAGTGATTACCTCTTTTCCGCCTCGGCTTTCTTCTTCGAGTCATCAAGCTGCTTTTGCAGCGTTTCAGTTTTCCTCTGCAGCTGCTGCACCTGATCCCAGAGGTTCTTGAGTTCAGCACTTCCGCCGACCTCACCTTCCAGCGCCTGCACGGACTTGGTTGCAGCCTCACGGACAGGATCAGTAAACGAGCCGCCACCGGCGATCATCGGGCGCAGGACGGCCAGAGCCTTGGGGTCGCGCAGAGTGCCGAGCGCTTTGGCTGCGGCGGTGCGGAGTTCCTCACGCGGACTGCCGAGCTGAGTCACCAGAAAGCTTCGAACATCGTCCCCGGCCTGCTTGCCATCCTTTCTCCGCGCCAGAAAGGCCAGGGCATCCAGTGCGGAGCTGTAATCGCGTGTGCGGAAATCGAGCGGGCCAGACTGAAGCCTTTTTAAAATGGCTGGCACGGCCCCTTCATCATCCTGAGCCCGGTAGGCTCCGATCACCGCACTGGTGATGGTGTTTTGATAACTCGGCGAAGTGAGCTGCGCTGCGAGTGCCTGACTGATGGCCGCATCCCCGGGCCGGGTGCCCCAGCTCTTGATGATCGCGCTGAGAATGCCGGGGTTTTTCTCGGTGGTGGCGAGCTTTTGCAGGGCTTGCTGGGCATCCGGGTGCGGCAGGCTGGCGAGCGCTTCCACGATGGAAAGCCGCGCCCTGGCATCGGGCTGCTTTTCGAGTCCGGCGATCAGTGCCTGACGCGCTGCGGGGGTGGCGATCCTGCCCAGCGATCTGGCCGCCTGAGTGCGCACGGCATGGAAGGCGTCCCCGCGCATCAGGGCGGCGAGCTTGTCCACACTGGCCTGATCCTTCCGCGTGCCGAGAGTCCGGGCGGCGATCAGGCGGCCGATCACATCACTGGTTAGCTGTTTGTCAAGCATGTCACCGGGCGGCGTGAAGTCGATTTTCGCGAGGACGGTGTAATCCGGATCAATCCGCACGAACTCCGGCTGCTCCGGCAGGGTGAAATAAAAATCCTCCCCGGCCTGGCTGACATTCATCGTGAGGACAATCGGTGCTTTTTGTCCCTTGATCGTGAAGGCCACAGGCAGCGGTATGCGGAAGAGGCGCACTTGATCGGTGACTTTTTGCGTTTGTTTCACCGTCAGCCTGGCCTGCTTGCCGGCGGCATCCCAGGAGTAGTCGATTTTCATTTCAGGGAAGCCGCCGTGATACAGCCACTGATCGAAGAACTGGTCGAAGCTGAGGCCGCTGACTTCTTCCACGACATCATGAAGATCATCCGTGCCGACGATGCCATTGCGGTGCCGCTCCAGATAGGTGCGGATGGCTTTGCGGTACAGGTCCGGGCCGAGCTGGCTGCGCAGCATGTGAAGAATCCAGGCGCCCTTTGGATAAACCCGCGAGTCAAACTGCTGCATGGGATCCTCGTAATCACGCCAGACGGTCGGGCGCCTGTCATTGGCTGAGAAGACATCCTCCGCCTCAAGCCAAAGCGAGTACTTCATGGCGTCCGGGCCGTTTTTCTCCTGCTCGTACAGAACCGTGTAGTAACTGGCAAAACCTTCATTCAGCCAGAGGTGCGACCAGTCACGGCAGGTGACGAGATCGCCGAACCATTGGTGCGCCGTTTCATGCGCATCGAGATGCCGCAGCGTGTGGAGATTTTCCGTGCTGGCATCAAAGAGCCCTCCCGCCATCTCAAAGGTGCAGCTCGTGTTCTCCATGCCGCCGGCGATGAAGTCGAGGCAATAGACCTGATAGTATTTGTCCCAGGCGAAGGGCACGCCGATCTCGCGGTTGTAGAACTCGACGATCTTCCTGGTGTCAGCAAACGCTAGCGCCGCCTGATCCTTGTGCGAGGGCGGCACCAGCAGTGCCAGGGGCAGGGTGCCGGCCTTGTCCTCAAGTTTGTGGAAGTAGCCCGCGGCCAGCGCGATGAGGTAGTTCACATGCGGCTTGTCCTGTTTCCAATGCCAGGTCGTGAGATCGCCGGCACTCTTCCTGGAAATCAGCGATCCATTGGAGACCACCTCCATGCCGGTTGGCGCGTGGCAGATCACCTCGCTGGTGAAGCGCTCGTTCGGGTAATCGTAGCATGGAAACCAAAAGCGATGCAGGTCCGCCTCGCCCTGGGACCACACCTGGGTGTCGCCGGGCTTGTAACCCATCTCGGGAGTCTTGAAATAGAGTCCGTGTTTCGGCTCGGTGCTGGAGTGGACCGTCACCGTGACCTCGGTCCCTGGAGCGATGGGGGAGTCAAAAATCAGAGTGAGCTTTTCGTCGGCGACGATCTGATCGGCGAGCCTGGCTCCGCTGACTTCAATTTTAGCGATGTGCAGGTCCACCGCGTCCAGCTCCAGTTTTTCCAGAGGCAGGGCGATGGGTTTGAACCGCATCGTCATGGTGGTGGCCACGGAGCGTTTTGAAAAATCCGGTGTCACCTCCAGCTTCACGTGCTCGATGTCCACCCGGCGGTCGCGTGCATATTTGCGTCCGGGGACGAGCTTGAGCGGCTGGGGAAGCATCTGCTTGGCGCAGTGTTCACAGAGATTCAGCGAGTCCGCGAAAGCCATGGAACTGAGGAAAAAAAGAAAAAAGAACCGCTTCATTGATTGTATTTTGATCTGCAAGGGCCTTTAAATACAAGGCGCATCGTCATGAAGAATCGAAAAAGGGATTGACGTCTGCCGCCCAATCCCGCTAAAAAGCCATTTCCGCCGAATCCTATTTCCCCCCGACCCATGAGCGAATCCGAAAACCTCCCGCCACCGACCAGCAGCCCCAAGACTTCTTCCGTGCCGCTCAAGAAGGAAACTGTGCGCATCACACTGCGTGCCCGTTCGGGTGAGGGAGCGCCGGTTCCGCCTGTGAGTGCGATCACTTCGGGAGTGCCTACCGTGGCGCCAAAGCGGGCCACCGCCCCGATCCAGCTTCCATCCGCCCCGCTGCCACCGCCAGCCCCCAAGGCAAGCACATCCCCCGTCAAGCTGGCGCCAGCGCCCTCGCTTCCGATGCCGCCTCCGGCCCGCCCGCCGGCACCTCCGGCCGCCACGGTGCCCATGGCACCTCCGACCGCGCCGCTCGGCGGCCCGCCACGGCCACCGGCCCCTCCTGCAGCGCCTTCAGCGATCCGTCCTTCCGCCCCAACCGTCCCGGGTGCTCCTCCAAAGATTGAAACAGGCGCCGCCACGGTGCCTCTGGCGAAAACAATGCCGGTGCGGCCGTCGCCGACCGCTCCGCGCCCGGGCACTGGCACAGGTCCTCTGGTTTCCACCCCTGGTGGTGGAGCTCCCGGCGGTGGTCTGCCAAAGGCCACCGTCAAACTGCAGCAAACGCAGCCGATGGCCCGCCCCAGCGTTTCAGCACCGCCAAGCGCACCCGTGAAACGCACCGCGAATGCCGATGCCGAGCAATTTTACAATGATGAAAAAGATCCGGAACAGGGTCTTGTGCCGCTGTCTGTCGTCTGTTTTCTGCTCTCGGTCGGTCTCCTCGTGGTGCAGATGTTTGGCAGTGACAAAATCTCCACCAATGAGGATTCACCCATCATGGTGCCTGCTGCCGTGCCGGTGAAATGGGAAGTTCGTAACGAGGACCGCACTTGGGCCAATAATTTTTCCCGTTCGCTGCCAGTCGTCCCGCAGTGAGGTTTATCCGCTTCATCACTGATGACACAACCTTAGACCACCCCATCCAATCATGCCTCACCTTCTCGCCGTTGTTGTTTTTTTGATGTCCGCCGGAGTGCTTGCCCTTAATTTCATCGCCAAGAGCGGTGGCATGCCATTCTGAGTTTGACCGGTCCGTGCAGCCTTTGAATCAAGCCTTCACGGAGAAGGCTTGATTTCTTTTTACCCGGCACTGGTGGAATTTGTTCTTTTTGTTAGCGCATTCCAGGCCATCCCGAGTCCGCCCACAACAAACAGGATCGGGAACCAGATCGAGTACAGCGCAGCTCGCGTATCATGCTTCAGCACGGATTGTTCCGGCTTTTGCGGGTTCACATAGCAGGTAATCTCAGCGCCCACGGGGTAGCCCTCCAGTTTCTTCCGGGCCACGTCTTCATGCTGGCTGGCTGAGTCCACGCGCCGGATGTGAGTGCCGGTCAGCGCCCTGCCATCCAGAGTGAAACTGTAGCGCACCTCCGGCCGGTAGGTGGGATTCGAGTGCGGCGTCGGCCGCTCCTGGTGCAGTCGCGATGACACAATGCGGCAGGGCAGGGGAGTCCAGCGCCTCGTCTCCTCAGCCCGCTGCCAGGCGGTCCAGAGCACCCAGGTGAAGACCAGTCCGGCCAAGGCGAGAAACAATCCCATGCCCGCCAGCCAAAGGCGCCCGGGCAGCGAAAATGATGAAGAGGCAGGCATGATTCCGAGGGAGGCTTTGACTAGCTTAGGCGCGTGCTGCATACAAGGGCATTACGCTTCGATCATGGCCCTGAACTCTGAAATCCCACTCCCTAACACGCGTCCTCCGCGCTGGCTGCTCAAGCCGGTGCCCGAGTCCGCAGCGGAGTTGATTGCAGAGTCAGGTCTGCACCCCATCCTGTCCCTTCTGCTCGCCCAGCGCGGCTTCACCGGGACCGCACAGATCCGGGAGTTTCTGGTGCCAAAGCTCGCATCCCTGGGTGACCCAACCGTGCTGCCGGAGATGAACAAGGCGGTCGAGCGCATCCTGCAGGCCGTGGATCTGAAGCAGCGCGTGGCTCTTTACGGCGACTACGATGTCGATGGCGTCACCTCCATGGCGCTGATGTATCTCACCCTGAAAGCTTATGGCATTCAGGCGCATCTCTTTCTTCCCTCCCGCATGGACGAGGGGTATGGCCTGAGTCTCGATGGCTTTGCGCGTTTGTTTGAAGAATTCGGCAAGCCTGACCTGCTGCTCGCGCTCGATTGCGGCACCACCTCCACCAAGGAGCTTAAATGGCTCCACGATCAGGGCGTCGATTGCGTCATCATCGATCATCACGAACTCGCCCCGGAAGGCCGCCCGGAGTGTGTTGCGCTGGTGAATCCAAAGCTTGGTGACGACTACCATTACTTCTGCACCGCCGGCCTGGTTTTCAAAGTCGCCCACGCGCTGATGAAAACCCGCCGCATCGAGGGCTTTGATCTCAAGGAAACACTCGACCTGGTCGCGCTCGGCACGGTCGCCGATCTGGTGCCGCTGGTTGATGAAAACCGCCTGCTCGTTCGCCGCGGACTCGAAGCGCTCGCCCAGACTCAGCGTGTCGGCCTGCGCGCACTCAAACTCATTGCCGGTGTGGATGGCTTCGTGCAGACCCATCATGTTGGCTTTCGACTTGGTCCGCGTCTGAATGCCGCAGGCCGTCTCGACACCGCCCTCACCTCCCTGCAGTTGCTGCTTGAGGAAGATCCGCTCGTCGCCTCTGAATACGCAGCGCTGCTGGAGAGCCATAACCGCGATCGTCAGGGGGTTGAGCTGGCCGTCTACAACGAAGCCGAACAAATGTTGCTCGCGATGGGTGACATGGATCAGCATCACGCCGTCGTGCTCGGCTCGCGCAACTGGCATCCCGGCGTTGTCGGCATCGTCGCCTCGCGTCTCTCCCGTCTCGTGAACCGGCCCACCATTCTGTTCTCCTTTGACGAGAACGGTGTCGGCAAAGGCAGCGGCCGCAGCATCCCGGGCTTCTCGCTTGTCGAGGCGATCGAGGTCTGTCGCGAGCACATCGTCCGCGGCGGTGGTCATGCCATGGCTGCCGGCGTTTCCGTGACTGAGGCCAAGTTCGACATCTTCCGCACCACTTTCTGTGAGGCCGCGCGCAAGGCGCTGAGTGAGGAGTCACTCACCGCCGTGCTTGAACTGGATGCGGAAGTGAAGCTCAGCGAGTTCACCCTCGAGTTCCTTCAGAATTTCCGTCTCATGGAGCCCTTCGGTCAGCGTAATCCCGAGCCTGTTTTTCTATGCAGGGGCGTCATGCCGCGCCTGCCGGGGCGGCTCATGAAAGAGAAGCATCTGCGCGTCATGCTCACCCAGGATGGAGCAAGCATGGAGGCCCGCTGGTTCAATGCCCCGCTCAATGACATGCCCAAGCCCCCGTGGGATGTCGCCATGCGAGTCCAGCGCAACCACTGGCGGGGCGAAGAGCAGTGGCAGATCACTCTCGACGCCGTCCGCAGCGCCGAATAGTCCGCACCATGTTTCTGCCCGCGCTCAGTCCCGAGGGTTGCCTCTTCTGTGAGGGCGAAGCGACCTTGGCGCATGAGAAAAAGCTTCAGCATGCCGGCGGCGCGCCCGCACTCTTCACCCTGCTCGCCACACAACTGCTGACCATCGAGCTTGATCCACCCTGGCGCTGGCTGCGTGAGTTTGCGCAGCAGTTTTTCACACGCATTTGCCAAACCAAAGATGCTCTCACGACCAGTGTTCCATCATTGGCGGAACGCGAGGCATTCATCACCTCCGCACCGCCGTTTTCCGGTGCGGAATATCTCACGGCAGAGCTGCTTGAGCGCTGGTGGCTCGATCTGGCTCAGCACATCGCACTCATTGCCACGAATGGCGTGGAGGCATGGTTGCGTGAAGAATGTCCCGCATGGCATGTCGTCGGACGCGTGACGTTTCATCTGGCAGAGAACAAGACCGACTCACAGCGGCCCTTTGCTTTCCTGGCGACGTTCACGGAGAAACTCAGCGCCAGCGGTCAGCCGCAGCATCTGCCGCTGGCCCGTGCCCTGCAGATGTATGCGGAGCAGAAGGATCAAACGGCGCTCAATGCCCTGCTGGCTCCGGTGCGCACCGCGGCGGAGAAATCAAAACTCCTGCGCGAGTGGGTGGAGACAAAAAGGCTTTTTCAACCGATGGCCATGTCACCCCAGGAAGCCTTTCGTGTCCTGCGTGAGACCGCCCTGTTTCAGGAAAGCGGCATCGTGATGAAACTGCCCGACTGGTGGCGCAGCGGCAAGGGGCCGCGGCCCGCGGTTTCGGTGACGATTGATGCGCCGAAAAAAACCTCCCTCCACGCGGGTGCCCTGCTGAGTTTCAAAATGGAGCACAGCCTCGATGGCGAGCCGCTCACCGCCGAGGAGTGGGAAAAGCTGCTGAGCGCCGACACCGGCCTTGTTTCACTGCGCGGCAGATGGGTCGAAGTCGATGGAGCGCAGCTTCAGCAGGTGATGGCGCACTGGCGCAAGGTGCAGAATGCCACGGGTGAAGGCGGCATCGGTTTCCTCGACGGCATGAGGCTGCTTGCAGGTTTCGATCCGCGCCAGCTGGCGGCGGCCGATGAGGGCGCGGAAATGGTGCATGACTGGAGTGAGATCATTGCCGGTAAAAATCTCGCGCAAGTGCTCGATCAAATGCGTGATCCAGCCGCAGTGCCCGCGCCTTTGAACCTGCGTGCCACGCTGCGTCCGTATCAGCTCAAAGGTTTTGCCTGGCTGCAATTCATGACACGTCTCGGCCTCGGCGCCTGTCTCGCCGATGACATGGGCCTGGGTAAAACGGTGCAGGTCATCGCCCTGCTGCTTGCCAGACAAAAGGAGGTCAAAACACCGGCGCTGCTTGTCGTTCCTGCATCATTGGTCGGCAACTGGCGCGCGGAAGTGAAGCGGTTTGCGCCGGATTTGAAACTCTTCATCGCGCATCCATCCGCCACTTCGCGCGAAGGTTTGGATTGGGCCGTGAAACACACGGTGGATGCGCTGCGCGGCTGTGACGTGATGCTCACGACCTATCAATTTCTCCAGCGCACGGAAGCCTGGCAGGTGCATCCGTGGAGCATGGTGATCCTCGATGAAGCGCAGGCCATCAAGAACCCGGGCAGCGCCGGCACGAAGGCGGTGAAGCGGCTTCAGGCCTCTACACGCATCGCTCTGACCGGCACGCCCGTCGAAAATCGTCCCGGTGATCTGTGGAGTCTCTTTGATTTCCTGAATCCGGGCCTGCTCGGTGGTTCCGGCACCTTCTCGGATGCTGTGAAGCGCTGCGCCAAATCGAGCGAGGGCTTTGCACCCCTGCGACGGCTGGTGAAGCCCTACATCCTGCGCCGCATGAAGACGGACCGCAGCATCATCAGCGATCTGCCTGACAAGATCGAAACCAAGGCCTTCTGCGGACTAACCAAACGTCAGGCAACGATTTATGCCAAGCTGGTCGACCAGCTCGCCAAAATGCTTGCCGACAAAGAGATGGAGCCGATCAAGCGCCAGGGGCTCGTGCTTGGTTTCCTGATGAAATTCAAGCAGATCTGCAATCACCCAAGCCATTGGAATGGCGACGGTGCATGGAACGCCGAAGACAGCGGGAAATTCATGCGTCTGGCCGAGATCTGCGGCGAGCTTGCCGAGCGCCGTGAGCGCGCTCTCATCTTTACGCAGTTTCAGGAAACCTGCGATCCCCTCGCACGCTTTCTGGCCACGGTGTTTGGCCGTGAAGGCCTCATCCTGCATGGCGGCACGCCGGTGAAGAAGCGCCCTGAACTCGTGGAGTCCTTCCAGCAACCCGGCGGCCCGCCCTTCATGGTCATCAGTGTGAAAGCCGGTGGCACCGGCCTCAATCTCACCGCAGCCAGCCACGTCATTCACTTTGATCGCTGGTGGAACCCGGCCGTGGAAAACCAGGCCACCGACCGCGCTTTCCGCATCGGCCAGAAGAAGAATGTCTTCGTTCACAAATTCGTCTGCCAGGGCACCATCGAGGAGCGCATCGACGGGCTGATTGAGGAAAAAATGCGGCTGGCCGGCGATCTCATTGGTGATGACGGCAGCGCCGAGTCCCTGCTCACGAACATGAGCGCCGATGAATTGCTCAGCTTTGTGTCACTGGACGTGAACTCGGCGGTGGTGTGAAGGAAGGCGATCCTCTGGGCGCCCGGTGTCATCCTGAGATTTCACCGCTACTTTTTGTTCGCCACGCGGTCCTGCATGAATTTAAGCAGCAGGGGAAACGCGGGCTCGGGCATCTTGCCATGGTCGAACCCGCCGAGTTCATGAAGCGTCACGTCCTGGTGGCCGGTGAGCTTCAGCATGCGCCAGAAGTAGGCATTCTCTTCATAGCGTCCCATGAGCTCCATTTCACGGTCGCCAGTGATGATGAGCAGCGGCGGCGCGTCTTTGCGGATGTGAAAGAGCGGCGCTAACTCATCGACGATGGGTTGCAGTTCATCCATGCCGCGCTCTTCACGGATGGCGAAGTGGGTGATCACCTGGGGACTGAGCGGAATCAATCCGGCGATGCGATTGGCGTCGATGTCGTGCGCAGCGAGCCAGTGCTTGTCGAGTCCGATCATCGCGGTGAGATAGGCGCCGGCAGAGTGGCCGCTGACGAACAGGCGGTCCGGTGAGCCGCCATAGTTTGAGATGTTTTTAAATGCCCACGCCACGGCGGCTGCTGCATCCTCAAGAAAAGCGGGTGATTTGGCACCGGGACTGAGGCGGTAGTTCACGGCCACGACAGCGACGCCCTTGTTGCGTAGCGGCATGGGGATGGAGCGTTCGCCTGCAGTGAGGCCGCCGCCGTGAAACCACACGACGGTGGTGAATGGTTTCCTGACCGGAAGATAGAGGTCGAGCCGGCAGCGCTGCTGCATGGCGTCGGTGATGCCCCGGCCGTCTCGATAGAGCACTTCAGTGATGAGGCGGTAATTCTCATCAGTCTCACCGGGAGCGTCGGCAAAGACGGCGTGACGCTGGCCGAGCTTGATGCCGGCCTTTGCCAGCAAGGCTTCGGCTTCGAGGCATTTGGAGGCAAACAGCAGGTCGGCGGCCCGATCGAGATCGCCGGTGATTTCGGCATCGCCGGCACTTCGTTTGCGCAGCTGATAAAGCATCACTGGCAGGCGCAGATCAGTCACGCTCAATCGCTTCGCGGCCTTTTGCGTCGCTTGAAGCTTCTCCAGGTAACGATAGCCGTTGTTGCGCGTGGGTTCGATCATTGTGCCCTCCCCGTAGTCGTTCCAGGTCGCGATTTGAATGATCCTGGAGTTGCTCTTCAGCGCCAGGTCGAGTGACTCGGTCAGCGTTGCTCCATCGCGTGGGGCGATGCTGCCATAGCTGTCATGCACGCCCGCCTGTTTGTAGATGTCCTTGAAACCCGGGAACACGGTGGCGATCACCGGTTCACCCGCCTTGCCGCGAGCATAGAGTGAGTCGAGTTCCTGATGCCATTTCGCGGGAGACAGCGTTTTCCCACCCTCCACGGGCGGCCAGCCATAGATGCCGTCTGCGCCATGCTCCTTGGCGAGATGCGGCAGGGCAAAGATGAGTGGCTTCGATGCCACGGCGGCGCGCATCGCGTCCCATTGGCCGCGTTTGAAATACTGCGGGCCAAACACCAGCATCACCGGCCGCCCGTCCTGCTTCACGTAGGCTTCGTCGTTGAACCAATGCTCGCCGGCCCATTGAAGATCAAGCGTGCCTTGTTTCACGGCTTCATCCGCGGTGAGCGCCTTGCCCTGAATCATCTGACCGATGGCCTGATCCTCATAGCAAATGGCGAAGTGAAGCCCGGCTTTCTTCAGCCATGGAATCAGCTTCATCGTGTTGCGATGGTTCACCGCATAGTCGTTGAAGGGCTTGGTGCCATACCAGTCGATGACCACACCATCCAGCCCGGCCAGTTTCATTAGCAGCACCTGGCACTCCAGCGCCTGATCGTCGCCGGAATCATAAAGACCGATCAGTGGATAGTCGTGCGACGCGGCCTCGCGGTCACCCTTCCACAACACGCGATCAGGATCGAAATGATCCATCGTCCAATGCCAGCCCCACTTCCCGCTCACCTGCTTGGTGCCATACCACGGCATGTAATGAGCGAGCACCAGTTTCGCGGGATCCGCCGCGTGGATCAGCATTGAACCAAAGCCGAGGATCGCGGCAATGAGGGAGAAGAGGCGCGGTCGAAGCATGCAATGGAAAGCCAGGCTTAAAACAGGGTCCGGACTGCCGGCTTGGTGACCTTGCCCATCGCATTGCGTGGCAGTTCATTCACGACCAGCAGACGCTGCGGGACCTTGTACACGGAGAGTCTTTCCTTGCACCATTCACGCAGGGTGGCGAGATCGAGGGTGGTGTTCTCTTTCAGCACCACGGCCGCGCTGACAGCCTCACCCCAGGTGTCGTCGGGCAGGCCGATGACGGCGCATTCGAGAATGTGCGGATGCTCCAGCAGTGCGGCTTCGATTTCGAGTGCGGAGAGTTTGTAGCCGCCGCTCTTGATGATGTCCACGGAGAGGCGGCCCATGATGCGGTAATAGCCGCGCTCCAGCACGGCCATGTCGCCGGTGCGGAACCAATCATCGTCGAAGGTTTCTGCGCTGGCTTCAGGGCGGTTCCAATACGCTCGGAACACACCCGGCCCGCGCACCTGGATCTCACCGGGTTCATCCTCGCCGGTGACGATGGCTCCTGATTCGGACTTGAGGCGCACTTCCACGCCGGGCAGCGCTTTGCCCACGGCTCCGGGACGTCTTTCACCGTGATAGGGATTTGAGATGGCCATGCCGATCTCAGTCATGCCGTAGCGCTCGAGCAGTTTCTGTCCGGTCAAGGCCGTCCAATGCTCGTGCACGCTGGCGGGCAGTGCCGCCGATCCTGAAACCATCAGCCGCATCCGCGCAAAGCCCGCGACGATGGCCTGGCGGTTCTCCGGCGACGCCGATTCCAATGCCTGGATGAGTTTTACGTAGATCGTCGGCACTGCCATGAAAACGGTGTAGGCATCCGCGCGCACACGCTCGAGAATCGCGCTCAAATCAAAGCGCGCGAATGACTCGACCGTCGCGCCGGACCAGAGCGCGCAGCAGGTCACATTGATGATGCCGTGGATGTGATGCATCGGCAAAAACAGCGGGATGCGATCAGCCGCGCTCCATTCCCAGGCCTGCACGAGGCTCTCGATCTGCGCCTGAATGTTCGCGTGTGTCTTCACCACGCCCTTGGGTTTGCTCGTGGTGCCGCTGGTGTAGAGGATCATCGCGTTTCTCTCAGGCGTGATGTCTGGAAGCGTCTTTGCCGGCACGGCGGTGATCGCGTCGATGTTCACCAGACGCACGCCAAGGCGGTTGCAAAGCGGCGCGATCTTCGCGCCCATCGCTGCATCGGCCATGACGGCACTCGCGCCTGAATCCGTCAGTGCGTATTCCCATTCCGGTTCCGTCGCTGACAAGCAAATCGGCACCTTGATGCCGCCTGCGCGCCAGATCGCCCACTGGGTGGCGGCGTATTCAAAGCCAGCCGGCACCAGCAGGGCCACGCGTGATTCCTTCAAGTCATCCGCATCACCCAACAATGCTGCGGCGAGAATCGCGGAGCGGTCCAGGATGTCCTGATAGG